>CAVEJT010000018.1:0-19057 GCA_963616135.1 Bacteroidaceae bacterium | reverse complement strand
TCTACTGCTCTTAAATAATTCTCAACACTTAATCTTGTTGCTTCTTTTTTAGAATCTTTTATTATATTTAATACTATTGGTGTAGCTATTAATGCAATTATTGCAAGTATTACTATTACTGCTAATAACTCTATTAATGTAAATCCTTTTTTCTTCATTTTATCCTCCTGTTTATTTTGATTTATATATTGTAATAATATTGTAGTATAACTATATACCATAAGGTATCATTTTTACTGTTTTTTCCTAATGATATCTTCATATACCACCGCTACCTTTACTATGTTAATTATACTAAAAAATATAGATTAAATCAATCTATATTTTACTTTAATTGATATCTACCATAAAACTTATCTATTTGAGACTTAACTTTTGTTTTATGTTCTTTTTTAAATAATTTAATATATTCATATTTAAGAGGTATTATATGATTAATATCCACTTCATTTGTTGGAAACATTGTTATTATATTGTTTGTATTTGGAACTACTACAACTTTAATAAAATTATATAATTCTCCTTCATTACTCCCTATATTTGAAACACTAAAATAATGAACTTCTAACATATCTCTTTTGTTAGCTTTATTTTTACTATCTAATTGTTTTCGCACAATATTAAATAAATATTCTAAATCTATTGACTCATCAAAATATGCATGATCAACTTCATTATCATTTATTACTAGATGATCACTAATGTGTTTGAGCGCTACAGCCTCATTATAATTTGTTATCTGATTTTTTATCATATCACATCTAGCTCCTATTTTAAAATCACAATTCATTCCTAATTCCTTTTTCATAACTAATTCAGATATAGCTAACGAATGTCCTTTTATACCTTCCTTACCATACAACATAGGAAGAAGACTTAGAGCTTCTTTATACATATTTAAATGGTAGTATAAAAAATATAATTCTAATACAACAAATTGATTATCTTTATATTTAACCGCCTTTAAAAGTTCATTTAAAGCCTCTCGATACATTTCAAGTGCCCTATAAGATTTAGCTCTCATAAGTAATATATTTCTATCACTATCACAATAATTTAAAAATTTATCTGATAATCTAAGAAAGGCTTCATATTTCCCTGATTTATATAAACTAATCAATCTTGTATAAAAATTATTATTAATTCTTTTTTTACTAAATTCTTTATTATTCATAAACACCCCTAAATTCTTAACTTAATAATTGTACATCCTGTATTATTATAAAATAACTTATAATCAATAACATTCTTATTTCTTCTAAGTACTGAATGAACTTCATCTTTTAATATACCACAACCAATACCATGTACTATACATATTATTTCATTTTTTAAAATTATATTATCATGGATAAATTCATTTACCTTAACACGAGCACTATCTCTATCAAATCCATGTAAATCAATACTAGGCAAATTATTTACAAATATTACTTCATTAAGCTCCAATATATCACCTTATTCTACCACTTATAACTTTGGATTCATCAACAGTTATAGGTAAACCCAACCTCATTTTATCCTCTATACTATATAATTTAGTTGTATTATTATAAAATTCATCTATATCATTTGAATAAAACTCAAAATCATTTAAATATTCTTCTTTTTTTATATTATATAAATAATCTACTAGTGGTATATTAAACATATTATCTTTAAATACTCTAACATATCCTCTATATAAATTATTTATATAATCTTTTTCCAAACTTTTAGTTATATTTAATTTTTTTGGATAAAAATTAATACTTTCTAATAATTTAAATGATGAATCTATATCAGCTATTCTTTCTCCTGGTATAAAATCATACAATTTAAAATATAATTTATCTACTTTTTTATCTTTTCTTTTTTTACTTAATAATTTATTCTTATAAACATCATACATTATATTAGGATCAGATAAATCTATAAGTAATTTTGTTATATCATCCTTAGTAGATTTATATACTTCTTTTAAGTGTTCTAACTCATGAAGTACATATCTAATTATTTGTAAATTAATATATAATGTATCCTCTATTTTTCTATGATATTTATATAATTTATTTAAATCAACAACTATTATACCTTTTATAGTATTACATAAACACATTATATCTTTTTCACTTATCTTATCAAAAACTACCCTCGAAAAAATATCTTGCGTGATATAATCAGCTTTATTTATTTGTTCTAAAATTACTTTAACTATTAAATTCTCATCAATGAGTATATTTTTTGAAGATAAATATATAATTTGCTCTAATAACTCATTACTAACCATAATACTTCCCCTTTTCTTGAGAATATATTCTATCATTTATCAACAATAAAGTCAAAATCATTTAATTTTAATTTTATCAGTTATTATCTCATCAACCTTTTTATCAAACATACCACTTTCTATACAAAAATTTTTTATTAATTGCTCATCAAAACAAACACCTATGTTATATGAATTAACAGCACGTTCTAAATATCTATCATAATATCCTTGTCCAAATCCAATTCTATTTTTATTTGTATCAAAACAAACACCTGGTACTATTATTAAATCGAGCTCACTTGGCATTATTAAATTTGAATTGTGCAACAAGGGCTCTTTTATTTTATATTTATTAATACTTAATACATCAGCTATAGAACTTATTTTACAAAAAGACATAATATAATTATCTAATACTACTGGAAGACAAACTATTTTTTTATCTTTTATAGCACTATCTATTAAAGTAGTTAAATCAACTTCTTGAGCAATAGAGCTGTAAAGTCCTATAACTTTTGATTCTTTATATTCGTTTTCATTCAATATTTTTTCTACTATTATCTTTGATTTATAATCAGTTTCTATTAATTTTTTTCTAAGGTTCAAATATTTCTTTCTTAGTTCAGATTTATTCATAAAATCACCAATAAATATTATAAAAAAAAGATTGAAATAAATCAATCATTTTATATGATTTTTCAGATTACCAACAAGTTTTAAAGTTTCTTGGTCTATTCTTTCATATCTTTGTTGTTTTTCATCATCAGTTAATTCATTAAAATACTTTTTATTTTTAATATCATAACTAATTGAGTCTAATGTACCACCCACTACTGTATCTTTTTGATTCTTTTTTGAAGTAAATAAAAATGGTTCCTCATCTATTGTGATTGAATAAATATTTCCATCATTATCTATTAAAGCTACACCTGTTTGGTAATGAGCTAAACTCTCTCCACCTACCATATTTAAACAATTTATATAATAATTTAAAATTTCCTGATCGGTCAAATCCTCTCTACCATTTACTCTTCTTACAAATAGTCCAGGTTGCATATTTTCATTAAATTTATCTACATAAAGTCCAGAATCCTCAGCTATAACTGCCATACCTGTTTTATTATAATACTCTTGAGCTTTTTTTATAGCATTCTCCTCTGCTGTTTTACCATCTTCTACAACATTTATTTTAATTCCAATTTGTTTAGGCATTAAAACATTTATGTCATCCAAACTAGATAGTCTACGTTTCATTAAATTATATTTATTTTCATTACCTGTTGCGAATAACAAATCCATACAATCACTTCCTTGTAAATATTTTAACATAAAAGAAAAGAAAACTTCAATATATATTTAAAGTTTTCTTGATAGATTATACTCATTCCTTACCTAACTTTTTACCTATTTTATAAAAAAGTGTATCTTTTTTATTTAAATCATTATAATTACCATTTTCTACAATAATGCCATCTTTAATTACATATATACTGTCAATTTTTTTCAACAAATCTATTCTATGAGTTACTAAAATAACAGTTTTATTTTTTAAGCAATCTAAAAGTAAATTTAAAACTATCATTTCATTTTGATTATCTAGTGCAGAAGTAGCCTCATCCAAAATGATTAAATCAGAATTGTCAAAAAATAATCTCGCTAAGGCTATCCTTTGTCTCTCTCCACCCGACATAAGAATTCCCTTTTCACCTATTTCTGTATCTAAACCATTTTCCAACTTATTATAGAATTCAGATAAATTTAGCTTTTTTAACACTTTGATAATTTCTTTATCTGGAATATTTTGATCAAATATTATATTTTCCCTTAGTGTTCCATCGAATAGTGGAGATTCTTGAGAAACATATGAAATAGAGTCATATAAGGTATTTAAATTGATACTTTGTAACTTATCTTTTCCAATATATACTTTACCAGCTGTTGGTTTTAAAAGGCCTAATATTAACTTTAATATTGTAGATTTACCACTACCACTAGATCCAACTATAGCAATTTTTTTCTTTGACATAATTTCCATATTTATATCTTTCAAAACTAAATTTTTATTATATTTATATTTTAAGGAATCAATAATAATGTTTTTATCTTTAATTTTAACTTTTTTACCATTTGTTAATTGCATATCATCATCCAAATTCAAAAATTCTATATACCTATTCATCACAATTTTATCAAGTTTATAATCAACATATATAACATTAAAAATAGCGATTGGTTCATAAGCTTTACCTAATAAAGTTATTAATGCTACTACTGATCCTATAGATAACTTATTTGATAATATTGCATATATAAGAACAGTTATTTTTATAATCCCAACTAATAATGCAAATATTGTAAAAAAAGCTTCATGAACTAAAGTTATCTTTATTTTATTATTAACAATTTCGTTTATATTATTATTACATTTTTCTATTTCTCTTTGATATTTTTTATTAATTCTAAAAGATATTAACTCTTGAAAACCTCTGATTAAATATTTATTCATATTTTCTTCGTTTTCTACAATACTTTCCTTTAGTTTATAAAGTTTAATTATTATAATTTTAGTTATTATAAAAACTAATATATACCCTATAAAAACAACTAATGCAATTTTAAAATCAATCATAAATATAAAAACTAAACTAGATATCATTGTAGGCAACAATTCCCTAAAAATTCTAAAATAAAATTCATATACTACATCTCTAGTTGCCATAGATCCATTTTCGATTTTTTGAGTTAATTTACCTAAGCCTAACTTTTGATATTTTGAATAATCTATCCTGGATATTTTTTTCAGTGCCGAAAGTTTAAAATCTAAATATAATTTATTTTGTAAATAAACACTTGGATAATTTTCTAAATATGAAAGAATTATATACATTAGCAGCAGGAAACCATAAAAAATTATCATTTTAAAAGTTAAATTTCCGTCGTTAAATTTATCTAATATAATTTGAAATAATTTAATGTTATACATTCCTAAAAATGATAAAAATACTCCTAATAAAATATACAAAAAGATAATTTTTTTATTATTACTCAATGTTTGTTTTATATAATTCATACAATCACCTTACTTTTATTTTTTATAAATCACCTTTATAAAAATATATTTTAAGTGCATCTTCAGTATATTTTGGTTTAGAAACATCTATGTCCAAATACTTACCAATATAATATATAATAAATTGGGATGCTATAAGTAAATCAAACTCAGCTAAAATATTATTATATTTACTTTCCACAACTATAGTGTTTGGTCCAAGATAATTTAACAATTCTTTTTCATATTTACTAGTATTTGATTGTTTAAAATAAATCGAATAGTTATTTCCCAAATTTTCATAGTTAATAAATCTACCATGAGAAAAATTTTTCTTTTCATGAATTATACAATTGAATACTCCCGATTCTATAATTTTACTTTCTAAATCATAACTTGCAGTATCAGCAAAGTCTCCTCTAAAAATATTTATTATTCCTCTTTTCTTTAATTGCTTAACTATGCTTTTATTAAATAATTTGTCTATCTCAATATTCCAATAATTTATTGAAGTTTTAATAAAATTACATATATCAAAATCTGAATCAATTTTACTATAATAATATTTTAAGAAAAGTGCTGCAGGTGCAACGGCTCCCTCAAATGATAAAAAACCACGTTCTTTTACCTTACTTGATGGTGTTTTATAATTTAGTATATTTTTTCTTAATATGTTGGTTTTCGTTACAATATTCTGCAATTCACCTTTAGTAATGAGATAAATGTTATTGTTATTAAAATTCTTAATACTATTAATAATATCACTTGTTGTTCCTGAATAAGAAAATAAAATAGCTTTATTAATATTATCATTATTTCTATATATAACATCTCTTGGATACATTGAATAGGTGTTACAACCATACAACATATTAACAGCTTTAGAGGCAAATTTAGCACCAGCATATGAACCACCTGTACCAATAAATAAACAATTGCTATCGCCATTAAAACCTATATCATCTAACTTATTACTTACATTTGAATTAACAGCATTAATAAGTCTTGTTTCTAAATTGTTTATATTTATGTTGCAACGTTTTATTCTTTTTTTCTCTATATATTCAAATTCATTACATGTACACTCATTTTTTATTTCTTTTATTTTAAACAATGTATTAATATGTCCTCTTGCACCCATCTTAGAAACAACTTTTTTAGTAAGTCGATTTGAATTTTTATACCATTTTTCAAATAAACTAGGAACATATTCAAAATTATTTTTAATGCAATCATTTATTATACTAGAAATAAAAGCATCTCCTGCACCTGTTGAATCAACAACACTACCTTTAGTTATCAAATTAAAATTATATACTCCATCTTTATTTATAAAAGTTGCACCATCTTCACCACGAGTAATAGTCATTAATTTGGGCTTGATAATATTATATAATTCATTATCATTCTTTAAATTTAACCTATTTAAAAGGTATTTAGTGACTCTTTCGTTAAAATTAATTATTTCAAATTTATTTGTTAATCTCTTTAATATTTCTTTATTTTCCATTTCATCAAATTCAAAATACTGTCCCAAATCAATTACTTTTTTATTATTAGTATTGTCAATAATTATTTGATTTTTGTTATTTAGATTATCAAAAACTAAAATATCATCAATTTTAATATTAGAAAGAATAAATTTGGTATCTAACAAACTTTCATCATACCATTTTTTATTATTGCAAAAAGGGCATCTCTTTCTTGAAGTAAAAACTAATTTCCCATTCTCATCATGATATGAGACATGGAAACATCTAGTTCTAGCATCATCCAAGATTTTTATATTACTTATATCTACTTTTAAGATTTCTAAACTTTTAGTTGCTATCTTTCCTTGAATATCATTTCCACATACACCAAATACTGAAGTTTTTATTCCTATTTTTGCTAAATTAGCAATTATATTGTGTGACGTCATTCCGCCATTTATGCCTAGTAATTTATCATTTTTATAATAATAATCAGTTACAAGATCTCCTATACTTACTACTCTCATTTTACTAACATCCTTTCGTATTTTTCTTTAGCCATTCATACAAATATTCATCTTTAAATGCATGTGATGTGAGATAATGATTATCTCCTTTTACAATTCTTAATTCAATATTGGTTGCTCCAATATCCTTTAGCTTATTGTAAGCTGTTATGCTTTGACTTAAATTTATAACGTTATCATTATCTCCATGATAAATCAAAATTGCTTTTTCTTTTATTGGCAATAAAACTTGATCTATTGGAAGCATTATACCACCAGCTACTGAAATAATACCTTTAAATAAATTAGGTCTTTGTAATAAATAATTCCATGCACCATATGCTCCCATACTCGAACCTAATATAAAAATATTATTTTTATCAAATCTAAATTTTTTATACTCAATTTCTAATACTTTTTCTACATCCCTCAAATGGTAATCCCAAAAATTATTTTCATGACATTGAGGTGCAATTACAATGTATGGAATATCAAACTTATTCATATACTTGGGCAAAGCATATTTTTCAATATCAGTAAGATTATTTCCCCGTTCACCTATTCCATGTAGAAAAACTAATACTGGCATATTTTCTTTAACAATACTTGGATAATAAATATAATAATTAAATATTTCTTTATTAAAACTTATTCTTCGACTTTTTTTTAACATTTTGTAACTCCTTTGATTGAAATTTTAAATTTATATTAGAAATGTTGCTTTGTAATCCATTAATCAACATTGCTATATGTATGCCATCCTGAAATGCATGATTTACTAATAATGAAAAATCAATAAAGTACTCATTATTTATTTTATAATATTCTCCCCAACATATTTTAGGTTTGCTTGATTTTTCTGCTTTGTTTATTGAATCTTTAAAATTGCTAAACCTAATCCAAGGTAAACAGGTAACTTGAATTTTATTCATATTATCTTGATTCGGTATTTTATAATACTCAACATTGTTTTCAGCATCACTTTTAGCTCCATAAAATTCTTTAATGAATTTTATGTAATCATTAGTAAATTTAATATATCTTGTAAAATTAAGTTCACCTATTTTATTTAAAACTGTTGCAGTTGCAGCAACTTCATCATATTTATAAATATTTAAATTGCCTTGTTCATCCCTACCATATCCATATTTAAAATGCTCTATTTCATTTAATGACATAAGAACAAAATACAGCATCGTACCGTAAAATGAAACATTGGTATTTTTTACAAATTCTACTAAATTAGTAATATTTAACCTTGTAGTAACTCCTGTATATGGATCATCAAAGTTATTAAAAATTTGAAATGCTTTTTCTCTAGACCAATTATTTATATTTATTTTTTGTTTCATTTAATTAATCTCCTTTTATATTCTCCTACTTCGCTTTCTACACTATAATCATGATTTTTAATTAAACACTCTATAATCTTTTTCCTATTTAAATCAAATACACCTAATGAATCAGTATAATCAAATTTTCCATTTTTCTTCTTCCAATTATCATCTTTCCAACTATAAGGGCTATTAAAACATAAACCATATATATAATTAAAAAACAAATTATAATCAACTGCTGAAGGATTATCCAAAAACATTTGATCTATTCTATTAATACTAGGGTACCTAACAATACAAATACTATTAACATTAATGTCATAATCATATAATGAATTGATAGCTAATTGTAACGTTTTGCCTGTTAAAACATTATCATCAAATAAATCTAAATTGGTATTTGCAAATTTATCACAATTAATTAATCCGCCAAAATCATTTATATTAAAATTTCTTAAATCTATAAGTTGTTTTGTTGCATAACCTGATACATCTTTATTAAATTTTAATAACAATACTTCTTCAATTTTATTTTTATTGATTATTTTTGCAAGTATAGGTAATTCTATACCACCATAACTTAAACCACAGGCATTTATTAATTTATTATTATTATTACTTTTTTCATTATACAAAGAAACAGCAATGTAATTTTCTGCAAAATTATCGATTTCTCTATAAGCTCTATAATCTTTTGAATAATCAACTTTATCCGTCAATTGTAATTCTTGTCTGAAATTTTTGTTTAAAATTTCGATAGTTTGATTTATACTTTCAATAATGTATTCTTTATCTATAATATAATTTGGCCAAAAACAAATCTTATTCATATAATTTTCTATTTTAAACAAAGCATTATATATTTCAAAAGCATTTTTTTCATCAGATGATGAAATGTTTAATATAATATTTTTATTAGTATTACTTGAAACCAAATCATGATTTAGCAAAATTAATAAAATATTTCTACAATTGTCTAAAATTCCTAGCAATAGTTTTCTATTTGTCAAACTATTTATATTGTCCGTAAGCAAAATTGCTGGTATTGAATTTGATAGAAATAATAAATAATTATTGTACCAATCTACGATATTTGCTTTACTGGTAATATCTTTACCATTATTACTAATTCTGTTTGAAATGAAATAATAATATGTACTTGAACCTCTTAAGAGGTAATTATTATTATCTCTAATTAAGTAAATATAGCATCCATTATGTGTTGTTGACCAAAATGTTTTCAAAGCTGTATTCTCTGACAATTCCCACTCATACATAGGAATTATAATACTACCACTACATTTATCAAACAAACTATTTATTCCATTATTTTCATTAAAATTAGTATTTATTAAATTATTATATTTATTTAATAATTTATTTCTTCCCAAAACTATATTTTTTTCAACTAATGCAAAGTGATATCTATAGCTATTTTTATCAGCTTTTTCTAGGCACACAGTCGGTAATATTTTTGCCTGTTTTATTAGTGATAATGTCGCATCTACTCCTTTTATTATGCTTCCTTGATTATCAAATACCGGAAAGCAAGAATCTATGGATCCACTTGTTTTATCTACACTATAGCCTTGTTTACAGTTAAGCATAGCATAGTCATTTCCTTTTAAATCCCCACAATCACCAATTCGCATCATAGAATTTCTAGGAACTCCAATTAATAACTCAGCTCTCTCTATTGCCTTATCTTTTGTAGCAGTGCCTAACTGAAAAACTATTTTATTTTTGTATATTCCTCTAGTTAAATGTATACCGTGGAATTTATTATGAGTTATATAAAGTTGAATTTGTTCAAATATTAAATCAATTAAATTAGAATCTTCAATATCAAATACCATTCTTATATTTATAATTTTGTTTTTTTCATGGTCTTTAGAATACTTTAAATTAAAAATTTCACCATAGGCTTTACTCTTTTTTAACGCAAGTATTGAGTCGTTAACTTTTTCTAATTCTTTTAATTCTTCATTTGTAGAAATGTAAATATTAGATGCTAAAAATTCATGTGATGATGAACCTAAACTGTAAAATAATCTTGCTCCATCATTAGTCAAAGCATATACTCTTCTTATATCAGTATCGGTAATATCATTATGTTTCATAATATTTTTATATATATCATTTTTTATATCATCCAATCCAGTTTTTCCACGCCCTGTAATAAACACAATTGGAATTTTTTTCTTTAATAAATCAATAATCATATTTATTGCTCTACAATCTATAGATTTTGAATTCTTTGTAGTTAGAGTACCATCAATATCAAAACATACTGCATTATATTTTTGTTCAAGTGATTTCATATAATTTTGAAATAATAACACATTATCCATACGCTTACCTCTTAATTAAAAATTCTAAACTTTTAACCTTATAATCGGTGTTTTTACTAATTAATTTGTCAAAAACTAAACCTTTGCCGTCATTATCAATCCATAATTTTATATTTTTTTTCGAATCATCAATAAGCAATTGCCCATTTGGTATTACTACGTCATGTTTTTTTACACCTGGTGGGACAAAAATTACAGGACATTTTATTTTTCTATTATATCTTATATCTTCAATTTTAACTTTCATTTCATATAATGTGTGAATTTTTGTTAAAATTGCTATTCTCTTCTTCAAGCTTTCCAATTCCTTTATTATTTCAACAGAATTATTTATCGGATTAGCTTTCCTTATAATATAATCCCATTCCTCAGGATGTGAATTGGTATAATTAAAATAGTCATCAAATTCCTTTTCATTTTTATGATCATGAAAACCTGCATTATATTTTCTATCTAGCATTCTTTCTTCAGAATCAAGTATAACTCCATCAAAATCAATATAAGTATAATTATTATTCATATACACTCCCCGTTCAAATTAATTATAACACACTATTTTGAAATATTTTGTCTTTTTTATTTTACATTTGTAATTCTATTAAGCTCAAAATGTCTTATAGTATTTCTTAATTCGCAAAAAGCAGTTACATAGTAATTATTATTATATTTGAATATATAGATAGGATGAATAATTCTTTTAAAGTTTTTACCATCTATATTATTATAGATTATTTCTATTTTTTCATTTTTACTTATAGCTGTTTTTATTAATTTTTCTATTTCCCCAGGGGAATTTATATCCACATTTAAAATATATTTACTCTTTTCTTCATAAATCGAATACATTTTCTTTGATTTATCTAAAAATTCTTTATATTTATATAAATATTTAAAATCGTTTTTTAACAATATTTCATAAATGCTATCTAGCAGCTGAATGTCATATTTATTGATATTTGTATAATTTTTAATTTTATCTATCATAAAATATCCACCATTAGGACCCTTAAATGATTCAATAGCAATACCATTATTACAAATTTCATCCTTATAATATCTTACCATTCTTTCTGTTATCCCTATTTTTTCTGATAATTCTTTTATTGTATACATATTTCCGGTATTTAACAAATCAATCATATACATCATATTTGACAACTTACCCATAAAATCATCTCCTAAAACTTCAATAAATTTATCTTACATTCACATTTTTTCAATAAATCATCTACATATTGAATGTAGGATTAATATAGATTATTTGCACAAGTATTATATCATAAATCAAATTAAAACTCCATTATTATAATAAATACTATCTAATTTTTTTATTTTTCATTTTACCTAAACAAAAAAGTCAAAATATATATTTTGACTTTTAAAACTATTAATTTTCTTTTTCTTTTACTACAGCTTGTGCAGCAGCAAGACGAGCTAATGGAACCCTAAATGGACTACAAGATACATAGTCAAGACCTACTCTATGGCAGAATTCAACACTACTTGGTTCTCCACCATGTTCTCCACATATACCCATATGGATATCTGGACGAGTTTGTTTTCCTAATTTAGCAGCCATTTCTACTAATTTTCCAACTCCATTTTGATCTAGTTTAGCAAATGGATCATTTTCAAAAATTCCCTTAGCATAGTATTCATTTAAGAATTTAGCAGCATCATCTCTTGAGAATCCAAATGTCATTTGAGTTAAATCGTTTGTACCAAATGAGAAGAATTCTGCTTCTTTAGCTATTTCATCTGCTGTTACAGCTGCTCTTGGTATTTCAATCATAGTACCAACATGATACTCTAATTTAACTCCAGCATCAGCTATAACTTTATCTGCAGTATCAGTTACTACTTTCTTAACATATTTAAGTTCATTAACATCTCCAACTAGTGGAATCATTATTTCAGGAGTAACATTCATTCCTTTTTTATTTACATTGATTGCAGCTTCAATAACAGCTCTAGTTTGCATTCTTGCAATTTCTGGATAAGTAATAGCAAGTCTACATCCACGATGTCCCATCATTGGATTGAATTCTTTTAATGATTCAACTCTCTCTTTTAAAGCTTCAAAACTCATACCTAAAGATTCTGCTAAAGGTTTAATTTCTTCATCTGTATGAGGTAAGAATTCATGTAATGGTGGATCTAAGTAACGAATTACAACTGGATCTCCTTCCATTGCTTCAAATAATCCTTCAAAATCTTTTCTTTGATATGGTAAGATTTTTTCAAGAGCTTCTTCACGTTTTTCAACTGTATCTGCAGCTATCATTCTACGGAAGTTAAATATTCTTTCTTCTTCAAAGAACATGTGTTCTGTACGGCAAAGACCAATTCCTTCAGCACCAAATTTACGAGCTTGAATTGCATCTCTTGGTGTATCAGCATTAGTTCTAACTTTAAGTCTTCTAACACTATCAGCCCATCCCATAAATGTTTCAAAATCACCACTTATTTCAGGAGCAACAGTTTTAACTTGTTCACCATAAACATTACCAGTAGAACCATCTAAGCTCATCCAGTCTCCTTCATGATATACTTTGCCATCTTTTGTTTTAACTGTCTTAGCTTCTTCATCTATTACAAGTTCACCACATCCAGAAACACAGCAAGTACCCATACCACGAGCAACTACTGCAGCATGACTTGTCATACCACCACGTATTGTTAATATACCATGTGCGATATTCATTCCTTCAATATCTTCTGGAGAAGTTTCAAGTCTAACAAGTAAAATATCACTTTCACCATTTTTGCTAGCTTCCATTACATCTTCAGCTGTAAAATAAATTTTACCTGTTGCAGCACCTGGTGATGCAGCAAGACCTTGAGCTACTACTTTAGCTTCTTTAAGTGCTTTTTGATCAAAATTTGGATGTAATAATTGATCTAATTGTTTTGGTTCTACTTTAAGTAAAGCCTCTTCCTTAGAAATCATTCCTTCATTTACTAAATCAACAGCAATCTTTAATGCAGCTTGAGCAGTTCTTTTACCATTTCTTGTTTGTAACATGAAAAGTTTTCCATTTTCTATAGTAAATTCCATATCTTGCATATCTTTATAGTGATCTTCAAGAATTCCACAAATTTTAACAAATTCATCATAGCACTCTGGCATAGTTTCCTTTAATGTTGCGATTGGTTGTGGAGTACGAATACCAGCAACAACGTCCTCACCTTGAGCATTCATTAAATATTCACCAAATAGTGCTTTTTCTCCTGTAGCAGGATTTCTTGTAAATGCAACACCTGTACCACAGTCATCACCACGGTTACCATAAACCATTTCTTGAACGTTTACAGCAGTTCCCCAACTAGATGGAATATCATTAAGTCTACGATAAGTAATAGCTCTATCATTATTCCAACTTCTGAATACGGCTTTTACAGCTTCCATTAATTGTTCTTTTGGATCTTGTGGGAATTCAACTCCAGCATGATTTTTATATTCATCCTTATAAATTTCTACAACTTCCATTAAATCTTCAGCAGTAAGTTCTGTATCAAATTCTACTCCTTTTTCCTCTTTGATTACATCAAATTTTCTTTCAAAAGAGCTCTTTGGGAATCCCTTAACTACATCTGCAAACATTTGAATAAATCTTCTATAACTATCATATACAAATCTTGCATTATTTGTAGCCTTAGCAAATCCTTTTGCTACCTCATCATTTAAACCTAAGTTTAAAACAGTATCCATCATACCTGGCATAGATGCTCTAGCACCACTTCTTACAGATACTAACAATGGATTTTCCATATCTCCAAATTTTTTACCTGTTTCACTTTCTAAAGCTTCCAAATGGTCTAATATTTCTTTTTTAATTTCATTAGAAATATCTTCACCATCGTCATAATACTTAATACAAGCTTCAGTAGTAACAGTAAATCCTCTTGGAACTGGAAGTCCAATTCCTGTCATCTCAGCAAGGTTAGCGCCTTTACCACCTAACAAGTTACGCATGTCTTTGTTACCTTCTTTAAAGGCATAAACATATTTTGTCATATTATCCTCCTTTTAACATACAAAAATATTATAACACGAATAAAAAAAAGAGAGCAAGTATATTCTAAAAAATAATAAAAATTTGTTAAAATTTACATGTAATATTCATTAAAATTTATTTTTAGTTTAATAAAACTTAAATTGAAAAGAATCAAAGTGTTACACCTTGATTCTTTAACATATAATATACAACTACTGCAAAAGCAACTAAAATTAAAACTGTAAATAATAAAACCAATTCACATTTTTTTCTAAATTCTTTTTTCTTTTGAATTGCTTTCTTTGTTGGTCTACCTCTTTTTGCCATAATTAACCTCTATCTATATCCCTTTCTAATATTTCTACTACAGGTCTTACACCGTAATATGTTGAATCATTATACTTAACTTTTGCTAGTTTCGTACCAGCGGCAGCAACCACCTCAGTTGAAGAAGTTGCAAAACCTAACCAATAATATCCCGAAGTCCAAGTCAAAGATGAATCAAATGTCAATTCATTAGACCCATTATATCCTAAAACAACAGCTAAATTATAGTTCATCAATGAAACATCAATTACCCTAACATTTAATTTATCTTTTAAATAAGTTTTATAATCTTCAAGATAAATTCCAATCAAACTAAACTTCTTATCATATACATATTGATTAGATTCGTTATATTTCCAATAATTTGTATCAGAAAATTTTACAGGTCTATATACAATTGAATTATTACTTGAATGAACATCACTTTGAAGTAATTCTGTTTCTTCACTATACCTAGAATCACCTACATTCAAAGGAAATTTTGAAAGCATAGATAACCTATCATTTTCATTTTCTATAACATAAAAGCTCTCTGTACCACAAGTAACTACATCACCTAAATCAATACTAGAGTTTGAATTTGAATCTGTAAATGTACAAGCAGGTGAATATACTGGAGTACATCCAACAACACTTGATGGATTAATTTCATACTTTGTACTTAAAGTACCATAACCAGTATTACTTGATGTTATTTTTATTTTTATATTATCAGATATTGGTTTATTTGTTCTAGAATCCATTAGCTTAGAATCCAAAAGTCCATATTCTTTTAAATCTAACACAGTAATATACTTACACTCACCAGCATCAGGTAATTTATCAATATTATCTGCTCCCCATGTTTCAGCCGAAGACTTTATTAACTCTATTTGATTATTGTACAAATCTTCTTTACTACTTTTTACAACCTTTGTAATAGAAGTCACTGTTAATAGTGAAAGTAATGTAATAATTACAACTACAGCCAATAATTCTACCAAAGTAAACCCTTTATTTCTCATATATAATCCTACTTTCCATACTTATATTATATAAAAAGATTGACTTAATGTCAATCTTAAAATCATTATAAATTATTTCTAAATTCTTTTAATGCATTTAAGAACTCTTCTTGCCTCTTTATTTCTTCTGTTAATTCATTATAATCTCTAGTATTCATAATATCTAATAACGTTTCTTTTCTTTTTACTGTAGGATACTCTACATTATTGTCTACTCTACCAAATACAGGTGAAATAAAGTCACTTGTTTTAAATTTCTTGGGTTCCTCTTTAACACTTCTAGCAGAAATACTCTCGACAGCATCTTTTACCATTTGTGGTGTTACTGACGCTTCTTCTTGGTGTGGTTCAATAGCCTCGATTGGTTCACTAGAATCATCTAAAATTAAACTCTCAACGAAGTTTACATCAGATGTATCATCGTCTACTACTTCTATCTTACCTGCTTTTACATTGTCTACTAATTCTTGATAACTAATTATTGCTTTTTCTTCTTGTTCTTCCTCAAATTTTTTTACTACATCTTCAGGCTTTACATCTATTTCCTTCTGCATTTGTTGTAAAATATTTTCAAGTTCGTTAGTAACTGGAGTCTCTTCTTTTTTTTCTAACTCTGCTTCTACCTTTTCTGCTTCAATAAAATCATTTTTTATTTTTCTTCTTTTTCTCTCATTAGCAGTTAATATTAGTAAAATTGCAGTTAGAATAACTAAACCAATTATAATGCATATATATAGATATATATTTGTAATTAATAAATTGTAAATTTGTTCCATTATAATCACTCCAACTCACAAGAGGATATTACCTCTATCACATATTCTATTCTATCATATGTATTTATTATTTTCAAAGTATTTTATAAAATTAATATCACATTTTTATATATATTTATATTATTCCTTTATTTATAATACCTTTTTTTATTTTTGTTTACACTTTCTATACATTTATATAGTTACATTCTTTATTTTGCCTTTATCTATTAATTTTTGAGCATTTTCCTTTGTTATGACTTTTTTCTCAATCATTATATTTAGTACCTTTTGATTGAATTCGGTTGTATTATCTGAAGACTCATATTCATTTTTAAGTTCTATTATTTCATTAAATGTACTTAATGTTTTATTACACACATTTGTAAGTACTGGTGTTTTATTTAATATACCAGTTGCCAATTTAGAATCATTAACAATACTAATATTAAATGTTGGTAAATGTAATATATATAACACTATAAAAATATATATAATTGATTGAACTATTCCAAGTATAGCTCCTAGTATTTTAGAAGGAATACCCAATATAATTGTAAGTGTTAAAATACGTTCAAATACCTTTGTTAAAGTAAGTAATAATCTAAATACTATTGTTAGAACAAAAAATACTATAAAAAATGCGATTACCTCATATACCAAAATGTTTATTACTGTAACATCTTTAAATATTCCACCAAAATTTATAAATGGTAAATTATTATATAGAAAAACACTTATAGTATTTTTTAATATAAAAGATATAAATATTATTACAAATATTCCAACAAGCGATACAAGTTCTCTTGTAAACCCCCTCTTGAATCCTAGTAAAGCACCAAATGCAATTAAAATTAATATCACTATATCAACTATGCCCATGTTATCATCTCCATTTTAATTATATTATAAATTTAGATAAAAATAAAGCAATTTAATGAAAAATGTGTTAAAATATATTTAGGTGAGATTATGCAAAAAAGTAATGTAATATCTTTTAATGTTAGTAAAAAAACACAAGATATGATGAGTGAAGAACTTAGTTGGTGTATGAGAGATAAAACTCCACAGTATGCTAAATGGCAAGCTAAAGATGGTGATACTGTAATAACACTTTATGAGTCAGGTAAAGTTGTATTTCAAGGTAAAGATGCTGATTTATCTAGTGATTTTTGGATAAGTACAGAAAAAATCAATAGTGGTAGTGTTAATGTTAAAAATAGTTCTAATGATAAAAAGAAAGATAAATTAGATAAAACAAGTTTTGTGAACCCTAGGATTTATAATTCATCTAGTATTGGTTCTGATGAAGTTGGTACTGGTGATTATTTTGGACCTATTGTTGTTACTGCTGCATATGTAACAAAAGACAATATAAATTTTCTAGAAGAAATAGGTGTTAAAGATTCTAAAAAGTTAACTGATTCTCAAATACTTCAAATAGTTCCTAAATTTATTAAAAAAATAGAATATGAATCAATAATATTATCTAATAAAGAATATAATAAATTCTATACAAGTGATACTAATATGAATAAAATAAAGGCTATATTACATAATAAAGTTTTATATAAATTAAGTAATAGAATACCTAATTATGAATATATAATAGTTGATGAGTTTGCTAAACCTTATGTATATTATAATTATTTAAAAGATTCTTCTAATGTTGTTAGAAATATAACATTCTTTACTAAAGGAGAAGATAAGCATTTATCTGTTGCTTGTGCTTCTTTAATTAGTAGATTTATATTTATTAATGAATTTAATAAATTATCTAAGAATATTGGATTTGAACTTCCTAAGGGAGCTAGTACTGCAGTTGACTTAGCTGGTACTAAGATAATCGAGAAATTTGGAAAAGATAAGTTAAAAGAAATAGCTAAATTAAATTTTAAAAATACGGATAAAATAACAAAAAAATAGATTTTTAATCTATTTTTCTTTTTTGTAATTTCAACCGCACCACTTTTAATCATAATCTAATTCTACATCATAAGCACATTT
>CAVEJT010000017.1:0-19282 GCA_963616135.1 Bacteroidaceae bacterium | reverse complement strand
TAGAGAATAGTAAAGATTCAAGTAATAAAAGAAGTATAGAACTATATGGAAGTGCGGTAGAACAAGCAGTAGCAAGACAAGAATTAAATGGAAATACTTTACCAAGTGGAAAGTATACGACTACGGATGGTAAAACATTAAAACAAGGAGATACAGAAATCAAAGTAGATTATGATGGATCTAAAGTAGTATGTGAAGTAAATATAACAACTAATGGAGAAGTATCATTAAAAAGTTGTAAAGTAAATGGAGAAGCAACAGATTATACATATGGAAAAGATGAAGATACAACAACTACAAAGGTAGTATATAGAGATTCAAGTAATTCGAATGATGTTATAAATATAGGTGATACAATAGATCCAAATGATGCAACAAAATATACAACAGATTCTACAACTTTAAAGAATGTAAATTATTTAAAACACGTGATAGATAAAGATAATAAAGTAATAGAATCATATGTGTGTTTTAAATATAATAATAAACATTATTGTTTAAGAGGAGGGAATGCAGAGTCTTATGGTTGGGCAGAAAATGAAAATAATTATACAGGTAATATGTTAATTCTAAAGAATTTAAAAGAAGAAGGTTCTGATTGTAATTTTCGTCAAGCAGGTTCTGACTGTAGTATATCTTCTTCATCTTTAACCGTTAGTCCAGATGGCTTAGTACGTTATACTAGTTGGTATCGTTGCAAAGTTGATATTGATGGTAGTTCTTCCTGCGAGAGTAATTTTTGATTTGTTTTAGCCCAGTTATAGAAGTCTTAAAATCTAAACTAAATTAAAGAAAGATATTTAAATAATATCTTTTTTAATGTATAATTATATTGGTGGTTATATGAAGAAGATAATTATGGTAGATGGTAATAATTTACTTTTTAGAAGTTATTATGCAACAGCTTACAATGGCAACTTTATGAAAAATAGTAAAGGTTTTCCAACGAATGCATTATTTGGATTTACAAATATGATAAATAAAATAATACAAGAAGAAAATCCTGAATATATTATAGTTGCTTTTGATAAAGGAAAGACATTTAGGCATGAAAAATATGATTTTTATAAACAAGGTAGAAGTGAAACTCCAGATGAATTAAAGATGCAGTTTCCAGTAGCTAAAAATATGTTGGATGCTATGGGTATAAAATATTATGAAATAGATAATTATGAAGCTGATGATATTATAGGTACATTTGCTAAATATTGTGATATACCTGATGATGATTATGAAGGTTTAATTGTAAGTAGTGATAAGGATTTAATTCAATTGATTTCTCCACAAGTAGAAATGAAATTATTAAAGAGTAAAGATTATGTAAGATATAATGTTAATAATTTTAAAGAAGAATGGGGAATAGATCCAATTAATATAATAGATTTAAAAGCTCTTATGGGTGATTCTAGTGATAATATTCCAGGAGTAAAGGGAATAGGTGAGAAAACTGCTTTAAAGCTTTTACACCAATATAAAACTTTAGATGGTGTTTATAATAATATAGATAATATAAAAGGTAGTGTTCATGATAAATTAGTAAGTGGTAAGAATGATGCTTATATGAGCTATGAGATAGCAACCATTTATCGTGAAGTACCTATGGAAATTAATATTTCAGATATAAAGTATTTAGGACCTAATGAATCATTAAAAGGTATATATGAAGAATTGGAATTTTTCTCATTTTTAAAGAATTTAAAAGTAGAGAATAAATCAGTAAAAGAATCAATTAAATTTGAAATAATTAATGATACAAGTAAGATAAATATAACAGATGATGTAGCTATTTATTTAGAACTAGATAATTCTAATTATCATAAAGCTAATATTGTTGGTATGGGTGTATACAATAAAAATTCTGCTTATTTTATAGAAAAAGAAGCTTTATTAAATAATCCAGAATTTTTAACAAGTGTTAAAAAATATACATATGATTATAAAAAATTATTGGTAACTTGTAAAAAAAATAATATAAGTTTAGGTAATGTTGTTTTTGATACATCTATAGCAGCTTATCTTTTAGAATATAATTTAAAAGAAGATATTGCTTATTTATCTAATGAATTTGGATATAAGATCCCATTTTTTACTAATATAGAAAAAGAAGAATTAGATATAAAAGAAATATGTGTTGAAAGAGCTAAGTTTATTTATGAGACAAAAGATACTTTATATAAAGAATTAGAGTCTAAAGAAATGTTATATTTATTTAATGATGTAGAGATGCCATTAAGTGAAGTACTTGCTGATATGGAGTATACAGGATTTAATGTAGATAAGAAAAAACTCCTTGATATGGGTGAAGAGATTAAAATTAAAATTGAATTGATTACTAAAGATATTTATAATTATGCAGGTAGTAATTTTAATATAGCATCTCCAGCTCAGTTAAGTGATGTATTGTTTGAAAAACTATCTTTACCACACTATGGTAAAAAAGGTAGAAGTGGATATTCAACAGCTGCTGATGTTTTACAAAAACTAATTGATAAACATCCTATTGTAAATTTAATACTTGAATATAGACTACTTACAAAACTATATACAACTTATATAGAAGGATTAATTAGTTATATATATGAAGATAATAAAATACATACAATATATACTCAAACATTAACTAGAACAGGAAGACTTTCTAGTATAGAACCAAATTTACAAAATATACCTATTAGAAATGAATATGGTAGATTAATAAGAAAGGCTTTTATACCAAGTAGTGATTCAGTTATAGTAAGTGCGGATTATTCCCAAATAGAACTTCGTATATTTTCTTGTATGGCAAATATAGATTCGTTAAAGTATGCTTTTAATCATAATATTGATGTTCACACTAAAACTGCTAGTGATATATTTAAAGTAAGTGTTGATGCTGTAACAAAAGATATGAGAAGGATAGCTAAAGCTGTTAATTTTGGAATTATTTATGGTATAAGTGGTTTTGGATTATCTGAAAACTTAAATATAGAAACTAAAGAAGCTACTAAGTTTATCAATGATTATTATGAAACATATCCTGGTATTAAAACTTATAAAGATGAATGTATAAAAAAGGCTCATGAGGATGGATTTGTTAAAACTTTATTTGGTCGTATAAGAACAATTAATGAGTTGAATAATAAAAATTATATGATTAGAAGTAGTGCGGAAAGAATTGCTTTAAATACTCCAATACAGGGAACAGCTGCTGATATAATTAAAATAGCTATGGTAAATTTATATAAAGAATTTAATAAAAATAATTTAAAAAGCAAGATACTTGTACAAGTACACGATGAACTTGTAATTGATTGTAAGAAAGAAGAATTAGAAATAGTACAAAAATTATTACGTGATACTATGGAACATGTAATAGATCTTGATGTACCACTTTTAATAGATATAGAATATGGTGATGATTGGTACCAAGCTAAATAGGAATTTTATATTCCTTTTTTCTTTTTCTCTGCTTCTATCTTTTTTACTCATTCTGTCTATTTTTTCATTTAAAATATACATCAACTTTAATCTAAAAAACTTAAAATTTTTATATCCAAATGCTACTTTTTTACTATTTCCATTCATTTATTTATTTCATCTTCTGTACGTTTATTCTTATATCTTTTGGTATATGTCCACCAATCTATATCATTACTATACTTTCTTAATAAACTTGCATTCTTTTTATTCTTTAACATTCTATATTCTTTGCTTATCCATAACTTTTTTATAATTTTATTCTTATTTTATCTAGTCCATCCATTATATATCTGGTATAATGGAAACGGTCTACCATATATTTGATTTTAGAAAACATTATTCGGGTGCCAATAGGCATGGCTCATGCATTTATTTTGACATTTAAGTATAAATAGTTGATTTTTTTTGGGGAGGTTGATAAAATAATTAATAGGAGGGATAATATGATAATAGTTAACGAATCAAATAAAAATATCACAGAAGAAATGTTTACTAGCACTACTGTTAACAGTTGTGAATACGATGGTGCTTCTTGTGGATGTGGTAACTAAAAGGTAAACTTTTAAAGTTTACTTTTTTAGATTGGAGGATTTTAGATGTATCATAAATCTATATTTAATTACATATATGAAAAATCAAAAAATAATTGGGTTTTTTATAACACTTTTACAGGGTCAATAGTTTTGATAGATGAAAAATTAAAACAAAAATTTGATAATTTAAATGATAAAGAAATAGAAAACAACGATGAGTTTATTAATGATTTAATTAATCAGGGTTTTTTGGTAGATAATAATCATGACGAAAAAAAATTAGTGGACGCAAGTAGAATAAGGAGGGCATTTGGAGAAAAATCATCATATTTAAGAATTCTTACAACTACAGCTTGTAATGCAAGATGCCCATATTGTTATGAAAAAGGCTTTAAAACAGAAACAATGGATGATAAAACTGCTAGCGCGGTAATTAAATACATATTAAAATTACCAAAGATGGAAAAATTTTATATTCATTGGTTTGGTGGAGAACCATTACTTAATATCAAAGTAATAGATAGAGTAATGGAGACTGTATATGACAAGTTAAAAGCAAATGGAACACGAGTTTTTGTGTATTTTACTTCTAATGGTTCAATGCTAGATAAGGAGGTGTGCCACAAGGCAAAAAAATTATGGCATGCAAGCTATTTTCAGATAACCATTGATGACATAGGAAAAAAATATGATGAAATTAAAAATTATATTAATAAAAAATATAATTATAATAAAGTCATACAAAATATAAAATATTTGTTAAATGAAAAAATACAAGTTATATTAAGAATAAACTATTATCCAAAAGAAGTTGGTAAGGTAAAAAATATTATTGATATTTTATCAAATGAATTTGGTGATGTGTGTAAAAATGGTTTATTGATTTTTGATCCTGCACCTATATTTGATTCAAATAATGCTTCTTGCTCAAATTGCGAAAAAGTATATAATATGTCTGTTCCTGCACAATATTTAATTGAAAAGGGATTTTTAAATGAAGAAGATGCAATAAATTTAAAATTTAAGGGCGGACAATGTTATGCTTGTCACCAGGGAAGTTTTGTAGTTGCTCCTAATGGAAATTTATATAAATGCACTGTGACTATGAAAGACAAAAATGCAGTTGTTGGAAATATATTTGATGGTGTTGATAGAAATAATTATTATTTTAAATGGGTTAATCCATCATTACCAGAAAAATGCAATAACTGTGTGTTTTTACCACTATGTCAAGGTGGATGTAGAGCGGGAGAATTGGGATATTTAAGTGTATTTTGTAAAAGAAATTTATCAGAAGTAAAATCAATGGTAAACTATAAAATAGATTGTATTTTAAAAAAGAAAATAAAATTAATTCAATTCAAAGAATGCATTGGTGAGGATTTATATGAAATGTATCAAGATATTCCAAAAAAAGAAATGGGATCGTCTAATAAAATGAATGGAATAGATTTTAAAGAATTCAAGAAAAAATGTCAAGAATTTATAAATGAAGAAAAATATATAAATGAAGAAATACATACTAAGACTAGAAGATTCATTTTATATGATGATAATAAACCTATAGGTGAAGTTGGGATTAGGACAACATTAAATGATTTTTGGAAAAATAGTGGAAGTCAAATATATTATAAAATTAGAAAAAGTGAAAGACAAAAAGGTTATGGAAATATTATGCTCGAGCTATCACTAAAAGAGGCGAAAAAACTCGGATTTGATAAAGTCAGGATAAATTGTGATGATAATAATATAGCCTCAAAAAAGATAATATTAAAAAATGGAGGTATTGTTGATATAAAAAGTTACAAAACAAAAGATGGATTTAGTTCTAGTTATATAATAAAGTTAAATGAATAATAGAACTATATTAAAAAAAATTTATAGTTTAATATCAACAATAATCGATGTGAAAGTTAATATTTTTATTGAAGAACTATGTGAAAGCCAGATTGAATTACATTTAAATAATAAAAAAATAAAAAAAGGTAATATGAATTGTGGCGTTAGAATAATAATTGATGATAACAATGAAATAAAATATAAAAGCTTATCGTTTTTTAGTTACGAAGATATGTTTCACCAAGTAATTGAATATATAGAAAAGAATACTAATTTAAAATTGATTAAAGAAAAAAGTAATACTGTTTTTAGAAAAATTAATGATAAAAGTATTGTTTTAAATAAACAAAAAAAATATAATCTTATTTCTAAAACAATCAAAAGTTTTAAAGGGTATGATAGTTTAAAAGTATCTTTGTATGAAAAAAAAGAAAATATATTTATAATTAAAAACACAAATAAATATATACTAAATATCAGAAATTTTTATGTTAAAATGATGATAAAAGGGAAAATAAGAGATAATGAAGTTTATGATTTTATTTTATCAGATCATGGTTATAAAGATATAAGTAAGCCTAAAATAGACAATTTGATTGGTAAATTTAAAAATATAAGTGATATTAAAACAAGTAAAATTCAAATAAATAATGGTAACTATGATTTAATATTATCTAATAATTGTGGAACGATATTTCACGAGATATTTGGACATAATTTGGAATTAAATCCAGCATATAAAAATAATTTATCTTTATTTAAAAAAAATAATAATTTAGGCAATGCTCTAATTACGTTTATCGATAGAACATCAAGTAAAAATTTATTGAGTATAAGGTATGATGAATATACTAATAAAACGCATAATAAAATTTTAATAGATAAGGGAATTGTAAAACAACATATTGATACTTTAAGATCAGAGAATTATAAATATATGCCAGCAGCAAGAATGACAAATTCTTATTTAAAACCAAATAAAAGTGCTGTTCCTTTAGATTTAAAAAAAGTAAAAAGTGGAATATATATTTATAAAATAAGTTCGGGTAAATTGTATTTAGAAAAGCAAAAATTTAAAATAGTTATAGATGCAGGCTTTTTGATTAAGAATGGAAAAGTACAAGGAAATATATCAAATTTATCATTTGAGGTTGATGTGTTAAATTTTATTAAAAGTATCCAATATGTAGGTAAAGATTTATCCTTTGTTCCAACAGTTTGTGGTGCGAGTAGTGGAAATGTGTTTGTTTATGCCGGCACTCCAACGGTATATATTAAAAATATTCCTATAATTCAGTTATAAAAAAGAGTATTTAAAATATTTTTTTAAAATACACTTTTTTTTTATAACTGAATTTAATTTTAAATAATCTTGGAAAAATAGAACATTCGTGATATAATTATACTTGTGATAGTGTAAAAGAATAATAAAGGTGGTGATACTATGTATGAGTTAGGTAAACACTTTAATTTTGATCTTAATAAATCAACAGCTAATAAGGATTGCGTATTTAAAGGTGATAAGTATAGAATAACTGTACTTACAGAAAGATTACTTAGATTAGAATATAATGAAAATGGTATGTTTGAAGATTACCCAACAGAACTTATATGGTATCGAAATCTACCAAAACCAGAGTTTAATGTAGAAGAGGATAATAAAACAATTAAAATAACTACAAAGTATTTTGAATTGTTTTATCAAAAAGAAAAACAATTTAAAGGAAATAAATTTGTACCAACTAAGAATTTAAAAATATCTTTACTTGGTACTGATAGAGTGTGGTATTATGGACATCCTGAAGTGAAAAACTTTGGAATGTATAATACTAAATCAAAAAACTTTAAAAAGAAAGAGGTACAAAAAAGTTTATATTCATTAGATGGTTTCGCATCTATTGATGATTCTAAGACTTCTTTAATACTAGAAAATGGTACATTTAAAAAAAGGGATAATAGTGGTGTTGATATATATGTATTTATGTATAATAAAGACTTTTATTATTGTCTAAGTGATTATTTTGCAATCACAGGTTATCCTCCTTTAATTCCTAGATATGCTTTAGGTACTTGGTGGGATAAGGAAGATTTTTATAATGAATTTGATGTAGTTAATTTTGTTAAAAAGTTTGAAAAAAATAATATACCTATTTCAGTATTTATTTTAAATAAGTGGGAATCTAATAATGAATTTAAGTTTAATGAATTTTATAGAGATCCT
This sequence comes from Bacteroidaceae bacterium, assembly GCA_963616135.1. Lineage (GTDB taxonomy): Bacteria > Bacillota_I > Bacilli_A > RF39 > UBA660 > UMGS1613. The sequence goes on along the minus strand of CAVEJT010000017.1, from coordinate 11,230 downwards.
AGGATTATGATAAATTATTTAACTAATAAAAAAATTAAGTTTGGACTTTCTATAAATGATCCAATTACTTTTAAAGCTAATACATTGAATTTTGATAAATTAAAGGAATATCTATCTACAGATAAAAATGGTAATATACCATTTAATGTATATGATGCAAGAACTATAGATGCATTTTTAAAACTAATAATTCATCCTTTAAGTGATAACGGCGTTATGTTTTATTCTTTAGATACATTTGATAAAAATAATTTAGAAAGATTATCTATATTAAAACATTATTTATATTTTGATAATTTAAGGGATCAAAGTAAAAGACCTATGATAAGCGCATATAATTCTTTGCTTGCTTCTCATAGATATCCAATATTATATGCTGGTGAATCTATTGTCGGATGGGATTCATTAAAAGAAATACCATTTTTTAATTCGAGTGCGACTAATTTAGGAATAAGTTTTTGGAGTCATGATTTTGGTGGCACTAAGGGTGGTATTGAGGATAGTGAGTTATTTACTCGTTATATAGAGTTAGGTACATTTTCTCCAATATTAAGACTTGGTAGTGCAGCAGGTAAGTATTATAAAAGAGAGCCTTGGAAATGGGGTATAAAAACTTCTAAGATAGTAATAGATTATATTAACTTAAGATATAAATTAATACCATATATATATACAGAATCTTATAAGTATTTTAAATATGGTAAACCTTTAATAGAACCTATTTACTATAGAGTACCGTATTTATATGATGATCCTATATATTCAAATGAATATTTCTTTGGGTCTACATTCTTTATAAGTCCAATAATAACTAAAAAAGATTTAATAATGGATAGAGTTATACAAAGATTATTTATTCCAGATGGTGTATGGTATGATTATTTTACTGGTAAAAAATATACCGGTAATAAAAAATATGTATCATTTTATAAAGATGAAGAGTATCCAATATTTGTAAAAGCAGGTGCAATTATACCAAAAGCACTAAATAACTATAATGATACTAGTGTTCCAAGTTGTATGGAGATAGAAATATTTCCAGGTGATAATAATACTTATAGTATTTATGAAGATGATGGTGAATCTAATAATTATTTAAAAGGTGAATATTTAATAACTAATGTTGAATTTGTATATAAAAAGAATGATTATAGAATTACAATATTACCAGTAGAAGGTAGAATGAGTGCAGTACCTAAGGTAAGAAATTATAGAATAAGATTAAAAAATACAAAAGAGTCATCTAATGTATTTAGTTATGTTGCTAGTACTCAAGTAAGTAATAGTATTTATAAAGATTCAAAAGATTTAATAATAGAAATACCTAATGTTCCAACATCATCCCAACTTACAATATTATGTAATGGTGATAATATAGAAATAGAAGATATGAGAATTATTAATGATGATATTGTATCTATTATAAGTGATTTGCCAATAAAGACAGTTGTTAAAGAAAGAGTAGATAAAATAATGTTTTCAGGAGAACTTACTCTTAAACAAAAAAGAATAGCTATAAGAAAGTTATCAAGAGGTAAAGATTATTTAGAAAAAAAATATATAGAATTATTCTTAAAACTACTTGAATATATTAGTGAAGTGTAATATAATAGTGATATATTTAAAGGCGAGGAAGAAGAGTAGTAATAAATATATTATTTTTAAGAGAAAAAGTGGCTGGTGAAAACTTTAAATAAATATTTATGAACTTGCTTTGGAGCTTCAATAGACGTATAATGAAAAGCACGTTAAGCTTATAAAGCTGTAGAAATACAGGAAATAGGGTGGTAACACGATAAGATTCGTCCTTATATAGGATGAGTCTTTTTTTAGGAGGCAATATGAAAGAGTTAATGTTATATTTATTTATATTTGTTATATGTTATTTATTTTATTTGGTATTTGTATTAAATAGAAAGAATGTTTTAAAGAAATTTCCAAATGGTAAGGAAATGACTTATTTAAAATATAAATATGGTATTAAGGTAAATGATAAAAATATAAAAGAAATAGCTAATAAAGTTTTTTTAGCAAATTCTTTTATATTTGCTACTGCAGTATATGTTATGTGTTTATTTAAAAATTTAATAATTCAAATATTAGTAGGATTGGTAGTAGTACTTATACTTATATTAGTTTTATATCATATAATAGGAACTTATTATAAAAAAAGACAGGGAGGAAGATAATATGTATGATTTTAAAAAAATAGAAGAAAAATGGCAAAAGTATTGGGAAGATAATAAGATTTTTGAGGCTAGTAATAATAGTGATAAGAAACCTTATTATATATTAGTTGAATTTCCATATCCTTCTGGAGCTGGATTACATGTGGGACACGTTAGAAGTTATACAGCACAAGATGCTTTAGCGCGTATTAAAAGGATGCAAGGGTATAATGTTTTATATCCTATGGGATGGGATGCTTTTGGCGCACCAGCAGAACAATATGCAATAAAAAATCATATACATCCAAAAGATGCGGTAAGAGAAAATATTCACACTTTTAAAGGGCAAATGAAATCTCTTGGATTTTCATTTGATTGGTCACGTGAGTTTTCTACAACAGATCCAGAATATTATAAATGGACACAGTGGCAATTTTTACAATTTTATAAACATGGTATGGCTTATAAAGATACTATACCAGTAAATTGGTGTCCTAGTTGTAAAACTGTATTATCAAATGAAGATGCAGCAGGTGGAGTATGTGAAAGATGTGGCAGTTCAGTTGTTCAAAAAGAAAAATCACAATGGATGCTTAGAATGAGTAATTATGCTGAAGATTTATTAAAGGGATTAGATGATACTAATTTTGCTGATAAAGTAAAACTAGGTCAAATAAATTGGATAGGTAAATCAAAAGGTGTTGAAGTTGATATAGATATTGTAGGTGGAGGAAAATTTTCAATATTTACAACTTGTATAGAAACTATATATGGTATAACATTCTTTGTAATTGCTCCTGATGGTAAATTAATTAAAGAACTTATGCCAAGAGTAGAAAATAAAGATGAAGTGTTAGAATATATAGAAGAAACTTCTAAAAAATCTAATATGGATAGAACAGAACTTAATAAAGGCAAAACAGGAGTAGAAGTAAAAGGAATTAAAGCTATAAATCCAGTAAATGGTAAAGAAGTACCAATATTCTTAGGAGACTTTGTATTAGGTGATTATGGTACGGGTGCAGTAATGGCAGTTCCTGCACATGATGGACGTGATTATGAATATGCTAAAGTTCATAATTTGGATATAGTAGAAGTAATAACTGGTGGAGATATAACTACTAGTGCTTATGAAAAATACGATTATTTAGATAACAAAAATTCTAAATTAATTAATTCAGGAGAATTTACAGGATTAGATGTTGAGAGTGCAAAGAAAAAAATAACAGAATACTTAGTAAATAAAAATATCGCAAGAGAAGTAAATAATTATAAAATGAGAGATTGGATTTTTTCAAGACAAAGATTCTGGGGAGAACCAATTCCAATGGTACATTGTGATAAATGTGGTTGGGTTCCAATGAATGAGGAGGATTTGCCATTACTTTTACCAGATGTAGCAGAATATGAACCAACAGATAATGGAGAAAGTCCACTTGCTAAAATAACAGATTGGGTAAATACAACATGTCCAAAATGTGGTGGAAGTGCAAAAAGAGAAACTGATACTATGCCAAATTGGGCTGGATCTAGTTGGTATTTCCTAAGATTTATGGATGCACATAATGATTCTTGTTTTGCTAGTATGGATGCTATGAAATATTGGAATAGAGTAGATTGGTATAATGGTGGTATGGAACATACCGCACGTCATTTATTATATGCAAGATTCTGGGTACAATTTCTATATAATATAGGATTGGTTCCAAATAAAGAAATGATATGGACAAGGGTAAGCCATGGAATGATACTTGGATCAAATGGAGAAAAAATGAGTAAATCAAAAGGTAATGTAGTTAATCCCGATGATATAGTATCAGCTTATGGTGCAGATGCACTTCGTACATATGAGATGTTTATAGGGGATTATGAACATGATGCTTCATGGAGTGAAAATGGACTTAAAGGATGTAAAAAATTCTTAGATAGAATTTACAGATTAGGAGAAAAATTAGCTTCAAATAAAGAAGATAATAATGAAGTAGAAATACTTATTAATCAAACAATAAAGAAAGTGACAGATGATTTGAATACAATGAAATATAATACAGCTGTATCTGCTCTTATGATTTTATTAAATAAATTAGAAGAATTAGAAAGTGTTTCTAAAGAGTATTATAGAATATTACTTCATTTATTAAATCCTATTGCGCCACATATTACTGAAGAATTAAATGAAATATATAACTTAGGTCCTAAATTTACTGAATCAGAATGGCCAAATTATGATCCTACAAAACTAGAAAATGATACCTTTACTATGGTAGTACAAGTAAATGGTAAGGTAAGAGGTAAAATAGAAATAAATTCTAATACTACTGAAGAAGAAATGAAAGAACATGCTATGAGAATAGATAATGTAAAAACATTTACTGAAGGTAAAGAAATTATTAAGGTAATAGTTGTACCTAAAAAGTTAGTTAATATAGTAATAAAATAATAATAGTATATGCATAAATATAAATAAAATTAAGGGTGATTTGTATGGATAAAATTATAATCAAGGGTGCTCGAGAGAATAATTTAAAAAATGTAGATTTAGAGTTACCAAAAAATAAATTAATCGTTATGACAGGTGTAAGTGGAAGTGGAAAAAGTAGTTTAGCTTTTGATACTATTTATGCTGAAGGTCAAAGGAGATATGTAGAGAGTTTAAGTGCATATGCAAGACAATTTTTAGGTGGAACGGATAAACCAGATGTTGACAGTATAGAAGGTCTTAGTCCAAGTATTAGTATAGATCAAAAGACTACAAATAATAATCCACGTAGTACTGTTGGTACTGTAACAGAAATATATGATTATTTAAGACTTTTATATGCTAGAATAGGTGTACCTTATTGTCCTAATCATAATAAACCTATAACTAGTCAAAGTATAGAAGAAATGACAAATCAAATTTTAGAATTAGAACCCAATACTAAGATAAGAGTATTAAGTCCTGTTGTACATGGTGAGAAGGGTACTCATAAAGAGTTATTAGATGATTTAAAAAAAGATGGATTTTTAAGAGTTAGAATAGATTCTTCTGAATATGAATTAACTGATAATATTGAACTTTCTAAGACAAAGAAACATAATATAGATGTTATTGTGGATCGTTTAATTATAAAAGATAATATTAGAAGTAGACTTTATGAAGCTATTGAATTATCTTGTAAGTTATCTCATGGTAAATGTGTTGTTGATACGGGTTCAAATGAAATTGTTATGAGTGAAAAGTATGCATGTCCTGAGTGTGACTTTTCTCTTCCAGAACTTGAACCTAGGCTTTTTAGTTTCAATGCTCCATATGGTGCTTGTGAAGAATGTAATGGGTTAGGTTTTAAGCAAAAAATAAGTGAGGATTTAATAATACCAGATAAAAATAAAAGTATATTAGATGGTGGTATTGTTGCTTATAATATGGATGCATCTATTTCTTATACACAGATGATTACGCTTGCTAAACATTATAATATAGATTTATCTAAACCAATTAAGGATTTAACTCATGATGAACTTAACTTAATTTTATATGGTTCTAAAGAAGCATTAGAGTTTAACTATATATCTGGTAATGGTAATACTAGGAAAACAACTGATTATTTTGAAGGAATTATAAATAATTTAGAGAGAAGATATATTGAAACAAAAAGTGGTTGGATTAGAGATTGGTTAGATAAATTTATGATGGAATTACCTTGTACTAAGTGTCATGGTGCTCGTCTTAAAGATTCTGTTTTATCAGTTAAAATAAATAAAAAAAATATTTATGAAATGACTTGTTTATCGATAGGTGAATTATATGATTTTTTAGAAAAGTTAAAATTAAATAAGGAACAAGAAAAAATTGCTGAATTAATTTTAAAAGAGATTAAAAATAGATTAAAATTTTTGATTAATGTAGGATTATCTTATTTAACTTTAAATCGTATGGCAGGTACTTTAAGTGGTGGAGAAGCAGGTAGAATAAGACTTGCTACTCAAATTGGTTCTAGATTAACAGGTGTATTATATGTTTTAGATGAACCTAGTATTGGTTTACATCAAAGAGATAATACAAGACTTATAAATTCTTTGTTAGAAATGAGAGATTTAGGAAATACCTTGATAGTCGTGGAACACGATACAGATACTATGCTTGCTGCAGATTATTTAGTGGATGTAGGACCACTTGCTGGAATACATGGTGGTAAAATAGTTGCAGCTGGTACTCCAAAAGAGGTTATGCAAAATGAATCTAGTTTAACTGGAAAGTATTTAAGTGGTAAATTAAAAATAGATGTACCGTCAAAAAGACGAAAAGGTAATGGAAAATATATAGAAATTAAAGGCGCTAGTGAAAATAATCTAAAGAAAATTAATGTTAAAATTCCTCTTGGAAAGTTTGTTTGTGTAACTGGTGTAAGTGGAAGTGGTAAAAGTAGTTTAGTAAATGAAATTCTTTACAAAAGTGCAGCAGTAAGTATATATAAAAGTAAATTAGTTCCTGGAAAATGTAAAGAAATAAAAGGATTAGAAAATATAGATAAAGTTATTGATATATCACAAACTCCAATAGGTAGAACACCTCGCTCTAATCCGGCTACTTATGTGGGTGTATTTGATGATATTAGAGATGTGTTTGCTAGTACAAAAGAAGCTAAAATAAGGGGATATGAAAAAGGTAGATTTTCATTTAATGTAAAAGGTGGACGTTGTGAAGCTTGTTGGGGTGATGGTGTAAAGAAAATAGAAATGCATTTTTTACCTGACGTATATGTACCATGTGAAGTGTGTCATGGTACGAGATATAATAAGGAAACTTTACAAATTAAATATAAAGGTAAAAGTATTTATGATGTACTTGAAATGAATGTAGAAGAAGCCTTAGAATTCTTCCAAAATATTCCTAAGGTAAGAGATAAGTTACAAGTATTAATGGATGTAGGACTTTCTTATATTAAACTTGGTCAAAGTGCTCCAACATTATCCGGTGGAGAAGCTGGTAGAGTTAAACTTGCTAAAGAATTACAAAAGAAACCAACTGGTAAAAGTCTATTTATACTAGATGAACCTACTACTGGATTACATACTCATGATATAAAGAAACTTTTAGAAATACTAAATAGAATTGTTGATAATGGTGATACAGTTGTTGTTATAGAGCACAATTTAGATGTTATAAAAGTAGCAGATCACATTATTGATATTGGACCTGAAGGTGGAAGTGGTGGAGGAACTATAGTTGCTACAGGTACTCCAGAAGATATAGTAAAGGTAAAAGAATCTTATACGGGTCAATTTTTAAAAGATATGTTAAAAAAATAGGTTTGAGCTTATTTTTTTTCACTTTTTTAATAAAATTTTCATAATTTTTTCATAATTTAGGTATACTATTGTTATAGTTGGGAGAGATAATATGAAAAAAGAAGAGAAGGAAAATGAAACAATTGAAGTAATGGAAGAACCACAAAAAGAAATAATAAAAGATAAAAAAAATAATAATATAGAAGAATTTTTACATTCTAAAGTATTTTTATGTATATGTACATTTTTTATAGGTTTGATTGTAATGTTTGGAATTATGAAAATTAATGGTAAAACTACAGTAGTGGAAAATGTAAAAAATAAAAATATTAAAACAACTACAGTTGAAGAAGTAAGTGATTTAAAAACTGCAATAAACAATGTATATGAATCTGTTGTTTATATAGAGGTTAGTGGTGATAGAACATCCTCATCAGGCTCAGGTTTTGTTTATAAAACGGATGATAAATATGGATATATATTAACAAATTATCATGTTATAGAATCTGGTAAGAAATTTCGTGTAACATTTAGTGATGGAACAGAAATTGATGCAGAGTATGTAAACGGTGATGAGTATTATGATATAGCAATTTTAAAAATAGAAAAAGACAAGGTAAAAAATGTAGCAACCATAGGTGACTCTTCAACTTTAGAATTGGGTGACACAGTATTTACTGTTGGAGCTCCTCTTGGAAAAGATTATATGGGAACTATAACAAAAGGGATTGTTTCAGGAATTAATAGAATGGTATCAGTAAGTTTAACAAGTGGTTCATATCTTATGGAAGTAATTCAAACAGATGCTTCAATAAATAGTGGTAATAGTGGTGGACCTATTTGTAATATAAAAGGTGAAGTAATAGGTATAACTTCTTCAAAATTAATAGGTAGTGGCGTAGAAGGAATGGGATTTGCAATTCCTATAAACTCTGTTATGGAAATTATAAATAGTATAGAAGGCGGAAAAGAAATTGTAAGACCTTACGTCGGTGTTCAATTAGTTGACTTATCAAATACTTTTGCTCTTCAATATTATTATAATATAAAAATAGGTAGTGATGTAACATTTGGTGCAGTTTTAAATTATGTAGAAGAAAATAAACCTGCTGATAAAGCTGGTTTAAAAGTAGGAGATGTAATTGTCGAATTAGATGGAGAAAAAGTAGAAGATGTAACTCATTTTAAATACCTTTTATATAAACATACGGTAGGTGATAGTATAAAAGTTAAGTATTATAGAGAAAACAAATTGAATGAAACTACTATAAATCTTACAGAGGCAATTAAAAGTGAATAATTTCACTTTTTTTGTCAAAATGAAATTATAAAAACATAAAAATATAAGGGAGGTTTATGATGTTAGAATTAAAAAATATAACAAAAATATATAAAATAGGCGATTTTGAGCAAAGAGCTCTTAATTCTGTAAATATAAATTTTAGGGAAAACGAATTTGTGTCAATACTAGGTCCTAGTGGGAGTGGAAAAACTACATTACTTAATATAATAGGTGGACTTGATAAGTATACTAGTGGTGATTTGAAAATATTTGGAGTATCAACGAAAAAATATAAGGATAAAGATTGGGATTCATATAGAAATAATCGTGTAGGGTTTGTTTTTCAAAGTTATAATTTAATACCTCACCAAAACATTTTATCAAATGTCGAATTAGCACTTACATTAAGTGGTGTAGGAAAAAAGGAAAGAAAATTAAGAGCAAAGAAAGCATTATGTGACGTAGGATTAGGAGAACATATAAATAAAAAACCTAATCAATTATCTGGTGGTCAAATGCAGAGAGTTGCCATAGCAAGAGCACTTGTTAATAATCCAGATATATTACTTGCAGATGAGCCAACAGGAGCCCTAGATTCTGAAACTAGTATTCAAATTATGGATTTGTTAAAAAAAATAAGTAAAAATAAATTAGTTATAATGGTAACTCATAATCCTGATTTAGCTAGACTTTATTCAAATAGAATTATTAGTTTAAAGGATGGGAAAGTTGTTGATGATACAAATCAATATGATGAGACAAAAAACTTAGAATTAAAAAAATCAAATAATAAGAAAACAAGTATGAACTTTTTTACTGCTTTAAAACTTTCATTCAATAATATTAGAACAAAAAAAGGGAGAACTATTTTAACTGCTTTTGCATCTTCCATAGGAATTATTGGAATTGCCTTGATATTATCATTATCAAATGGTTTTGATAAACAAGTAAAAAAATATGAAAAAGGAATAATGTCTGCAATGCCAGTAATAATATCAGAACAGTCTATGAATATAGATGCAGATACAATGAAACAATTAAGTGGTGATCATTTAGAAAAATTTCCTGATATAGATTATGTACTACCAATGAAAAATCAACAGGAAAGTTTAGTAAGAAATAATAATATAAGTAAAGAATATATAGAATATATAGAAAATATTCCAAAGGAATATTCCTACGGAGTATCATATAATAGATATACTAAATTAAATTTTATTCAAAAGACAAGTAAAGGAATATCTTTAGTAGATACTACAAATACTACTTTTGGTTCTATTCCTAAATCTTTTGATGCATCAAATCCTAATGCGGTAATAGAATCTTATTATGATATATTATCAGGGAGATTACCATTAAACAAGAATGAAATAGTAATAGTTGTGGATGCAAATAATAGAGTATCTGAAGATATATTAAACTTATTAAACATAGATATAAAAGATAAAATTAATTTTAAAAACATATTAAATAAAACTATACATCTCGTTTTAAATGATGAATTATATATTAAAAATAACGGAAAATTTGTAATTAACAATAATATGAAAGAATTATATGATGATTCCATTGAACTAAATGTTGTTGGAATAATAAGAATGAAAAAGGATTTTCCTTCATATGTTCAATCCTCTTTTATTGCTTATACAGAAGAATTAATTGATTACGTTATATCAAAAAATGAGAATTCTGATATAGTAAAAGAACAAAAGAAAATAGATACAAATATACTTACTGGATTACCATTTGATGAAGAAGGATCAAGTAATACTATGTCAATGACAAAGGATAATATATTATCTTATTTAGGTGCGGATACTACTCCTTATATGATAATGTTATATCCTAAGGATTTTGATTCAAAAAAAGATTTATTAAATTATTTAGATAAATATAATGAAGATAAAGAAGATGCAAATAGAATTATTTATACAGATCAAGCAGAAATGATATCATCTATGAGTGGATCTATTATGAGTGCTATAACAATAGTATTAATCGCATTCTCATCAATTTCTTTAGTAGTTTCATGTATAATGATTGGGATAATCACTTATATTTCAGTTTTAGAAAGAACAAAAGAAATAGGTATATTAAGATCATTAGGAGCAAGAAAAAAAGATATTTCACGTGTATTTAATGCTGAAACATTTATCATTGGAATAACATCAGGTGTATTAGGTATAATAATAGCAGAACTATTAACTATACCTACTAATATGATTATATATAATTTAACTGATTTAAATAATGTCGCTAAGTTAAATCCTGTTCATGCAATAATGTTAATAATAATTTCTACATTGTTAACAATGATAGGTGGAATTATACCTTCAAGAATAGCAAGTAAAAAAGATCCAGTAGTCGCACTTAGAACAGAATAAAATATAAAACAAGATAAAACATATCTAAAAAACTGTATTGACTATATATCTAAAATAATATATACTAAATATAGTAAAGGTAGTGGTAGTATATGAAGATATCATTAAGAAAAAACAATAAAAAT
>CAVEJT010000016.1:0-20322 GCA_963616135.1 Bacteroidaceae bacterium | reverse complement strand
AGTAATAAAAGAAGTATAGAACTATATGGAAGTGCGGTAGAACAAGCAGTAGCAAAAGCAAAATTAAATGGAAATACTTTACCAAGTGGAAAGTATACGACTACGGATGGAAAAACATTAAAACAAGGAGATACAGAATTCAAAGTAGATTATGATGGATCGAAAACAGCATGTGATGTAATAATATCAACCAAAGGAAATATCTATTTAGAAAATTGTAAAGTAAATGACAAAACAACAGAATATACATATGGAGAGAAAGTATATTACAATGGAGAGGTTGTGTATTTTGATGTCGCATCAGGAAAACAATGTTCAGAAAAAGAATATAATGAATCAAAAGGAGATGTAATTAAAATAACAGTTAAAGATGACAATGTTTTTGATCGTGAAAAATGGGAAGAAGTTACTATACAAGATTATCAAAATAGTATAACAGGATATAATGGTACTAATCCCAAAGATAAACAAAATAGTTGTTTAAAATTTTATGCATTCAATGATGATGGAGGGGATACAGTAAATCTTATCTTAGACCATAATACCACAGCAACAATTGCATGGAATAATACAGATAGAGTTTCTTATTATGAGCCAACTAATGTGAATGGTCCAAAAGAATTAATATACTACTTAAAAACAGATACAGATGCATGGCAAGGAACAGAAACTCCAACAAATTATACAATGGACCAAAGAGGACAAGTATGGAATGTAAAATACACAATAAATTACAGTGACTATAAAGCAAGACTTATTACTGCTCAAGAAATTGCACAAATAACAGGAAATACTGGATGGGATGAAAAAACTAGTTATGAAAATATCTCTTTTGATAAAAACACATGCAAATACGGAAATACTGCAGGATGTAAATATGGATGGTTATATGATAGAACAAGTCCATACTGTACATACTATGGATGTTTAAATAATTCCGATTTAAATAATTCCAACCAAATAACAGATGGCTATTGGACAGCCTCTTCTGTTGCTGATACTCGTTATAATGCGTGGTATGTGGAACTTTATAGTTACATGAACTCTGGAATCATTGACGATGCTTCCAGCTTTGGCGTTCGCCCAGTAATAGAAGTTTTAAAATCAAAGCTATAGAAATATATATATAATAAATAATTGACCTTAATTATTATTTGTGATATAATCTCATTAAAGCGAGGATAAAAGAGTAGTAATGTATCCGTGATTTAAAGAGAGTTAGTGGTTGGTGTAAACTAATAATTAAGATGCATGAATTCACTTTTTAGCATTATAAACCAAAATTTATAACGTAACTAGGCGTTAACTAGTAGAGTGCATAATACTATTATGAAATAGGGTGGTACCGTGGATAATTTCACCCCTATATTTATAATAGTTTTTTTATTGGGAGGTATTTATGAAAGAAAAAGTAGAAATTTTATGTAAAGAAATAAATGAAAAAGTTAATTCAATACAAAGTATAAAAGAATTAAATGATTTAAAACAAGAATATATGGGTAAAAAAGGTATAATTACAGAACTTCAAAGTGGTATTAAAGAAGCTACTGATAAAAAAGAATATGGAATGCAAGTAAATACTGTAAGAAATACTTTTAATGATGCATATGATTCTAAATTAAAAGAGTTAAAAGAGGAAGAAATAAATAGACGTTTAGAAAGTGAAAAAATAGATATAAGTCTTCCATCTACTAAAATAAATGTAGGAGCTCCTAATATACTTGAAAAAGTAGTAGAAGAAGTAGAAGAACTTTTAATGTCTATGGGATATGATGTAGTTGATGGACCAGAAATAGAAGAAGATAAGTTTAATTTTGAATTGTTAAATATACCAAAAGGTCATCCAGCACGTGATGCTCAAGATACTTTTTATATTGAAGATGAAAAAATTCTTTTAAGAAGTCAAACTTCTCCTGTACAAGCTCGTACTATGTTAAAAGGTGAAGGAAAGACTCCAATTAGAATGATTTGTCCAGGTAAAACTTATAGAAGAGATGATGATGATGCTACTCATTCACATCAATTTATGCAAATAGAAGGATTACTTGTTGATAAAAATATTAGTTTATCTGACTTAAAAGGAACTTTTGACGAGATTGCTAAAAAATTATTTGGTAATGATATTCAAACTAGATTTAGACCAAGTTATTATCAATTTACAGAACCTTCAGTAGAAACTGATATTAGTTGTTTTAATTGTCATGGAAAAGGATGTAATATTTGTAAAAATACTGGATGGATTACTGTAAGTGGAGCAGGAATGGTACATCCAAATGTACTTAAAAATTGTGGATATGATCCAAAAGAGTGGACTGGTTTTGCATTTGGATTTGGTGCTGAAAGACTTGCTATGTTAAAGTATGGAATAAACGATATAAGAACATTCTATCAAACTGATTTAAGAGAGTTAAAAACTTTTGATAGAAAGGATGTGGAATAATGATTAGTTTAAATTGGGTAAAAGATTATATAGATATAGAAGATCAAGATTTAAAAGAATTAGCTGTTAAAATAACTAAAGCTGGAGTTAACGTAGAAAAGGTTATTACAAATCATATAGACCATTTAGTAATAGGTGAAGTAATTTCTTGTGTTGATCATCCTAATAGTGATCATTTGCACGTATGTAAAGTAAATGTAGGAGATAGTGTTAAGCAAATTGTATGTGGCGCAAGTAATGTAAGAGAAGGTATAAAAGTTATAGTAGCTCTTCCAGGAGCAGTTCTTCCAGGTGATTTTGAAATAAAAGTAGGTAAAATTAGAGGAGAAGAATCTAATGGTATGATATGTGCTTTATTTGAACTTGGATTAGAAGAAAAAACAGAAGAAAACTATAATAGAGGTATAGAAGAATTACCAGAGTCTGCTCCTGTTGGGGAAGATCCTCTAAAATATTTAGGACTTGATGATACTTTATATGAATTAGATGTTCATAAACATAGAAATAATGATTGTTATTATCACATAGGTTTTGCTTATGAAATTGCTGCTATATTAAATAGAAAAGTAACACTACCAGAAGCTAATTATAGTGAAATTAAAGATAATATTAATGATCATTTTAAACTTGATGTAGAAACTAATAAGTGTCCATATTATTTAGCTAAAATGGTAAGTGGAGTGGAAATAAAAGAGTCTCCAGAATTTATTAAAAAAAGACTTATATCAGCAGGTATGAGACCTATAAATAATGTTGTTGATATATCTAATTATGTAATGCTTGAATACGGACAACCAATGCATTTCTTTGATAAAGATAAATTGGGAGATAAAATAGTAGTAAGAGATGCTTTGGATAAAGAAGAAATTACTACATTAGATGGAAAGTTGAGAACACTTTCAAATAGAGATATAGTAATAACTGATGGAGAAAAAGCTGTATGTATAGCAGGTGTTATGGGTGGATTTAATACAGAGGTAGACTCAAATACTAAAAATATATTAATAGAAAGTGCAATATTCGATGCTGTTAGTATTAGATATACTGCAAGTACACTTAATTTGAGAAGTGAAGCATCTATTAGATATGGAAAAGGTCTAAATTATGAATATACTAAAAATGCTATAGATAGAGCTTGCTATTTATTAGAAAAGTATGCAAATGCAAAAGTTTTAACAGGAATGGTAGTTCATGATACTTTAGAAAAGAAAGAAAAAGTTGTTAAGTTTAAAGCTTGTGATATAAATAAACTTTTAGGTATTACTATAAGTACAGATGATATGAAAGTAGAACTTGGAAGACTTGATTTTGATTATAAATTAGATGGAGAAGAATTTACTGTTACTATACCAAATAGAAGACTTGATATAGATCCTAATGTAAATGATATAGCTGAGGAAATAGGAAGACTTTATGGTTATCATAATTTAGTTTCTACATTACCTAGTATACCGGTTAAAAAAGGAGAATATATAGGTGATGTAAAATATAGAAAAACTATTTCAAAAAGACTTAGAACTTTAGGTCTTAATGAATGTAAAACATATACATTAACTAGCGCTGATATGGCTAAGTTATTTAAATATGATAATAAGGACCAAATATCTCTACCAAATCCTATGAGTTATGATAAGTCAGTTATAAGAACGTCAATATTACCATCATTATTAAATACATATAATTACAATAAAGCTCGTAAAGTAAATGATATAAACATATATGAAATAAGTAAAACTTATGATAAAAATTATGTAGAAGATACAAAAGTAGCGCTTTTAATGAAAGGTAATTATATAAGTAATGTATGGCAAAATAATGTTATAAAAGTAGATTTTTATTTAATAAAAGGAATAATAGAAAATGTATTAGATTATTTAGGATTTAAAAATAGATATACATTCACTGTAGATAGTATACCTAGTATGCATCCTGGTATGAGTGCTTTAATTCTTTTAGATAGAGAACCTATAGGTATTATTGGTAGAATACATCCAGAAGTAGAAAAAGACGAAATATATGTAGCTGAATTTTCTATGACTAAATTAATTTCTAAGAGTATTAAACCAATAAAATATAAAGAAGCTAATAGATATCCAGGTATATCAAAAGATGTAGCATTCGTAGTAGATAAAAATATAACAAATAAAGAAATAGAGGATGTTATAAAAAAATCAGGTGGAAGATTGTTAAATAATATAGATGTATTTGATATATATACTGGAGATAAAGTCTTAGAGAATGAAAAATCTATAGCTTATAATCTAAAATTTGAAGATTCTACTAGAACTTTAACAGAAGAAGAAGTAATGACTATATTTAATAAAATTATTTCTGATGTAGAAAGCAAATTAAATGCAAAGGTAAGAAATGGAGAATAGAATTCTCCTTTTTGTGTGGAAAATAATAAAAAAGTTATTATAAAAATGTGAAAATGCAGATAATTTAAAGCAAATAAACTTTAGTTTTTTTCTTGATAGGCTTTAAAAAAATATATAAATGTGATAAAATGTTTATGGTGATGGTATGGAACTAAATGAAATACTTAGCGTATATACAAAACTAAATAATAAAGCAAATGATTTATGGAGGTCACTTTGACCCTGACAATAAGAAAAAAAGAATACAAGAATTAGAGAACATTATGAATGACTCTTCATTTTGGCTTGATAAAGATAATAGTTCAAAAATAGTAAATGAATTAAATTCATTAAAAAATAAAATAAAAGAATTAGAAGATTTAAAAATAAATATTGAATCTAATTTAGAAGTAATAAATTTATTAAAAACTGAATCAGATGAAGACATGAAAGTATTAATAGAAAAAGATATACCAAGATTAGAAAATGATTTGGAAAATATAGAATTAGAATTATTATTAAATGGTCCATATGATTCATGTGATTGTATTATAGATATACATCCGGGTGCTGGTGGAACTGAGAGTTGTGATTGGGCTAGTATGTTATATAGAATGTATACCAGATGGTGTGAAAAAAATAATAAAAAACAAGAACTTTTGGATTTGCAGTATGGTGATGAGGCTGGTATTAAGAGTGTATCTTTTATTGTACATGGCGAAAATAGTTATGGATATTTAAAAAATGAAAAAGGTGTTCATAGATTAATTAGAATTAGTCCATTTGATTCAAATAAAAGAAGACATACATCATTCGCATCTATAGATGTAACACCATTATATAATGAAACAGATGTAGATATTGAAATAAAAGAATCTGATATAAGAGTAGATACATATTGTGCATCAGGACATGGTGGGCAAGGAGTAAATACAACACCAAGTGCAGTTAGAATTACTCATTTTCCATCTAAAATAGTTGTAACTTGTCAAAATGAAAGAAGCCAGATAAGAAATAAAGAAACATGTATGTCAGTACTTAAAAATAAGTTATATCAATTAGAAGTAGAAAGAAGAGAGAAAGAATTAAAGAGTATTAAAGGTGATAATAGTGAGATTAATTTTGGATCTCAGATAAGAACATATACGATGTGTCCTTATACTCTTGTAAAAGATCATAGAACGAATACTGAGAACGCTAATGTTGATAAAGTACTTGATGGAGATTTAGAAAAGTTTATATATGATAATTTAAAATTAGGAGTGAAGTAGGATGTTTTTTAAGAAGAAAAAAGAAAATAATATATTACAAATGTTAGATAAAAAAGGAAGAATAACTAGATATTTTTTCTTAATAATAGGATGTTTTCTTATAGCTTTCGCATTCAATGTATTTTTTGCTCCTAATAACATAGTAACAGGTGGAATATCAGGTATATCTATTGTTGTTAGAAATATAACAGGTATACCTTCTTCTATATTTATTTTAATAAGTTATATAATACTGCTTATAATAAGTTTTATGTTTTTAGGTAGAGAGGTTACAAAATATTCAGTAATAGGTTCAATTCTATATCCAATATTTGTATATCTTACAAGAAACATGGCAAATATTATTCAGTTTGATGTAGATAATATGTTGTTAATTACTGTATTTGGAGCTTTATTACATGGGATAGGTTCTGGTCTTACATTTAAATATGGGTTTTCAACAGGTGGAAGTGATATTATATGTCAAATAATGTCGAAATATATGAAAATATCTATTGGGAAAGCAATTAAAATATTTAATGTTATAATAATACTTAGTTCAGGCTTTTTTATAACAGGAACTTTATATGCTTGGGAAAATGTTATGTACTCACTAATTGTTGTTTATATAATTAGTATGTTAAATGATAAACTTTTATTAGGACTTTCTAATTCAAAATCATTTTTAATAATTACTGAACATGAAACAGAGATAAAGAAATTTTTAATAAATAGTTTAGGCAGGGGTGTTACAGTGTTAGAAGGTCGAGGAGGGTACACAGGTGACAGAAAAAAAGTCATAATGTGTGCAATACCAACAAAAGAATATTTTCTTGCAAAGGAAGGAATACTTTTAATTGATAAAGACGCAATTATACTCATAAATGATGTTTATCAATCAGAAGGAATAGAATAGGTGATAGTATGGATTTAATAAGAATAAGAAATGTAAAAAAGACATATAAAACAGGTACAACTGCAATATATGATATGAATTTAAATATTAAAAAAGGAGAATTTGTATTTGTTATAGGTTCTACTGGATGTGGTAAAAGTACATTAATTAAAATGCTTTATAGAGAAGAAAAACCAACTAGTGGAAAAATACTTGTTGGTGGACTTGATGTTGGTAAAATAAAAAATAGAAAAGTCTATAAATTAAGAAGAAAAATAGGAGTGGTGTTCCAAGATTACCACTTATTGCCTAACTCAACTGCATATGAAAATGTAGCATTTGCTCTTGAAGTATTAGGACTTCCTAAAGATGAAATACATGCGAAAGTTATGAAGGTTTTAGATTTAGTAGGTTTAAAAAGTAAAGCTAAACAATATCCAAATCATTTGTCTGGTGGAGAACAACAAAGAGTTGCAATTGCAAGGGCTATAGTAAATGGTCCTAAAATATTAATATGTGATGAACCTACAGGAAATCTAGACCCAAAAACTAGTTTAGAGATAATGGAAGTTTTAGAGGCAATTAATGAACTTGGAACTACTATAATAATGGTTACACATGATATAGATATAGTTAATAAATTAAAGAAAAGAACAGTTCTATTGGATTCTGGTAGAATAGTTAAAGATTATAAGGAAGGAGAATATAAAAATGAAGGCATTTAGAATACTTGGTAGAAATATTAGAGATTCATTTAAAAGTGTTTTTAGAAATTTCTCGTTATCTTTAGCTTCTATTTCTTGTATAACAATAACACTTATAGTAGTTGCTGTATCGTTTGTCTTGTTCTTAAATGTAAATAATTTTACTGAAATAGTAGAAAAGGATGTAACAATAGTAGCATTTCTTGATGTAGATATAACAGAAGAAGAAAAAAATCAAGTTTATGATCAAATATTAATGCTTGATAATGTAGAAAAAGAAAATGTAACATATAGAGATAAAATGGATATAACAGATGAAATGATGAAATCATCAGATGTACTAAAGGGAGTAATGGAAGGATGGACTAGAGAAGAAAGTCCAATTCAGGATACATACCAAATTAAAGTAACTGATATTAATCTAATAAAAAAGACTGCTGATGAGTTAAAAGATATAGATCATATAGCAGTTGTAAAATATGGAGAAGGTATGGTAGAGCAACTTGTGGCTGCATTTGATATGGTAAGAAAAGGTTCTGTAGTAATTGTAGTAGCTCTTATAATAGTAACAGCATTCTTAATCACTAATACAATTAAAATAACAATAATGTCAAGAAAAAGAGAAATAGAGATTATGAGACTTGTAGGTGCTAGTAACATTAATATTAAAATACCATTTATATTTGAAGGATTATTATTAGGTGTACTTGGTTCAGTAATACCAATAATTGTTACCTTATATGGATATACTGCTTTGTACGATCATTTTGGTGGACAGTTATTCACACAATTTATTAAATTGATAAATCCAAATCCATTTATATATTTAATATCACTTGTACTTTTAGCAATCGGTATGATAGTAGGTATGTTTGGAAGTGCTAAAGCAGTTAGAAAATATTTAAAGATATAGTTTTATATTTCAGATTGTTGACAAATTGGTATGTTTAAAATGAACGTACCAATTTTTTGTTTTTAAAATAAAATAACACAAAACGAAATAGCTAATATAATCGGCATTAATGTAAGAAATATTAAAAGAAATTTATTAAAAATTCAAAATGTTCTTGAATTACGAATGAATGTTTGGTATAATTTTAATAGAGAAAAATTACATTTATATATTTAAAATATAGTATTTAGTCAAATAAATATATAAGAATTAAAGGGGTTAAAATTTGACAAACCGAAAAAAATAGAATATAATAAGTTTCATTAAATTTATTTACACATTTTGTGAAATTTGTGTTATAATTTAATTAATAAAAGTATGTTTTTATGATATACTTTTATTGGGAGTTGGTAGTCCTAGCCTAGCTTCGGCGGTCATAATGAAAGTTATGATACACAAAATGGAAGGTTGTTTGCCTAATACAAAATTAGGCTTCTACCAAAAGGGAACTTATCATAATGATAGTTCTCTTTTCTTATTTATGGAGGTATTTATGAATATAAATGAAATCATTGAAACATTTGAACAATTAAAAAAATACGTTTTTTTTATTGAAATGGGACAAAATAAAAAAATTATTTTGAAATTTACAAATGATAAATTCTATCATTTGTTAGGTTTGCACAAAATGAATTTAGATCAGTTTTTCCCTAAAAATATTATTTCAAAGGACAAAAGATATAAATATATTAAAAAAAATCCTGATAAATTTCAAAATGTTATTGAAAATCAATTCAAAAGAAAAAATTTGCTAGAATTAAGAGTTAAAACATTTACAAAAATTTTGGATTTATTAAAAGGTGAAAACACGTCCTTGTATAATTTTAAAAATCAAAGTAAATCAAATCCATATAGTAATTATAATGGAGACTTTGCATTAACAAAAACTTATCAATATGATATATTTTGTCTTTTAGGTTTAAAAATAGATACTACTTATGATAAATATTTAAGCTGCGTACCTAATAGTTGGATGGCTAGTCATCGAACTAATCAATTAGTAGAATTTAGAAAAGCTAGTTATATGGATAAAATAACTGCAATTCCAAAAGAATTTTTTAATGATTTAATCAATTCTATATATGTATAATATTATAAATAAAATTTTTACATTCATTAAAAAAATTAATTATGCAACAGTTTTTTAAAAAGAAAAGAACATTTACTTTGAACATTCTGAAAGATATAAAATTATATCTTTTTTTGTTGTATTTTTGTAGCTAGTATAGTACAATTATAGTGTAGAAAGTAGTGATAATATGAAGTATGATTTAATAGTTGTTGGAATGGGTCCAAGTGCAGCATTCCTAGCTTATGAGTTAATAAAACTTAATAACTATGAAAACATTTTATTAATAGATCAGGGCAAAAGTGTAGAAAAAAGGGTTTGTCCTATGGAAAAAGCAGGAAAATGTTTAAATTGTAAACCTTATTGTAACATAACATGTGGTTTTTCAGGAGCAGGTGCTTTTTCTGATGGTAAATTAAATTCATATCATTTATCATCTAGAGATAAGGATGGTAGTATTTATTTAGGTGGTAATGATGGTGGCTATTTTAAAGAATATATGACTGAAAAAGAAATATATGATTTATTAACATATACAGATAATGTTTATTTAAGTTTTGGAGCAGATCCTAAATTACATGGAATAGATCATATGGATGAAATAAAAAAACTACAAGATAAAGCAAGTAAACAAAATCTAAATTTAATATCGTATCCAATAAGACATTTAGGTACAGAAAAAGCACATATATTATATGGAAAAATAGAAAAATATTTGTTAGATCATAATATAAATATGATGTTTGAAACAGAGGTAAAAAATTTAATAATAGAAAATAATCAAGTTAAAGGTGTAAAAATACATAAAATAAAAGAAGATAAAAATGAAGAAATATATTCAGATAAAGTTGTTCTTGCAGTAGGTAGAAAAGGTGCATCATGGCTTAGTGATATTTGCAAGGAGCACGACATAAAAACTAAAATAGGTAGTGTAGATATTGGTGTTCGTTATGAGTTGCCAGATAAAATCATGTCAAAAATAAATGAATATATGTATGAAGGAAAGTTTATTGGTAGACCATTCCCTTATGGAGATAAAGTTAGAACTTTTTGTCAAAATCCAAGTGGTTTTGTATCAGCTGAGGTATATGATAATGGATTAACACTTGTAAATGGACATTCGTATAAAAATAAAAAAAGTACTAATACAAATTTAGCTATATTAGTATCTCACCATTTTACATATCCTTTTGATAAACCAATTGAATATGGAGAAAATGTCGCACAAAATCTAAATAGATTAGGTGGAAATTCTATAATGGTTCAAAGATTAGGGGATATATATAGAGGAAGAAGAACATGGGAAGATGATTTAAAAAACAACTCAGTACAACCAACATTAAAAGGTGCAGTACCAGGAGATTTAACATATGGATTAGGCTATAGAACAATGACAGATATATTACAATTTATAAAGGATGTAGATAAAGTAGTAGAAGGTTTTGCTCATCCTGATAATTTGTTATATGGTCCAGAAATCAAATTTTATAGTAATGAGGTAGTACTTGATAAACATTTTATGACAAGTGTTAAAGGCTTATATTCAATAGGTGATGGTGGAGGACTTACAACAGGTCTTATGATGGCATCATGTGCTGGTGTAAAAATGGCTAGAATATTGACAGATAAAAATAAATAATTTTTAGCTAAATTATTTATTTTTTTTTAATTTTATAGTAAAATGTATATATAGTAAGGTGGGGTATAATGGGACTTTTTGATAAATTCAAAAATATTTTTAAAAAAGAAGAAAAAGAGGATATAGAATCTTATGATAAAGGGTTAGAAAAAACAAGGACTGAATTTGTTAATAAGATAGGTATTTTAAACAATAAATATAAAAAAGTAAGTAATGATTATTTTGATGAGTTAGAGGAAATACTTATAATGTCTGATATAGGTGTTAATACTGTAATGGACTTTATTGATAAATTGAAGAGGAGAGTAAAAAAAGAAAATATAATAGATAGTGCAGATTTAAAAGAAATAATAATCGATGAAATGTTTATTATTTATGTTAATAATGAAATAGTTGTTAATAAAATTAATTATAGTGAATCTGGTCCAACTGTTATTTTGTTTGTTGGGGTTAATGGTGTAGGGAAAACGACTACTATAGGTAAACTTGCATACAAACTAAAAAATGAAGGTAAAAAAGTTTTAATGGTTGCTGCTGATACATTTAGAGCAGGAGCCATAGAACAATTAAAAGAATGGGGTGAAAGAACCCGAACTGATGTTGTTTTAAAAGAATCAAGTGATCCTTCTAGTGTGGTATATGATGGTGTTAAAAAAGCCATTGATGAAGATTATGATGTTGTTTTAATAGATACAGCAGGAAGACTTCAAAATAAAGTTAATTTAATGAATGAATTAAATAAAATGAATAAAGTAATAGGAAAATTAATACCAAATGCACCACATGAGACATTACTTGTAATAGATGCTACAACTGGTCAAAATGGTATAAGTCAAGCTAAAAGTTTTAAAGAAATAACAGATATTACTGGTATAGTGCTTACAAAATTAGATGGTACAGCAAAAGGTGGGATTGTACTAGCTATTAAAGAAGCAGTAAGTATTCCCGTTAAGTTTGTTGGTTTAGGTGAAAAAGAAAATGATTTAAAAACTTTTGATATTGAAAAATATATATATGGATTATTTAAGGATATGTGAGGTGGTATAATGAATACAAAAATAGTTGATTTTAAAGCTTATAAAAATGATGAAGTAGGAATATTAGTTCAAGTAGTATTGACAGAACTTTTAATTATATTTGCTGTTATTGATATAATATCAGATAAATTTATGCCTGCTTTTTATGCAATTATTGTTATGCTTATGTTTACTATGGCATATAATAATAAAATGACTTATAAAAGAAAATATATGACACCTATATATATTGTAGTTGGTATATTTGTTTTGATAACTACAATAATTGAGTATGTTATATAATGAATATTTATTATGTAGAACTTTTTGATTATTATGGTACTCTTTTTACTGATAAACAAAGAGAATATTTTATAGATTATTATTTTAATAATTTAACTTTACAAGAAATTGCTGAAAATAATAATGTTAGTAGAAATGCAGTACATAAAAATTTAAAGGAAATAATAAGAAAGTTAGATTATTATGAAGATAATTTAAAATTATTAGAAAATAAGCAAAAAATAGAAAAGTTAATTAAAGATATAGATGTCAATATAAAAGAAAAAATAGAAGAGTTAATTTAGGGTGATAATATGTTTGGTAAAATAGTGTATATTAGTGATAGTATAGCTCATATAAGTATACCATCTGGTACTCCAATAAATATGGATCTTATGAATATGCATATTGTATTTGAAGATGAGGGAAGAAGGGTACTTGGAGAGATTGAAGATGTTTCAGAGGATATTATTAAAGTACATTTTCTAGGAGTTATAGAAGATGGGAGATTTGTAGGTGGAGTACTTAGAAAACCTACTTTACAAGCTAATATTCGTTTTGTAACAGAAGAAGAATTAAATTTGATAATAGGTGCTGAAGATGAAGGAGCTTTCAAGATAGGTGTAAGTCCACTTTATGGTGATAGACCAATATATGTAGATATTAATACTTTATGTAGTAATCATATGGCTATATTTGGTAATACTGGTAGTGGTAAATCCTACGGTGTTGCAAGTTTTATTCAGAGTATGTTTTATAATGAAAAATTCAACCCTTATAGGGCTAATTACATGATATTTGATGCATATGGTGAATACCATAATGCATTTGAAAGATTGAGTGAAGTTAATCCTAATTATCAATTTAAATATTATACTACTAATAAAGATGATACTGAAGGTGAGTTACTCAGTATACCTTTATGGCTTTTAGATATAGATGATTTTGCACTCCTTCTTCAAGCAGAAAAACATTCTCAGTTACAAATAATAGAGAAAATGATTAAGTTAGCTAGAATAATTACTATGAATACAGAAGATTCTATTAAATATAAGAATCATTTAATAGCAAAAGCTATTCTAGATGTACTTTATACAAATCAAACAGCTGCTAGTAAAAGAAATGATATTTTTACTATAGTATCAGGATGTCAGACTGAACAATTTAATTTAGAAGCTCCTATCAAAGGAATTGGATATACTAGAAGATTTAGAGAATGTTTTACTATTGATAGAACAGGCGAATTTACTGAGAGTGTATTAATTACTCAATATATTACTAGTTTTATAGATGAATCACTTGACAATTATGAAGCACCTAATGATCATGCTTTTGGATTGGATGAATTACAAAAGGCATTAGATTTTACTTTAATAAGTGATGGTTTTTTAAGAAATGAGAAAATGTATGATGATGCAATTACTTTAAAGGTTAGACTTCATTCTATAGCCATAAGTGATAGTGGAGCTTTCTTTAATGTAAAAACATACATGGATCTTAATTCCTATATAGCAAGTTTGGTTGCTAAAAATAATAGAAAATCTCAAATTGTCAATTTTAACTTAGAAGATATTGATGATAGGCTTGCTAAAACTATAGTAAAAATTCATTCTAAAATGTTATTTAATTTTACTAAACATTTGCCTTTAAGAGGCGCTGTACCATTTCATATTTTGTTAGAGGAATCACATAGATATGTACAAAACGATCAGGACAATTTTTTACTTGGATATAATATATTTGAAAGAATTGCCAAAGAAGGAAGAAAATTCGGACTAATATTAAATTTAGTTTCTCAAAGACCAGTTGAACTTTCTGAGACTGTTATATCTCAGCTTAGTAATTTCTTAATATTCAAAATGACACATCCAAGAGATCTAGAATATATAAAGAAAATGTTACCAAATATGAGTGCTGAAATAATGGAAAAACAAAAAAGTTTACAACCTGGTATGTGTGTAGCATTCGGTAGTGCTTTTAAAGTTCCGATGATAATAAAAATGCCACTTCCAAATCCTGCTCCTCATTCAAGTAATGTTAATGTAGTAAGTGTTTGGCAAGGAAAACAAGTTTAATTAATAAAAAGGATAGACAAAACTATTCCTTTTTTTGTATAATATTAATTGGTGATAATATGTTTGAAAATTTAGGAGATAGATTACAAAGTGCTGTTAATAAAATAAAAGGATATGGAAAAATTACAGAGAGTAATATAAGTGAAGTAACAAGAGAGATACGTTTAGCTCTTCTAGAAGCTGATGTTAATTATAAAGTTGTAAAGGAATTTATAAATAATGTAAAAGAGAAAGCTTTAGGCGAAGAGGTTTCTAAGAGTTTAAAACCTGGAGAACAATTTGTAAAAATATTGAAAGATGAATTAGTTGAATTATTAGGTGGAGAGAAAGCTGATTTATACATAAGTGGTAATCCTAGTATTCTTATGCTTGTAGGTCTTCAAGGTAGTGGTAAAACTACTACTATAGGTAAATTAGCGCTATTACTTAGAAAAAAATATAAAAAACGTCCTTTACTTGTAGCATGCGATGTTTATCGTCCAGCTGCTATTGATCAGTTAAAAACTATTGGTAAAGAATTAAATATAGATGTTTATGAAGAAGGAAAAGGTAATCCTGTTACAATAGCAGAAAATGCAATTAAGTATGCACGTGAGAATAAATATGATTATGTTTTAATAGATACAGCAGGAAGACTTCATATAGATGAAGCTCTTATGGATGAGTTAAAGCAAATAAATGAGGTTGTTAAACCTAATGAAATTATGCTTGTTTTGGATAGTATGGTGGGACAAGATGCAATTAATGTAATAGAAGGGTTTAATAATGAATTACCTTTAACTGGAGCTATTTTAACTAAATTAGATGGTGATACTAGGGGTGGTGCAGCTCTTTCTATTAGGCATTTAACTCATGTACCAATTAAGTTTATTGGTGTAAGTGAAAAAATGGATGGATTAGATGAATTTTATCCTGATAGAATGGCTACTCGTATACTTGGTATGGGTGACCTTATGACTATGATAGAAAAAGCAGAAAGTGCGATAGATGAAGAGGAAGCAAAGAAAACTGCTAAAAGAATGGAACAAGGCAAATTTGATTTAGAAGATTTTTTAAGTACTTTTAAGCAAATGAAAAAATTAGGACCATTAGAAAATTTAATTAAATTGATACCAGGAGTACCTAAAGAATTAAAAAGTGTTAAAATAGATCCAAAGGATATGGCACATATTGAAGCTATAATACTTTCTATGACACCTTATGAGAGAAGGCATCCAGAGGTACTCAAAGCATCAAGAAAACAGAGAATAGCAAAAGGTTCTGCTCGTAGTGTAGAAGAAGTAAACAGATTACTTAACCAATTTGAACAAATGAAAAAGATGATGAAAATGATGAAAAATGGAAATTTTAAAATGCCATTCTAATTTAAAAAAATCTATTGAAAAATATAGATTTTTTTTGTATAATTATATAAGAGTAGAAGAATAGTAAAAGGAGCGTTGTAATATGAAGATATTTATACTAGATAAATATAAAATAACAAGATTTAATTTACCTGAGAAGATAGAAGATTCTTTTTTAATTCCATATAAGGGATATGGTAACCCAAATGAAACATTTGTAACAGTAGAAGCAAATGGAGATAAATGGCAATTAAAAAGTAATGGTACTGTAAATATTATAGATGGTATAACTTTAATAGATAATGCTTTTTTAGAAAATTATAGTTACTATTCATTAAAAGTATTAGGCCAAAAAGAATATGCAACTTTATTTGCTATTCCTAGTAAAGATGAGGAAACATATAAATTAGAGTTTAAAAATTTAACTAGTATATCAATAGGTTCAAATCCTAACTGTAATATTTATTATAGAAATAATTTAACTAATAAATTACATGCTGAAATAAAACTAGTTAATAATGAGTGGTATATTGCTGGTAGTGCGGATGATTCTTTTAGAACCTATATAAATGGTGATAGAATACTTACTGCTAAATTAAATATAGGCGATGTTATATTTATAAATGGTTTAAAAATAGTATGGATGAAAGACTTTATTAAAATTAATAATCCAAAACAAAATGTATCTGTAAAAAATTTATCTGCTTATAAAGAATTACAAGTTACTGATAATACTAAATATGCACCAGTAAGTGATGAAGATGCTAGTGTTAATTTATATGATGAAGATGATTATTTTTATCATATGCCAAGACTAGTGCCTACAATGGATGAGGAAGAAATTGAAATAGATCCTCCACCAAATGGTGATAATAGTGAAGAAATGCCAGTTTTACTTACAATTGGTTCTAGTATAACAATGGCAGCCTCTTCACTTATGATGGGATTTACGGTAATACAAACGGTATCTAGTGGTCAGAAGACTTGGCTTTCAGCTTTACCACAGATTATCACAACAGCAGCAATGATTTTTGGTAGCTTGATTATGCCTAGACTTACTAATTCTTATCAAAAACGAAGAAGAAAAAAAAGAGAGCGAGAAAGACAAACAAAATATAGAGCTTATTTACAAAAAGTAGATAAAAAAATTCAATATGCTTTAAAGCAAGAAACACAAATTATTAAAGAAAACAATCCTTCATCTAAAGACTGTTACGATATTATTATGAAAAAAGGAAGAATTTTTTGGTGTAGAGAAATAACAGATGAAGACTTTTTAAGAGTTAGATTAGGTATAGGAAATATTAAATCATTAATAAATTTGAAGGCACCTCAAGAACATTTCACTTTAGATGAAGATAATTTACAAGATATGGTGTTTGAAATAGATAAAAAGTCTAGAACTTTAATAGATGTACCAGTAACTATAAATTTAACAGATCAAACAATTTTATCTTTTGTATTTAATTGTTCATATAAAAATGAATATATGAATGGAATAATAACACAGGTTTTAGCACTTCAAAGTGCGCTTGATTTAAAACTTGTAATATTTACAAATAAAGAAAATCAAAAAAGATGGGAGTTTACTAAATTTTTACCACATTGTTTTAGTGAAGATAAAAGTGTAAGATTTTTTGCTACTGATCAGGATGAGTTAAAAGATGTTTCTAGTTTTCTAGAGGAAGAGTATAAAAAAAGAATAGATCCTGCAAAACAAAATGCTGGTGGAGAAAATATTCAAGCATTTAAAAATAAGCCACCATATTATTTAATCATAACAGATGATTATAAACATATCAAAAATACACCTATTATAGATTTTATAGAAAGAAATAAGACTAATGTTGGATTTTCTATTTTAACAATTAGTAATTCAATGAAAAATGTGCCAAATAAGTGTGAAAAGTTTATTGAGATAGGTGAAAAAGATAGTTGTATATTAGAAAAAAAATTAAGTTCACAATCACAAATTGTATTTAAAAATGAATATGAAAAAAATATAGATGTTAATTCTATAGGGGCAAAATTATCTAATGTTCCGATAACAACTAAGGATGGGCTTTCTGTTCTCCCTACAAGCTTATCATTTCTTGATATGTATGGCGTAGGTAAAATTGAACAGTTGAATATTCAAAACAGATGGCAGGTAAATAATCCAGTAACATCTCTTTCAACCCCTATTGGTGTTCATGCAAATGGAGAACAATTTAAGCTTGATTTACATGAAAAGTTTCATGGACCACATGGCCTTATAGCTGGATCTACTGGTTCAGGTAAATCAGAATTTATAATCACTTATATACTTTCTATGTGTGTTAACTACCATCCTTATGAAGTTCAATTTGTGTTAATAGACTATAAAGGTGGAGGACTAGCAGGAGCATTTAAAAATAATGAAACTGGCGTAAAAGTTCCACATTTAGTAGGTACTATAACAAATCTTGATACAGCAGAAATGAATAGAACTTTGGTTTCAATATCAAGTGAATTAAAAAGAAGACAAAGAAAATTTAATGAAGTTAAAGACAAACTAAATGAAAGTACGATGGATATCTATAAATATCAAAAATTATATAGAGAAGGTTTGATAGAAGAACCTATGGCTCATTTATTTATTATAAGTGATGAGTTTGCAGAATTAAAAAGCCAACAACCAGAATTCTTGGACGAATTGGTTTCAACAGCACGTATAGGTCGCTCTCTTGGTGTTCATTTAATTTTGGCTACACAAAAACCTAGTGGAGTTGTTAATGATCAAATATGGTCAAACTCTAAGTTCAAAGTATGTTTGAAAGTCCAAGATAGAGGAGACTCTATGGAAATGTTAAAAAGACCTGAAGCAGCTTCAATTAAAGAAACAGGTAGATTTTATTTACAGGTAGGTTATGATGACTATTTTGATATTGGACAATCTGGTTGGGGTGGAGCTAAATATATTCCAACAGATAGAATAATAAAAAAGATAGATGATTCAATTAGTTTTATAAATAATGTTGGGTCAGTAATTAAATCTGTAAATGATGTAGTGAAGAAAGAAACCGCAGAAAATCTAGGTGAACAATTAACAAATATAGTAAAATATATTTATAATTTAGGAGAAAAAGAAAATATTCATACTATTAATTTATGGCTAGATAAGATACCGGATATTATATATTTAAATGACGTTAAGCAAAAATACAATTATAAACCAACTCCTTGGATTATCAATCCAGTGATAGGAGAATATGATAATCCTTCAGGACAAGAACAAGGAATTCTTAATTTAAATTTAAGTGGTGGTAATACACTTATATATGGTAAAGGTGGTAGTGGTAAAGAAAATTTACTTAATACTATTCTTTGGTCATCAAGTGTGGAACATACTCCTGAGGAAGTTAATTTTTATATTATAGATTGTGGTGCTGAGGCACTAAAGATGTTTTATAAATTTCCACATGTTGGTTCTATAGCAACTTTAGATGAACCTGAAAAAATTGGTGATATTTTAAATTTTGCATTTGAAGAAATAAACAGAAGAAAAGATGCTTATACTGATTATGCTGGAAGTTATAAAAACTATTGTGAAAATAGTGGTAATAAAGATCCTTTATTATTATTCATAATCAATAATTATGAGATATTTAGTGAGACATATGGCAAAATGGCTGAAGCAATTCAAACAATGTTTAGAGATGGAGAAAAATATGGTATAGAGTTTATATTGACTTGTACTACAACAAATTCTATTAGAATGCGTTCAGCACAGTATTTTAATAATAAAATTGCTTTACAATTAACTGATAGTAGTGAATATAGAAATTTATTAAATGCTCCAAGAGGTTTAGCGCCTGCTAAAGTATTTGGTAGAGGTTTAATTACTAAAAATGATACAGCTTATGAATTTCAAACAGCAATTATAACTGAAACGAAACAATTAAATAATACAATTAAGAGTGCTGCGGAGCAATTAAATGCTGCGTATACAGTAAGAGCTAAACAAATAAAGTCAATACCAGATGTAGTTAGTATTGATAAATTAACATTAGATAAGATGTCATTATCAATGTTACCAATAGGATATAATATAAATACAAAAGAACAAGAAAGTTATGATTTTACAAGTAATAAATTTAATATAATTACAAGTAACGATTTACAAAATAATTTTGGATTTATTCTTGCTTTAATTAAATTAATAAAAAAACTTAATAATGTAAATTTAAAAATAATAGATTTTGTAGGAGCTTTTGAACCAGAATTTGAAGGTTATAAGATTATTAATAATAATTATGATAATGAGTTTACTATAATAAAT
>CAVEJT010000015.1:0-20832 GCA_963616135.1 Bacteroidaceae bacterium | reverse complement strand
GGAAATACTTTACCAAGTGGAAAGTATACGACTACGGATGGGAAGACATTAAAACAAGGAAATACAACATTCAAAGTAGATTATGATGGTTCAAAAACAGCATGTGATGTAATAATATCAACCAAAGGAAATATCTATTTAGAAAATTGTAAAGTAAATGAAAAGTCAACAGAATATACATATGGGGAGAAAGTATATTATAATGGAGAGGTTGTGTATTTTGATGTTTTATCGGGAAAACAATGTTCAGAAAAAGAATATAGTGATTCGTATGGAGATGTAACAGTAATAAATGAAAAATATGAAGAAGTTACTATACAAGATTATCAAAATAGTAATACAGGATATAGTGGTACTAATCCAGAAGATAAACAAAATAGTTGTCTAAAATTCTATGCGTTTAATGATGATGGAGGAGATAAAGTAAATCTTATCTTAGATCATAATACAAGAGCAGGAGCAGCTTGGAATTATAGTGGAAGTAACGCATCAGGACCAGATGAAGTATTAACACGCTTAAAAACAGATACAGCATCATGGGTTGGAACAGAAACACCATCAAATTACACAATGGATCAAAGAGGACAATATGGTAATAAAGCAAAATACACAATAGATTATAGTGGTTATAAAGCAAGATTAATCACAGCTCAGGAAATCGCCCAAATTGTAGGTAATACATCATGGAATGAAAAAACTGATACAGATGAAATTAATTTTTCTGGAGAATATGGATGGTTATATGATAGAACACACCTATGGTGTACAAACTTGGGCTGTTTAAATAATGCCGGTCCAGTTACTGAATCATATGGTATGTATGGATATTGGACTGCGTCTTCTAGTGCTACTTTTCCTAACAGTGCGTGGTTTGTGTTCGATGATGGTGGCTTGGACGACCTCGACGCTGTCAGTTCGGGTGACTATGGCGTTCGCCCAGTAATAGAAGTCTTAAAATCTAAATTAAATTAAAGAAAGATATTTAAATAATATCTTTTTTATTGTATAATTTATATAGGTGATAAAATGAAAAAAGATACATTTGTAAAAGGAGCAGTTATATCAACTGTATGTATAATACTTGCTAAAATACTAGGTATAATATATGTAATACCTTTTAATGCTATAATAGGTGAAGCAGGAGGATCTTTATATGGATATGCATACAATATATATAATTTATTTTTAAATTTATCTACTGTTGGTATACCACTTGCAATTTCAAAATTAGTTAGTGAATATTCATCACTAGATTATATGGATGTAAGTAGACGTAGTTATAAAGTTGCACTTACTATTACTAGTGTTTTAGCTCTTGTTTGTACACTTGTATTAATAATATTTGCGCCATCTCTAGCTAGAATGATTAAAGGTGATATTGTTGGTGGTAATTCTATAGAAGATATATCTTATGTAATAAGAATAAGTGCGAGTGCCATTTTAATTACTACTATACTTGCTGATATAAGGGGTTATCTTCAAGGACAAAAATATATAAAACACTCTTCTATTAGTCAAGTTATAGAACAATTTGTAAGGATTATTGTAATAATAGCGGGTTCTTATATATTTATAAAATTGTTTGGAGTAAAAGAAGCTGTAGGTATAGCAATCTTTGGTGCTACTATAGGAGGATTAGTGGGTCTTGTATACCTTTATGTTGTACATAGAAAAAATCTTAAGATTAATGATTCTAAATATAAAATAAAAAATGAAGAGAAAAAAATTACTAATAAAGTATTAGTAAAAAAACTTGTTACATATAGTATTCCTTTAATAATTATGAGTGTTATTGTCTCTTTATATATTATGGTAGATCTTTCTACAGTTATAAAGTGTTTGGTAAATAAGTTAGGATATAAAATTACTAATGCTGAATATATTATGAGTTGTATATCTACTTGGGGAGCAAAATTAAATGTTATAGTAACAAGTATATCAACGGGTATTGGAGTAAGTTTATTGCCAAATATAGCAGCTGATTTTTCAACAAAAAATTATAAAGAATTAAAAAATAAAACAGAAAATACAATTATAACTTTATTGTTTATCGTAATACCTATGGTATTTGGTTTAAGTGTTTTGGCTAGTCCTGTTTGGAATATATTTTATGGGGTAAATAATTTAGGTGTATCAGTATTTAGTGTTAGTATATTTACTGCTTTATTCTGTAGTTTATTTAATATAGTTATAATAATAATGCAATCAGTAAATAGATATAAAAAAGTATATTTATGTTTAGTTTTAGGAATATTAACTAAAATAATTATTAATGTTCCTATGATGTTATTATTTGATAAAATAGGACTTAATGCATATTGGGGAGCTAGTATATCTACTATGCTTGGATATGTTATATCTTTAATAGTATGCTTTATAGATTTAAAAAAACAATTTAATATAAATGTAAAAGAAATATTAAAAAGTGCATTTTTAAGTTTAATAGCAGCTGTTATAATGTTTGTAGTAATATATATGTTAAGTCATTATATTAACTTTGGAACATCAAGATTTATGAGTATATTAGAAGTTATTTTATATGTAATAATTGGTATAATAATATATGGAGGTATATTATTTAAAACAAAAACATTTAAGAAAATATTAAGTAATTTTAGAAGGTGAAATATGAAATTTAGAGAACTATCTATAGATGAATATAAAAAATTTATAAAAAATTATAAAAATAGTAATTTCTTTCAAGATAATAGGATGGATAATTATAGTAAACTTAAAGGATATATAAGTTATTATGTCGGTGTAGAAGAGAATGAGAGTGTAGTAGCAGCCGCAAGATTACTTGCTAAAAAGAGTAAATTTGGTAAATATAATTTTTCTTCACCTAGAGGTTTACTTGTAGATTATAATAATTTTGAACTGTTAGAATTTTTTGTTAATAACTTAAAAAAATACATTAAAGCTAAAAATGGTTTAGTTTTAAAGATAGATCCATATATAATACATAAAAGTAGAGATATAGATGGTAATGAAACAAAGAAAATAGATAATTCTAATATAGTAAATAATTTAAAAAAATTAGGATTCATTCATGGCGGATTTACAAGGGGATATGATTTGAGTGGTCAAGGTAGATGGTATTTTGTATTAGATTTAGAAAATAAATCACTTGATGATATACAAAAAGGAATGAAAGCCAATCATAGAAATATAATTAGAAAAGCTGAAAAGTATGGTGTTGAGATAAAACAAATTGAATATAATGATTTACCTACATTTAAACATATAACAGAGGATACAAGCGCTAGAATAGGTTTTAGTGATAAAAGTTTGGTATACTATCAAACTATGTATGATTCTTTCAAGGATGCAGTAAAATACTTAATTGCTTATTTAAATGTTGATAAATATAAAGAAAAATTAAAAGAAGAATTAGAGATTAATCAAAACAAATATAAGTTATTAAGTGATACAACAACAGGTAAAGCAAAAGAATTAAAAATAACAATAGATGGACTTATAAAAAGATTAGATGAGAGTAATCATTTAAAAGAAAAACAAATACCAATATCTTGTGCGATGTTTATGTTATATAACGGAGAAGTAGATTATTTATTTAGTGGTAGTTTAAGTGAATATAAAAATTTATATGCCCAATATTTAATTCAATGGCATATGATAAAATATGCTATAGAAAACAATTATAAAAAATATAATTTCTTTGGTATAAGTGGTATATTTGATAAAAAAGATAGTGAATATGGTGTATACGAATTTAAAAAAGGTTTTGGTGGCATAGTAGAGGAATTAATAGGTGATTTTTACTTACCAACATCAATTTTATATAAGATTAAAAGAATAATAAAAGATAGGAGGATATATGAAAATAGGCATAGCAAGTGATCATAGAGGTTATGAAACTAAACAAAATTTGACAAAATATTTAGAGGATAAGGGTTATACTGTAATTAATTATGGTACTAATTCAAGTGATAGAGTAGATTATACTAAATATGGATTTTTATTAGGAGAAAAAGTAAGAGATAAAGAAGTAGATTATGGTATAGCAATCTGTGGTAGCGCTATAGGTATATCAATAGCTTGTAATAAAGTAAAGGGAATTAGGTGTGGTAAAGTAAATACAGAAGAAGAGGCAATCCATGGAAGAGAATGTGATTTTATAAATATAATAGCTTTATCAGGAGTAACTCCATTAGAAGAAAATAAAAAAATAGTAGATGCATTTTTGAATGCTCAAGAAAATACAACTGATCCAGCATACAAAAAGAGGGTAGATCAGATAATGGAATATGAAAATGACTAAATCATTTCTTTATGTTTTTGTATTTTTATTTACAATTTGGTCAATGGAGGGTTTAAATTTAAATAAATTATTTAAACAAAATAGAGTAATTCAAGCTAGAATAATATATATATTGATTAGTATTTCTATTTCATATTTAGTAACTAATTTTATATATGATTTTGTAATGAGTTTTAGGTAGTATGTTTTTATAGGAGATGATATCTTGTTTAAAAAAATACTACTTTTTTCATGTTTAATACTATTTATACCATTTATAATAGTAACTTTATTTATAGAAGATAACGAAATAACTTTTAATTTTTCAAAAAATAGTGTAGTTAGAGTTTATAGAGAAGAAGAAAATGTAATAGATAGAGTTCCTATAGAAGAATATGTAGTTGGAGTTTTAGCTGGAGAAATGCCTATAAGTTTTGAAATAGAAGCATTAAAAGCTCAAGCAGTAGCTGCACGTTCATATGTTATGAGACAAATAGAAAGAAATATAAATAAGGAATATGATGTTGTAGATACAATAATGAATCAAGTTTATTTAGATAAAGAAACATTAGTAGCAACCTGGAAGGAATCATATACTGATAACATAAATAAAGTAAAACAAGCAGTTTTATCAACAAAAGGAGAATATCTATCATATAATGGTAAAGTAGCAGAAGCACTTTTTTTCTCAACAAGTCCTGGTGTAACAGAAAATAGTGAAGAGATATTTACGAGTAAAGAGGATTATTTAAGAAGTGTCGATAGTCATTGGGATCAAGAATCACCAGTTTTCAGCACAACAACAACGTATACAAAAAATGAGTTTTGTAATTCATTAGAAATAAAGTGTAATGAAAATTTAGAAATAAAAGTATTAAAACAAACAAGTACAGGTAGAATAAAACTTATAAGAATAAATGCTAAAGAATTAACAGGTAATTATATATGTTCTAAATTAGGACTTAGATCAACATATTTTGAAATAATACAAGAAGATAATAAAATTATTATAAAAAACAAGGGATATGGACATGGCGTTGGTATGAGTCAATATGGAGCAAATGGTATGGCAAAAGAAGGATACAAATATGATGAAATATTAAAACATTATTATCAAGGAATTGAAATAAAAAAATTTTAAAAAATGTATAAAATTTAAAAATTTGTTCACACTTAAAAATGAGGTGAATAAAATGAAGAGACAGTTAAAAAAATCAGTTGTATATTCTTTATATGGTATATCTTTTGCGCTTTTATTAGGAGGAATCGCACTTCTTGGGTTTGCCACTAAGAAAGTATCAGAACCAGAATTTGAGTATGTTTCTAAAGGTATTTTAGATTACGAAGAGAATGTAAAAGTTGTAAATGTTGGGGATAAAATAATTAGACCTTACAATGATACTGAAGTAAAAATAGTTAAAAATTATTATGACTATAAAGCAGAAGCAGAATCTCAAGAAAGATCATTAATATACTATGAAGGAACTTATATGCAAAGTAGTGGTGTAGCATATTCAAAAGGTGAAGCTTTTGATATAGTTGCGATATTACCAGGTACAGTAAAAGAAGTTAAAGAAGATACTACTTTAGGAAATGTTATAACAATTGAACATGAAAATGGTATTACTAGTGTATATCAAAGCCTTAGTGATATAACTGTAAAAGCAGGAGATAAAGTAGAGCAAGGTTTTGTTATAGCTAAGAGTGCTACATCGAATATTTCTACAGATTTAAATAACCATGTTTATTTTGAATTAATAATAAATGGATCTTGTGTTAATCCAGAAAATTATTATGATAAATCTGTTAGTGAAATATAGGGCAAAAGCCCTTTTTATGTATAAACTTATAATAAAAATATATAATTAACTAAGAGGTGTTAAATGAATTCTGTTATTAGAAAAAGAGTAATAGAAGAAGCTAATTATATGTTAAAAACAGAGGATACAATAAGAAATATAGCTAAGATTTTTAATGTATCAAAAAGTACTGTACATAAAGATTTACATGAGAGATTACAAGATATAAATTATGGTTTATATGAGGAAATAGATAGTATTCTTAAGTATCATATTGATATAAGGCATATAAGAGGTGGAGAATCTACTAAAAAAAAGTATAAAAAGTTAATTTAGACTAATTAAATAAGGTAAAATATGGTATAATATATAAATGATGGGAGGTAGATAAATTGTTTGCTAAAGATATAGGAATAGACTTAGGAACAGCAAATGTACTTATTTATATAAAGGGTCAAGGAATTGTTTTAAATGAACCAAGTATAGTTGCTATAGATTCGGATACAAAAAAAATACTTGCAGTTGGAAGCCAAGCAAAAGAAATGCTTGGAAGAACTCCTGGTAAAGTACAAGCTATAAAACCGTTAAAAGATGGTGTAATAGCAGATTTTGAAGTTACTGAGATGATGTTAAACAGTTTTATTAAAAAAGTAAATGGTAGAAGTTTTTTATCTAGACCTCGTATATTGATATGTTGTCCATCAAATATAACTCCAGTAGAGAAGAATGCTATAAAAGAAGCTGCAGAAAGAACAGGTGCTAGAAAGGTTTATTTGGAAGAAGAACCAAAAGTAGCTGCTATAGGTGCAGGTCTTGATATATCAAAACCAAGTGGTAATATGGTAATAGATATTGGTGGTGGTACTACTGATATAGCAGTACTTTCATTAGGAGATATTGTTACAAGTGATTCAATAAAAATAGCTGGAAACACTTTTGATAGTGATATAATTAAATATATAAAAAATAAGTATAAATTATTGGTAGGTGATAGAACTGCTGAAGATATTAAATTCGAAATAGGTTCTGTATATCCAGAAGATAGAAATGATAAAATGGAAGTAAAAGGTAGAGATTTAGTTACTGGTCTACCTCATTCAATAACTTTATGCAGTGAAGAGGTCGAAGAAGCTCTAAGAGAGAGTGTATATACAATAATACATGCTGCGAAAAATGTATTAGAACAAACACCTCCAGAACTATCAGCAGATATAATTGATAAAGGAATAGTGGTAACAGGTGGAGGAGCTCTTGTTCATGGATTTGAAGATTTATTATCCCATGAATTAAAAGTTCCAGTATTTATTGCAGAAAGTCCGTTGACTTGCGTAGTAGAAGGAACAGGAGTTCTTTTAGAGAATATTCATGTATTAGAAAGAAAATAAAAAAATATCTTATTTGATATTTTTTTTGTATTTTTTTAAATAATAATCTCTTAATTCTTTAAACCTATCAAAATGAACAACTTCTCTTTGTCTTAAAAAAGATAAAGGAGCTAACAAATCAGGATCTGTTGTCATATCCATTAAATGTTCATAAGTAACTCTAGCTTTTTGTTCTGCAGCCATATCCTCTGTTAAATCAGCATTCCAATCTCCAGTTGTAGCAAAGTAAGCAGAAGTAAATGGAACTCCATTCGCATCAGTTGGGAATATTGCATGATCGTGTTGTACATATTGAGCAGAAAGTCCGTTAGCCATTAATTCTTCCACACTCGCACCTTTCATAAGTTGGGTTACCATAGTTGCAATCATTTCAACATGGGCAAGTTCTTCAGTACCAATATCATTTAATAGAGCGTATCCCTTTTCATCAGGCATTGTATATCTTTGATTTAAATATCTCATAGCTGCAGCAAATTCTCCATCAGGTCCGCCATATTGAGCAAGAATATTTTTAGCCATTTTTAAATCTTTTTTCTTAATATTAATAGGATATTCTAATTTTTTTTCATATTTCCACATATAAACCTCCTAATTATCCCAAGGCCATGGCATATCATCCCATGCCCATGGATATGAATTTAATGAATCACTATTTAAAGTAATAGGTCCATATTTAGATTCATATTCCTTCGTAAGATTTTCTTTTTGGATACGATATTGATTAAATAAATTAATCATATTAGTATCATCACTATAAATATCAAGATAAAGATTTAAATCAGTCATAGCAAAACATAAAGCATCAATATTAGTTAGAAGTTCTGCTTGTTCATTCATAGGTTTAACATCATATGGTTCTTGTCTTAAGTAAGGATCATATGATTTTTTAAATAAATTACCTCTAATAAAACCATTATACGCATCAAATAAATATTCATTTGATTGACTATAATTTTTTTCATTATAAGTGTTTAATTGATTATTATACATATCAGCATAATTATAATTTTTGAAATTAGGGTAGTTATTCATAATTTTCCTCCTCGCTTTATAATATGAAATAGGCAAATTTATGTATGGGTTAATGTCTAATTGTAATAAATGTTAAAAAACAGTAGACAAAATGATAATAATTTGTTAAAATATATTTCGTAAGTTATTTTTACTTACATTTTATGTTTTGCGTGGCGGTTATGGTGAAGGGGTTAACACGGCGGATTGTGGTTCCGTTATGCTAGGGTTCGAATCCCTATAACCGCCCCATTAGTGAATCTGTTCGAGCTTTCGAACTTGATATATGAAATCAATCATCTCTGATTGATTTTTTCATATAACGAAAAAATCATCCTAAAGAAAGGATGGTGAGAAGGTGAAAGTTACTAAAAAGACTATACTAATGGATAATGAATCTAAAAGAAGAATAGATCCTATTTGTAAGTTTCATAATGCTAAACCAATATATTTTGATGGTGGAGTTAGATTTATTGAGAATACAAATTTATATTATTTAGAACCTAATAGAATCTATATTAAAGGAGTTATATTTTTATACTTTAACTATTGTGAATATATCTATATAAAAACTTTAGATAACAAGATTAAATTATATGAATTAGGTAAATATTTAGATAATTTAAAATAGTCATAGACTAATACTAAAAAATAGTGTATTATTAAGGTAGAAAAGACAAGCAGTATTAGTCTAATCTAAATAACTACTTGGCTTTAATGTGCTAAAAAGAGCCAGTGGTCTAAGATTACTGGTTTTGTTTTAAAAGGAGTGTGATTTAATGGAAGAAGAAAAAAAGATATGTGGATTATATTTAAGAGAAAGTACAAAAGGCCAAACAAGAGAAGGATTTAGTTTAAGTGAGCAAAAAGAAAGATTAGAAGCATTCTGTAAGTTTAAAGAATATACAATTAAAGATTATTATGAAGATGCTGGAATAAGCGCTAAAACAGGTGATTACAGGCCAGAATTTGATAGACTAATGAAAGATATAAAATAAGGAGTTATAAACACTATAGTAGCTTTAAAATTAGATAGAATATCTAGAAATGTTTATTATTGGGAAAATATAATGACTACTTTAGAAAAATATAATGCTGATTTAGTATGTGTTAATGATGAAGTTAATACAACAAATGCTAGATAAATTAAATGGTGATTTTGGAGATATAAATGAACTTTTTCCTAAAATAAAATATTTTTTTGAAAATAAGAATTTATGGATTAATAATTTGAATATTGAAAGAGAAGATTTAATGAGAAAAAAAGGTTTTATTAAATCAAAATAATCATTATAAAAGTCAAATAATTCCATTTCATTATGCACTTAGTATTTCAAGTGATGACTTATCATCAGAATTACTTGAATTAAAAGAAATATTTAAAATTTCTAAAAAATAAATAAATTAATGTTATAATATATTATATATTAGAAAATTAAGTGGATGATTCTCTTAATTAGGAGGTAAAAAATGAATTTAGAAGATTTAAAAAATGAATATGAAATAATGCAACAACAATACGGAGATAAAAATTTAAAATCAATTAATTTTGGTGGTTGTGAAACAAATCCAGATATATGTTTTGTATTTATGAATCCCACTTCAAAAAATATTGCTTCTGATCCTTCTTGGGAAGGAATAAGAGCTCCATGGATTGGTACTAAGAATATTTGGGATCTGTTTGTAGCTATTAATATGTTTGATACTGATATATATAATGAAATTAAAAACAAAAAAGCAAAAGATTGGAATAAAGAATTTGCAGAAAGTGTATACAATGAAGTAAAAAGGAATAAGATGTTTATTACTAATTTGGGAAAATGTACACAAATTGATGCTAGACCAATTCAAAACTCAGTATATGAAGAATATTTGAATTTATTAGAAAAAGAAATAGAAATAGTAAATCCTAAAGTTATTGTTTTATTTGGCAATCAAGTTAGCACTGTTTTTCTTAAAGAGAAAATATCGGTTTCGCAATGTAGAAAAAAAGAATATATAAAGAATATTAATGGCAAAGAGTACAAATGTTATCCTATATTTTATCCCGTTGGTAATGGTAGGTTTAATATTGATAAATCAATAGAAGATATATTGTGGGTGAAAAAAACTGTATTAGGTAAGGAGTTGATAAAATGCTAGTTGTATTTGAAGGGTTGGATAATTGTGGAAAAACAACAATAGTTGAAAAATTAAAACAATATTATGATCAACAAGGAGTACTTGTAGAATTTACTCGAGAATTCGAAACCAATGTTGGAAGATTAATAAAGAAAATGTCTCAAGAAAACCAACTGGATTCAATTTTAAAATCATATTTGTTTGCAGCTGATAGACAAATAAGAACTAGGATGTACACAGAAGATGATTATCAAAATAAAATGATTTTATTTGATAGATATTACCATTCTGCTGTTGCTTATAGAATGGCGGAAGGTATAAATAAAGAATGGGTTATGAATTTAAATTCTGTGTTTAAAAAGCCAGATATAGGTTTTTATATTGATATAACCCCAGAAGAATCAGTTAAAAGAAATACTGATACTAAATTTAATATAATAGCAACTGCTGAACATCTCAATAAAGTTAGAAAAGCTTATTTGTCATTTATAAATGAAGAAAATTTAATATATATTAATGGTATGAGAGATTTGGAAGATGTTTATAATGAAATATTAAATTATATTGAAATGTAT
The DNA here is from genome assembly GCA_963616135.1 of Bacteroidaceae bacterium. Classification (GTDB taxonomy): domain Bacteria; phylum Bacillota_I; class Bacilli_A; order RF39; family UBA660; genus UMGS1613. The sequence continues at coordinate 9,680 of CAVEJT010000015.1, read as the reverse complement.
AGGAAAGAAAAAAGTAATATTAGGTTATAGGTAGGTGTAAAATGGTAGATTTAAATAAAATACAAAAAGAAATTTATAAAAATAAAGTAGAAAAAGGTTTTAATGTAACAGATATTAATAAAGAATTTTGTTTAGCATATGGTGAATTAGGAGAGGCATATGAAGCTTGGAGAAAGAAAAAGGATGATCTAGGTGAAGAGTTGGCAGATGTTGCTATATATTTATTAGGTCTATCTGAAATTTTAGGGATAGATTTAGAAAAAGAAATTTTACATAAGATATATAAAAATTCTAAACGAGAATATAAAATAATTGATGGCGTTAATATGAGAGTAAAAGAATATGAAGAAAAATAATATATACTTGGCTACAAAACTATTTAGTTTTTATGATAGATATGCATCAACAAATATGTATAAGGCAATTTCACAATCAGACAAATACTCTTCTTATTCTATATATTTGCCTTTTAGAGATAGCAATATGAAAGTGAGTAATGATGGAGATGTTTCAAAGAATATATTTGAATCTGATATTAATTCGTTAAATAATACTGAAGTATTTATATGTAGAATAGATGGATTATCATATGATGCTGGTATAGGATTTGAATTAGGATATTGCTTAGCATCCAATTGTATCTTATATGTTTTTAGTACTGATTTTTATAAAACGAAAATATTTAATAAAAAGATATTGATATCAAATGTAGTTAATAATATTTGCAATGTTTTTAAATATGAATATAAAAATCTTAAATCATTAAGTTATGAAGAAAATCTAAAATACAATATTGATTTATTTGGAAAATTTGTAGCCAATAAAATTGATAATAACAACTTTAAATATTCCAATGAATTTTCAAACAATGAACATTATGATGTTTTTATAGATTTTTGTGGGTTAAAATATGAGTGGAACAAAATTTTGCTAGAAAAAGTAGTATCTTTTTTAGATAAAAATGGTATTACATATTGGGTAAGTGATAGATATAAACCAAATTATGATTGTAATGAAGACTTATGTATTTTAAATAATTCTAAAATATATATAAATTGTTTTGATGAAAATGAACCTGATTTTGATTCATGTATATTACAAGGATATGCATATAGAAAAGGTAAATATATTATTGGCTATGAATCTAATAATGTTATATATTATGTAAATGGTATGCAAGAGATGGGTGTAAATTTAATGATAGAACAATCTTGTCATATATTAGTAAAAAACTTAGAACAATTATTAAATAAAATAAAGGAACTAAAAAATGGTGAAAAAATCTAATCTTGATATTTTAATAATAATGTTTGGCTTTGCTTTTTTTTCTGGAAGTATGCTTATAGGTTAAACTTTATCAAATGGGTTGAATTTAAAGAATTTTATGTGTATTAATTGCTGGACTAATATTAGGAATTTTTTGTGGAACACTTGGATTTATTTCTTCAAAAACTAATGCTGATATGAGGAGTTTATCAATAAAATGTTTTGAAATTAAAGGTTCATATTTACTATCGTTTCTCGTAGGTATAATTCAAATTGGGTGGTATGGAGTCGGGATTTCAATGTTTGCGATACCTGTTGCAAATATTTTAGTTAGAAATAATATATTCATACTTTATTTATTAATAGCCATATTTGGAATATTTATGATAATATATATATAGGACTTAAATCCATAATTAAAGTTAGTTATATTACTGTTTTAGTAATTTTAATATTTGGCATATTATCTATAATATATACATATAATGTTAAGTCAGCCGATATTTTAAATTCTTTTGGGTTAAAAGATAGTATATCTTTTATTGTAGGGTTAAAAATTGTTATAGGTTCATATATTAGTGGATCTATCACAACTCCTAATTTTGCAAAATATGGTAAAAATCCATTTTTTATTGGTATGATATGCTTTATGGCATTTATGATTGGAAATGGATTGATGATTATATTTGGAGCAGCGAGTAATATTTTAGTAGGAGGAAATGATATATTCGATATTTTTACATATTTTGGATTCAACATACTTGGTATAATTGTTTTAGGCTTAAATATATGGTTATCATGTGATAACGGCTTGTATTCGGCCGGTTTAGAATTTAAAAATATATTTAAAGTTGATCATAAAAAATAATATTGGTATTAGGATTTTTAAGTGCACTATTTTCTTACTATTTATATTCAAATTTTATAAGTTTTTAATCTATTATGAATTATACGTTGCCACCAGTAGCGATAGTTATCATAACTAACTATTTATTTAAAGAAAATTATTCTAATAATAAAATAAATTTGCTTAATTGCTTTGCAGTGATAGTAGGTGTAATATCTTCTTTCTTTATAAAATATGGAATCCCTATAATTAATGGTATTATTGTCACTTTTGCGATTTCTAGTTTTGTTTATTTAAAAAATAGAAATAAAGTATCAAAATTAAGAAAAATATGATATAATTGGTATGTGATTGATATTTATATATCAAACTTATGGGGAGTACAAACTATTAAAAAGTTTTCAATAGGTGTAGTAATTGCCCCATATTGAAATTAACAGCTTTAGCTGTTTTTTTAAAATTTAAATAAATAGAAAGTAGGTAGTTATGAAAACAATAATGGTAGATATGGACGATGTTATAACATATGGTGATTTTCCTAAAATATTAGAAGAGTATCTTGGATATAAACCAGATTATGATAATATTAAAAATTATTATATACAAGATATTTTAAAAGATAAAAAAGATGACTTTTTTAATAAATTTAAAGATATGGATATTTATAAAAATGCTACATTATTACCTGATTGCTACGATATATTAAAAAAACTTAGTAATAAATATAAAATATATATATGCACAGATTATATATGGAGAGAAATTGTTGAGTATGCTGGAAATAATTTGAAAAACAAATATCAATTCTTATATAAGAAATTAGATTTTATTAATCCTAGAAACTATATATTTACTGCTGATAAATCAGTAGTAAACTGTGATATTAGAATAGATGATAAACCAATTAATTTAGAAGGTGCTGAAACTAAATTATTATTTACGGCTTGGCATAATAAAGACTTAAGTGAAGAAGAATTAAAAAATAATGGTATGATAAGAGTTAATAATTGGAAAGAAATTGGTAAAATACTTTTAGATGAATAAAGATTAGTAATAATCTTTTTTTTATTTAACGCTTTTTTGCAATATATTGGTTTAGTCAAAAAAATGTTTTTGACATATATTGAAATAGGAGGCAAGTTTTATGGATCCACAAAAATATCAAGAATTATTAAATAATATAGAATTAAGAAATAAAATATTTAAATTAGGAATAGGCTGCCCATCTGTTGGACCAACAGGACCTAAGGGAGATCCTGGACAAATAGGTCCTAAAGGCGATAAAGGTGACAAGGGTGATACAGGCCCTGCAGGGCCAATTATTCCTTCAAATACAGAAGGATTATTATCAACGGGTTTTATTGACACTAATACTACAGAGATATTGATTCTTCAAGATGTTTGGGTAATACCTAATTCTTCTCAATATTTTGAAATATTAAATCAAAGTGATATGCAAATACAACCAGGAATATATGAAATTACTTTAAGTGGTTTAATTAAAAATACAGATGAATTACACGGTGCAACTTTTTATCTTCAAACAAATGAAGGTGCAGCTATAAAAGATTTATCATTTGAACTTCCAATAAATACTGGAAAACAAATGCATTTTTCTCAAACAATATTGTTTAGATTTGAAGATGTTACGATTTTGAAAGTTTTATCATCAATATTGGGAGAAGAAGCTACATCTAATGTTGTAATATCTGATGTAAATTTATTAATAAAGAAAATACATGAATAAAAAAATAAGAGTGTGATCTTATTTTTTATTTGCTTTTTTACAATTCTCAACTTCTCTCCAAAATTCTTCAGATGTTAAGTTTAATGCATCATAGATACCATCCATCTTATTAATTGTTGGAATACTAAGTCCCTTTTCTATTCTCCAATAATATTTTGAATCAATAGATGATTTTTCTGCAAATTTTTCCTGAGTAAATCCTTTTTTTTTCCTCAATTGCTTTAAAACAATTCTAAATCTATCAATCCTTTTCATAAAATACCGTATATATACGGTTTACATCACCTCCTTTATTATGATAGCATACATAACTAATTATTAGAAAGAGAAGGGAAAAATATGATAAAAGAAATTGATTTACGCGCACTTATAAACAATAATTTAAAAAGTGAAGAACACGATGTAAGCCCAGTTTCATTAGGATTAGATGAAACTATTAATTTGAAAGAAAGAACATTTGAAAAAGATAAAAAGTGGAATAAAAAAGAAAAAACAAATTATATAGAAAGTATATTTTTAAGTTGTGCTTTACAACCTATTATAAGATTTAAAAATAATAATCATATTGTAATAGTAGATGGATATAATAGATATTTAACAATAAAAAGTTTTTATAATAATGAACTTGTTTTAAACGAACAAGGTTTAAATCAATTGAAATTTTTATCTGATAAGAAATATGAAGATTTGAGTCAAGAAGAAAGAAACTTTTTTAATAAAAATGCTTGTTTAAAGGTGATAGATTATTCATGTGAATTAAAATTAGAAGAAAAAAAGTATTTAACAGATGAAGAAGAATTAGAAGTGTTAAAGTATTTGTATACTATTTATAATACAGGTTTAAAATTAGAAATAGAAGAAATACAAAATGCCCAATTTTATGATGATTATATAACTACTGAAATAAGAAATAAAATAAATAAGGAGTATTTGTTTTTAGATATTTTAGAAAAATTAAAATTATATAATGGTAAGAGAGAAAGAAATAAAATAGAAAATATTCTATTAAATTGTAGATTATTAATTTCGTCTACTTATTCTAATATTTATAATTTTTCATATACTCAAGATATACAAACGAGAATAGAAGAAAATTATTTACCTAATATAGATAATTTAAACAAGAATAAAATATTTAATGATTTTATAATTAATATTAATCAAATATATAATGGTCTTATTAATACACAAAAGTGGCAAAATTATCCTAACTTAAATTGTAAACCCTTTATTGAAGCAACTTATTGGCTTATATCGGTAATAAGAAAGGATAATTTAATAGATCCATTTTCATTTGATTTTATGAAATATTTAGATTATTTTGGTCAAAGAGAAGAAACAGAAAAAAACTTTGATATATACCATGCACATTATAGTAAAAATATTTATAAAAAGTTTTTAGTTGTATCTAAGTATTTTGAAAATGAATATGATATTAAAATGAGTAAGTATTTTGATGAAAATGTACCTAAAAATAATGGAACTAGTATAATTAAAGATTTTGCTGAACTTTATAGAAAAGATTTTAATTTTACACCTGAGAAAATTAAAATATCTAGTTTACTTGTACAACTAAAAAACTCAAATAATAATTTGCGTCCTTATTACCAAAGAAAAGAAGTTATGAATGCATCGTTATCATCAAAAATAATCGAAAGTATTTTACTTGGTATAAATATACCATATATACTAACTTGTGATAGATGCGTGGAAAATAATTATGTGACAGAAGTAGTAGATGGGCAACAGAGACTATTATCAATTTTAGGTATGTTGGAATCACCTTTTATGAATCAAAATGGTGAATTAGAATATTCTAATAAAAATGGTTACAGTTTAAAAAATCTAAGAATTTTAAATGAATTAAATGGTTTGTCTTTTAAAGGTAAGAAAAAGGATAAATCTCTTTCTATTGAATATATAAATAAAATTTTAAATAGCAATTTATGCATCTATAAAACAAAAGAAGTAGGCGATAATGGTTTTAATACGATTGATAGATTTGTTAGATTAAATAAAAAAGCTACTCTTATTAAAGAAAATTCTTATAGAATGATGAGTTTAACTTCTGATAAAACTATTATTGATTATTGTATTAAAGCCTCACAAGAATTTTTAAATGATATACTTCCAAAACCAAATAAAAATGGAAAGCCATATTTAATAATGCTTAGATTATCATATTTGTTTTATTATAAATTATTTGATGAAATAAATTATAGTGAATATAGAAATGTAAAGGTTAGCAATTGGTTAAATGAGTTTAATAAATTTAAAGATAAAAATTTTTATAGTAATCAAGAAGAAATAGAAAAATTAAGATTTAAGTATTTGAATTCTATAAATGAAACTAAAAAGTTTTTAACACGAATAAGTAAATTTCTAGAAAAAAATGATAAAACTATAGAGAAACTTGTATGTGTAAATAATTCATCTCAAATTCCCTTATCATATTATTACTATATTTTCTGTCTTTTGGGCAATTTATCAGAAGATACATTAATAAATAAAAGCGATAAAATATATAATATAGTTAACACTTTCTTCTCTGAAATAAAAGATAAAAATATAATGAACAAAGAGATACTACCTCGTTTAGAGTTTTATGTTAACCAAATTAAAACATATGATATAAATAAAAATATTATATAAAAAAATAAGAATTCAATCTTATTTTTTGTTATTTAAATAGTTATAGGCTTTAATAGCTGCAATTGTACCATCACTACATGCAGTTGTAAGTTGTCTTACACTTTTTTTTCTAACATCACCTGCAACGAAAACACCATCAATATTTGTAGTGCATTCTTCATTAGAAAGAATGTATCCATTATCACTTAATTCAAGAATCTCTTCACATAAACTAGATAAAGGAGTAAATCCAATAGAAATAAATAATCCGTCAACACTTATATCTGATTCATTATTATCTTCACTATTTCTTACAGTAATGCTTTCTATAAATTCGTTTCCATTTAATTTGCTCACAGTAGAATTAAATATAAAAGTAATGTTATCTTTTTTCTTTAATGTCTCTAAATCAATTGAATCAAATTTAAAATCTTTTTGTCTATATATTACATATAATTTTTTTACTATATTGCTTAGATATAATGCTTCACTTATAGAAGAATTTCCACCACCTACAATTGCGACAGTTTTGTCTTTAAAGAACATTCCATCACATGTAGCACAATAAGAAATACCTTTTCCAAGAAATTTATCTTCATTTAAAATATTTAGGGTTTTATTTTTAGAACCAGTCGCAATAATTATAGCGCCTGCATTATATTTGTTTTTATTTGTTACAATACTTTTATCTTTGTTAATTTTTAAAACTTCTTCAAATTTAACCTCAACACCTAATTTTTTAACTTGATTAAATAAATTATTTGAATAATCAAACCCAGATATTTCTTCAAATCCAGGATAGTTTTTAATTTTATTTGTTTTTAATATTTGTCCACCCATAGAATCCTTTTCAAGAATTAAAACTTTTTTTCTAGCACTTGCTCCATATATGGCTGCAGTCATACCAGCTGGACCTCCACCAACTATTATAATATCATACATTATAAATCCTCCAATAAACTTTTTAATTTATCATCATTAATAAATCCAACATTTCTTTTAATTTCTACTCCATCTTTAAAAACTATTATAGTTGGAATAGACATAATACCATATTTTTTACAAATGTTGGCTTCATCGTCATCAACATTAAATTTATAAAAATTAAACTCATCGTATTCAAGGCTTACTCTTTCAAATATAGGACCCATCATTTTACAAGGTCCACACCAGTCTGCCCAAAAATCAACTATACATATACCATTTAGAATTTTTTCATCAAAATTTTTATTTATATTTTCCATATTTATATCCTCCATAAATATATTTTACCAAAAAAAATAAATTAATACAATTTATATATATTCATTGTAAAATAATATAAAGTATGTTATATTGAATCAAGTGAGGTATGCTTTATGATTAAAAATTTTAAATTGTTGTGGTATTATTTAAAAGATGAAAAATTAAAATTATTTATTTATCTGTTTTTAGCTTTAATAGGAACAGTGCCATCTCTAAGTTCAGCTTATTTTATAGGAATGGCATTAGAAGGTCTTATTGATAAGAATTTTGGTAATTTTATTTTATATTTATCAATTTGGTCATCCATGTATATAATATTTTATTGTATACTTCAGGTTCCAAGAGAAAGATTATTTTCTTATTTAAATATCAAATTTAATAAAAATGTAATAAAAGATTTATATAAAAAAGTAACTGATCTTCCATGTATTGCGCATGAAGAAATAGGTGTAGGAGAATTTATAAATAGGATGGTGACAGATCCTGAAAGAGTTTTAGATTTACTTTCAAAATTAATAACTATGATATCAAGATCACTTGTCGTGTTTGTTGTTCTATTTATCACTTTTAAAACATCTTTAGTTTTAGGTATAGAAATAGTTATATTTGCTTTTATTATGGGATTCATATCTTATAAATATCTTCCAAAAATAAAAAAAACGCAAGAAAAAATTAAGAAGAAATCTGATAAATATGTAAAAGAAGCAACAGAAAATATTACTGGTATAAGGGAAATAAAAGCACTTGGTATAAAGAAAAATATAGAAAATCGAGTATTTAAAAATATTGATAGTTTATTTAGAGATAATAGTAGAATAAAAATTTATGAAATAAATTATCAAAATATAAATAATCTCATATTTTTTATATTACAATTTATACTCTTATTTAGTTGTGGATATTTAGTTATGAATGGTAAAATGGGTTATGCCTTATTCTTGATGATCGAAAATTACATATGGAGAATAGATTATATAGTAGAAAGTATAAGTGATTTTGGAGTTAACTATAATAAAGTAAAAGTTTCACTAAAAAGAATAGATGAGATAGTAAATAATAGACTTTATGAAGACGAAAAGTTTGGTAATAAAGTTCTTGTGAATGCTACAGGAGTAATTGAATTTAAAAACGTTAAATTTAAATATAGAGATGATGAAGATTTTACTTTAAGGGGATTAAATTTAAAATTAGAACCAAATAAAAAAATAGCAATAGTGGGTAGAAGTGGTAATGGTAAATCTACTTTGTTTAATCTGCTACTAAGGTATTTTGATTCAACTGATGGTGAAATATTAATAGATGGAGTAAATATCAAAGAACTAACAGAAGAAAGTTTAAGAAGTAATATTTCAATAATTAGACAATCTCCATTTTTATTTAATTTAACTATAATGGATAACTTTAGATTAGTTAGACCAGATGTAACCTTAGAAGAAGTAAAAAAAGTGTGCAAGATGGCATATATTGATAAATATATAGAATCATTACCAAAGAAATATGAAACTGTTATAGGTGAGGGTGGTATAAATTTATCAGGTGGGCAAAAACAGAGACTTGCAATTGCAAGAACTCTAATTTTAAATACAAAAGTTGTCTTGTTCGATGAAGCAACAAGTGCACTAGATAACGAATCGCAGGAATATATTAAAAAGACAATAGATAGTTTAGTTAAAGATCATACTGTTATAATAGTGGCCCATAGACTCTCAACAATTATAGATGCAGACATAATAAATGTTATAAATAAAGGAGTTTTAGTAGGTAGTGGTACCCATAAAAAGCTATTACAAAGTTGTAAAGCATATAAAAATTTATATAAAATAGAAGGCAATAACAAAATTATAGAATGAAAAGAATTGGATTATTCCAATTCTTTTATATGCTGTTTGTTTCATCTTCTGTAAGTCCTGTTGATTTAATAATTATATCTATAGAAACATTGTT
>CAVEJT010000014.1:0-21705 GCA_963616135.1 Bacteroidaceae bacterium | reverse complement strand
TTATTATATAATATATTCTTAATATTAAAGTGGCCATTTTCAATATTTGTAATTTTCTTTAATGTAAAACTTATTTATACGATTGCTCCAGACTGGAAAATATTAAGTAAACATACAACTAATGGAGCAATATTTACTACTTTTAGTTGGATAATAGTAATACAATTATATTCTTATTGGGTAACTCATTTTTCAAATTATGACTTATTTTATGGAAGTTTATCGAATATAGTAATACTTATGTTGCTTACTTATTTAATTTCTTATATACTTGTTATAGGAATTGCTATTAATGTAAAAACTTATGAATATAAAATAGAAGATTAGGTACAATATAAATGTACTTGGTTACTTAGTACAAAGACTACCATACTTAGGTATAAAAAGTAACAGAAAAAGATATTAATTATATATCTTTTTTTCTTTATTTTGACAAAATATGGTATAATAAGTTAGGAGGAGATAATATGACACCACATAATGAAGCAGAAAAAGGACAAATAGCTAAAACAGTATTGATGCCGGGAGATCCCCTAAGAGCAAAATTTATAGCTGATAATTTTTTAGAAAATGTTAAATTAGTTAATAAAGTAAGAAATATTTTCGCATATACAGGAGAATATAAAGGTAAGGAAATAACTGTAATGGCAAGTGGTATGGGTATGCCAAGTATAGGTATTTATTCGTATGAACTATATAAAATGTATGATGTAGAAAATATAATAAGAGTAGGATCAGCAGGAGCTTATTCAAAGGATATACCTCTTTATAGTGTTATTGTATCAGATTATGCATATTCATTATCTAGTTATGCTAAAACACAAGGATATGAGAAAAATACAATAGAATCTAGTAAAGAGTTAAATAAAATAATAAAAGAAACAGCTCTTGATTTAAAAATAAATACATATTTTGGTGGTATACATTCAACAGATGTTTTCTATGGAAATGCAGATATAGAAGATTTATATAAAAATAAAGGTTGTTTATGTGTAGAAATGGAATCATTCGCACTTTTCTATAATGCTTATAAATTAAATAAAAAAGCAGCATGTATTTTAACAATTTCAGATAATTTAGTTACAAAAGAAGAAACAACTAGTATGGAAAGACAAAAATCATTTAAGGAAATGATTCTTTTAGCGCTCGAATCTGCGATTAAATTATAAAAAAATTGACATAATAAAAAAGATAGAGGTGATTAGGTGAAATATAAAAGGACAAGTACTTATTCATATAATTTACATGTTATTAAAACTGATAAATTTAAAACAGTAACAGTTAAAATTAATTTTAAAAGAAAAGTAGTCAAGGAAGAAATAACTTATAGAAACATGATTGTAAATATGTTGTGTGAATCTACAGAGAAATTTCCAACTAAAAGACTTTTAAATATAGAAACAGAAAACTTATATGATTTAGGTTATAGAGGTATGACTTATATATCAGGTAAGTATAATATTATGGGGTTTGACATAACTTTTCTAAATGAAAAATATACAGAAGAAGGTATGTTTGATAAATCTATAAAATTTTTATCAGATTTAGTATTTAAACCAAATAGTGTAAGAAAAAGAAATGTTACAAGTTTTGATGAAGAAAATTTTAAATTGTCTTACAATATATTAAAAGATAATATTATATCTCAAAAAGAAAATCCAGATGCTTATGCTAGAATTAGAATGTTAGAAAATATGGAACCTAATTCAAGCACTTCATATAGAAGTTCAGGTTATTTAGAGGATTTAAATTCATTAGATAGTAAAAAATTGTATAAATATTATGAGTCAGTATTAAAGGGAGATATAATAGATATATTTGTAATAGGTGATGTAAACGAAAGACATGTAAAAAAAGTTATAGAAGATAATTTTCTTAATATTAAAACATTAAAAAAACCTACAGAATCTCACTTTTTAAGACCAAAAAGAACAAGATTAATACCAAAAACTGTTAAAGAAAAACAAAATATTAATCAAAGCAAACTTGTTCTAGGTTATAAAATAGATAAAATGACTGATTTTGAGTTAAGATATGTTTTAAATGTATATTCTTATATACTAGGTGGAGGACCTGATTCAAAACTATTTAAAACTGTAAGAGAAAAGAATAGTTTGTGCTATTATATAAATTCAGTAGGTCAACCTTTAAATAGTATACTTACTATAAGTGCAGGAATAAATAAAAGTGATTTTAAACAAGCATTAACTTTAATAAAAAGAGAAGTTTATAATATGAAAAAAGGTAAATTTAATGATGATGATATTATTAAAGCTAAAATAACTTATATTAATAGTTTAAAAGAATTAGAGGATAATCCAGAAAATTTAATTAGCTTATATGCAGGTATGGAATATTTAAATAGTGATAATTTAGATCAAAGATTTGTTAAAATAAATAAAGTTACTAAAGCTAATGTAATTAAATTAGCTTCCAAAATACATTTAGATACAGTTTATTTGTTGGAGGGGGAATCAAATGAAGAAAAGTAAATTAGAAAAATTAGATTTAGAACTTTATTATGAAAAATTAAATAATGGACTTGAAGTATATATAGTACCTAAAGATAATGTTAATAGTATATATGTTACATTTTCTACAAAGTTTGGTTCTGTATATCAAGAATTTGTACCAAATGGTGGTAAAGAAATGATAAAGGTACCACTTGGTGTAGCTCATTTTCTAGAACACAAAATGTTCGAACAAAAAGATGGTAAAGATCCATTTACTTTTTATTCAGAAAGAGGATGTGATGCAAATGCTAATACATCCAATTATAAAACAACATATTTATTTAGCGGATCTAATTCATTTCCAGAAAATTTAAATTATTTGTTAGATTATGTTCAAAGCCCTTATTTTACAGATGAAAATGTAGAAAAAGAAAAAGGAATAATTATTCAAGAAATTAAAATGTATGAAGATGAACCATTTTTTAAATTATATGATGGAATAATTCATAATACTTTTATAAAACATCCAATAAAATATCCTATAGCAGGTACAATAGATGATGTAAACAGTATAACAAAAGAAGATTTGTATAACTGTTATAATACTTTTTATCATCCATCTAATATGTTTTTAGTTATAACAGGTAATGTTGATCCTGTAGATACTATGAATATAATAAAGGCAAATCAAGAAGAAAAAAAGTTTGATGATTATAAAGAAATTAAATGTAAAAAATATGATGAACCCAATAAAGTATCTAAAAAAACTGAAAAAACAAGTATGGATATAGAAATATCTAAAGCAGGACTTGGATATAAAATAGATTGTTCTAAATTTAATTTAAATATAAATGATATAAAAACATATTTAAGTATTCTATTAGATTTAAGACTTGGTAGTACATCTATTTTTAGTGAAGACTTAAAAAAACAAAACTTAATAACTCGTGATATAGATATATCACTTGTAAACACCGATAAACATATATTAGTTATGTTATTTGTTGAAACAAATGAAATAGATAAAGTATTAAAATTAATAGAAAAAGAGTTAAATGAGTTAAGTGCTTCTAAAGAAGAATTAGATAGGAAGAAAAAAACAAGAAAAAGTGGTTGTATTTATAGAAGTGATAGTATATATTCTATAAATAATAAAATAGTTAGTAATATTATGAATTATGATGAAGTAATATTAGATGATTATAAAAAAATAAATGAATTAAATATAAAGGATATGAATTATATAATTGAAAATTTAGATTTAAGTAATAAAACTGTTTATATAATAAATAAATCTTGATTTATTATATAAATTATGGTAAATTATATACTGTTAGGAGGAACGTATGCAAGTATTGTTAATTATTGTTTCTATATTATTAATTGGAATTGTGTTATTACAAAGTGGTAAAGCAGAAGGAGTTTCTTCAGTAATTACTGGTGGTAATAGTGATTTATTTAAAAATAGAAAAGAAAGAGGAGGAGAGTTATTTGTTACTTATACAACTGCTTTCCTAGGTATAGTATTTTTTATACTATGCATAATTTTATAAAGATTGATTAATCAATCTTTTTTTTAATATTTAAATGTGTTAAAATATATATAGATTGGAGGGTTATTTATGGTAAATGTACTTCCTGCAGATACTTTTATAGTGGTTAATAAAACTATGTTAAATGATTCTGATAGAAATTTACTTATGTTATTATATCAACCTATAATAGGATCACAAGCTATAAGTTTGTATTATACTTTATGGTCTTATTTAGACAAATCAGAACTATTATCTAATGAATGGACGCATCATCATATATTAAGAGATATGATGATTAGTAGCTCAGAATTTATAGATGCTAAAATAAAGTTAGAAGCAATAGGTCTTATTAAAACATATTTAAAAAAAGGTAATATAAACAATTTTGTATATGAAATATATTCACCTATAAGTGCATTTGAATTTATAAATAATCCAATACTTAACATGGCTTTATTTAATGCAGTAGGTAAGTTAGAGTATGAAAGAATAGTAGGATTCTTTAAAATTCCTAAAATAAATTTAAGAGAATATGAAGATACAACTAGTAAATTTAGTGATGTTTTTGCATTCTCATCAGTACCTTTAAACGATAATTTAATATATGATATAAAAAGGTCTAATTATAGAAAATTAGAAATATTATCTAAAATAGATATTAATACTATATTAGAATTTATAAGTGATGAAATGTTAAATAAAAAATCACTTACTAAAGATATGAAAGACTTTTTATATAAAATATCATATATATATAACTATGATAATGATGATATGGTAGAACTTATTAGAAATTCTATATCAGATAGACATACAATAGATAAAAAATTATTACAAGAGAATGCTAGTAAGTATTATAGATATGATAATATGGGTAAATTACCTAGTATAATATATAAAAACCAGCCAGAATATTTAAGAAAAGAAAAATTAGATACATCTAATAGGTCTCGTATGATTCATTTATTTGAAACAACTAGTCCTTATGATTTTATAAAAAGTAAATATAAAACAGGTAATCCTACTAGTAGTGATTTATCTATAGTATCTTACTTATTAATAGATTTGGATTTAAAACCTGGAGTGGTTAATGTTCTTGTTGATTATGTACTTAGAATAAATAATAATAAATTAATAAAATCTTTTGTAGAAGTAATAGCTTCACAATGGAAGAAAAGTGGTATAGAAACAGTAGAAGATGCTATGAACATAGCTGAAGAAGAGTATAAAAAGAAGAAAACAATAAGTACTAAGAAAACAAAAAAGATTGTTAATGCAACACCAGAGTGGATGAATAAAGAAATAAAAGAAGATAGGGCTACAGAAGAAGAAATAAAGAAACTAGAAAGTCGTATGAAAAGGAGTTAATTATGCACAATATTCTTGACAATATAGAAGATATAAATTTAAATGAGTTAGATTTAGATACAGAGTATAAAAAAGCTTTATCTAATCCAAACTTTAAATTAATAACTAAAAATTTAAAAATAAAAGATGAGGAATTAAAAAAATATACCTCAATATTAGAAGAGTGTTCTAAAGAGTTTGAACATTGTAAAAATTGCAAAAATTTATTAGATTGTTTAAATAAAGTAGAGGGTTTTTGTTACATACCAATAAATGTTAATGGTAATTTATGTTTTACTTATAAAGCATGTAAATATAAAGAAGCTATAATAAATAAAAATAAATATTTGGATAATATAAAGTTTTTTAATACTCCTGAATATGTAAAAGAAGCAACACTTGATAATATATATAAAACAGATAAAAATCGATTTAAAACAATTAATTGGTTAATGGATTTTTTAGATAAATTTGAAAATAATGAAAAATGTAAAGGACTTTATTTACATGGTAATTTTGGATGTGGTAAAACATATTTAATAGCAGCTATATTTAATGAACTAGCTAAAAAGAATTATAAAAGTTGTATAATTTTTTGGCCAGAATTTTTAAGACAAGCATTTTATGATGATTTCAAACAAAAATTTGAATATGTAAAGAAAGTACCATTGCTTTTAATAGATGATATAGGTGCAGAAGGGCTTACTGCTTGGAATAGAGATGAAATATTATGTCCTTTATTACAATATAGAATGGATAATAATTTAACAACATTTTTTACCTCTAATTTAAATTTAAAAGAACTAGAAGCCCATCTTTCTAATTCAAAAAATGGAGTAGATGAAGTTAAGGCAAAAAGAATTATATCTAGAGTAGAGCAATTAACAGAGGACTTAGAAATGATTAGTAAAAATTTAAGGAAGTGATTGATTATTCAATCACTTTTTAGTATAATTATTGTAGTTAAATAAGTGAGGTAGAGATATTATGAAAAGAAAAGGTTTTACATTAATAGAGTTATTAGCGGTAATAGTAATACTTGCAATAATTGCATTAATTACAACACCAATAGTATTAAATATAATAAAAGATTCTAAAAAGGAGTCAACAAGATTAAGTGTTGAGAATTATTTAAGAGCAGTAAGAGTAGCATTTATGGATTCAGAATTATCTAATAACCCTATATTAAATACAGGAGATTATAAAATAACAGAAAATGGAAAGGTATTAGTAAAAGATGATAATACAAAAATAAATATTACATTTGATGGACCTGGATTAGAAGAAGGAACATTAAAAATAGAAGATGGGAAAGTCAAAAAGATAATAAAGGGCAAAATAGATAACTGGTATGCAAAACTAGTATTAGGAAGGGTAGTATTATTAGATAAATTACCAGAAAGTGTAATATTATCTGGACAAAAATTTAATGAGAAGATAAAAACTTTAGCTAACGATACAGCAATTGCATATAACAAAGAAGATACAGTAGTAACAACAATACAATTTTTATCAGATGGAGATTTACCAGAAGGATATACACAAGAAAAATTAAGAAAATTAAAAAGTGTAGATGTATCAGATAAACAAGATGGAACGATTTTAGCACTTTATGATACAAAGGGAACCGTGTATGTATATAGTGAAGATGAAATAATTTTGAATGAAAAATCTAACTATATGTTTAGTTATTTTAAATCATTAAAAGAAATAAAATCATTAACTGAACTCGATACATCCCAAGTAACAGATATGGGTAGTATGTTTTATAATTGTAGCAGTTTAACAAGTTTAGACTTAAATAATTTTGATACATCTCAAGTAACTTATATGGGTAGTATGTTTTCAGGTTGTAACAGTCTTACAAATTTAGACTTAAGTAAATTTGATACATCTCAAGTAACAAATATGAGTAGTATGTTTACAGATTGTAATAGTCTTACAAATTTAGACTTAAGCAATTTTGATACCTCAAAAGTAACTTCTATGTATTATATGTTTTATAATTGTAGTGGTCTCACAAGTTTAGATGTAAGCAATTTCAACACCTCAAAAATAACTGAGATGAACAGTATGTTTTATAATTGTAGCAGTCTTATAAGTCTAGATTTAAGTAATTTTGATACCTCAAAAGTAACTTCTATGACATATATGTTTTATAAATGTAGTAGTTTAACAAGTTTAGATATAAGTAAATTTGATACCTCAAAAGTAACTTCTATGTATAGTATGTTTTATAATTGCAGCAGTTTAACAAGCTTAGATTTAAGTAATTTTAATACCTCAAAAGTAACTGATATGAGTTTTATGTTTTATAATTGTAGCAGTTTAACCAAATTAGATGTAAGCAATTTTGACACATCTAATGTAACAAATATGCAATATATGTTTATAGATTGTAGCAACCTTACAAATCTAGACTTAAGTAGTTTTAATACTTCTAAGGTGTTTTATATGCAATATATGTTTTCAGGTTGTAGAAGTTTAACAAGTCTAAATTTAAGCAATTTCAATACCTCAAAAGTAACTGATATGAGTCATATGTTTTTAGGTTGTATAAGTTTAACTAACTTAGATTTAAGCAGCTTTGATACCTCAAAAGTAACTTCTATGTATAGTATGTTTTCAGGTTGTAGAAGTTTAACAAGTCTAAATTTAAGTAATTTTAATACCTCAAAAGTAAGCAAAATGGTGTATATGTTTAGAAATTGTAGTAGTCTTTCAAGTTTAGATATAAGTAATTTCGATACATCAAATTTAACCAGTATGAGTGATATGTTTGAAAATTGCAGCAGTTTAACAAGTCTAGATTTAAGTAATTTTGACACTTCAAAAGTAACTGATATGGGTGGTATGTTTAGCGGTTGTAGTAGTCTCACAAACTTAAATGTAAGTAAATTTGACACCACAAAAGTAACTGATATGGGTAGTATGTTTAGAAATTGTAGTAGTCTCACAAACTTAGATTTAAGCAACTTTGACACATTTAAAGTTACAAATATGCAAGATATGTTTAGCTATTGTAGTAATTTAGAATTAATAAAAGTAGGAAGTAAATGGACCACGGAAAATGTAACCTTTAAATCAGGAATGTTTAGTGGTTGTAAAACACAAAGTGTTACTGTAGTAAGTTAGTGAGAATTATAAATAATTAAAGAAAGATATTTAAATAATATCTTTTTTATTGTATAATTATATTGGTGATAAAATGAAACAAATAAAAACTATGGATGGAAATGAGGCATGTGCTACTGTTTCTTATATGTTTACAGAACTAGCTGGAATCTATCCTATAACTCCTTCAAGTCCTATGGCAGAACATTTGGATGAATGGAGTAATAGTAATAAATTAAATATGTTTAATGATAAGGTTAAAGTTGTTGAAATGCAAAGTGAAGCAGGTGCTGCTGGGGTAATTCATGGCGCCCTACAAAACGGAGTTTTAGCAACCACTTTTACTGCAAGTCAGGGATTATTATTAATGATACCTAATATGTATAAAATGGCAGGAGAGATGTTGCCATGTGTTATGCATGTTGCAGCTCGTTCATTATCTACTCATGCTTTAAGTATTTTTGGAGATCATCAAGATGTATATGCTACCCGTTCAACAGGTTTTTGTATGTTAGCATCTTCTTCTGTACAAGATACTGCATACTTAAGTGGAATAGCTCATTTATCTGCTATTGAAGCAAGTTTACCTTTTATGCATTTTTTTGATGGTTTTAGAACTAGTCATGAAATAAACAAAATAAATATTTTAGAAATGGAAGACTTTAAAAATTTATTAAATAAAGAAGCTTTAAAAAAATTTAGAGATAGAGCACTCAATCCAAATAAGCCAAATACTAGAGGAACAGCGCAAAATGATGATATATATTTTCAAGCTACTGAAATAAGAAATAAATATTATGATAAAGTTCCTGATATAGTAAATGATTATATGGATAAAATAAATAAAATAGCAGGTACAGATTATAAACCATTTAATTACTACGGTAGTACGAATGCTAAAAAAGTAATAGTAGCAATCGGTTCAGTATGTGAAACTATAAAAGAAGTAATTGACTCATTAGATGAAGAATTAGGTCTTATTGAGGTTCATTTATATAGACCTTTCAGTACTAAGTATCTTAAAAATGTATTACCTAGTTCAGTAGAAAAAATTGCTGTTCTTGATAGAACAAAAGAGTTTGGAACTAGAGAACCATTATATTTAGATGTAGTTTCATCAATAAATGATAAAGATATTACTATAGTAGGTGGTAGATATGGTCTATCAAGTAAAAATACAACTCCAGCTCAAATAAAAGCAGTATATTATATGTTAGATAATCCAAAAGATAATTTTACTATAGGAATAAATGATGATGTTACTAATTTAAGTTTAAAGGAAAGTGATTTTAAACTTAAATTTGGTAAAGAAATACTTATATATGGTTATGGTTCAGATGGTATGGTAAGTGCTTCTAAATCTATAATAAAATTAATAGGTGATAATACTAATAATTATGTACAAGGTTATTTCCAATATGATTCTAAGAAAAGTGGTGGAGTAACAGTATCACATTTAAGAATAAGTGATAAAAAAATAAGATCTACTTATTATGTTGAAAATCCAGATATATTTGTAGTTTCTCGTGATAGTTATTTTAATGAATTTGAAATGATTAAAAGTATTAGTAAGAATGCTATAGTACTTATTAATACTAGTAAAAGTGAAGAAGAACTTATAAATAGTTTTAGCAAAAATTTAAGTAATTTATTAATAGAAAAAAAGGCTAAAATTTATACTTTAAATGCTTATGATATCGCAAATCATGTAGGTCTTGGTAATAAGATAAGTATGATTATGGAATGTGCAATATTATATGTTACTAATTTAGTAGATTATAAATTTGCTAAAGAAGAACTAATAAAATATATAAAAAATAAATTTAGTAAAAAGGGTGATGATATAGTAAATGCTAATATTGAAGCTCTTGATAAAACTGAGAAACTTATAAAAGAAATAAATATAGTGAAGACAGATAAGGAATTAGTTATTAAAGATTCTTTAGATGCTATGTTTAAAAGAGAGGGAAATAGTTTACCTGTATCTGCTTTTTCTAATATTAAAGATGGTGTATTTGAAGGAGCCACTACTAAATTAGAAGATAAGTTTATCGCATCATTAGTACCTCATTATATAAGTAGTAATTGTATTAATTGTGGTCAATGTTCATTTGTATGTCCTCATTCTGTAATTAGACCTTATTTATTAAATGAAGAGGAATATAATAAAGCTCCTTTGTTTGTCAAAAATATATGTGTTCCTGCTATAGCGCTCAAAGGATATTATTTTGCTATTGGAATATGTATTAAAAATTGTACTGGTTGTGGTCTTTGTATAAATACATGTCCTGGTATGAAAGGTAATAAAGCATTAGTATTTAAATCATTAAAAGAAGAATTAAAAGATAATGTACAAAATGTATTTGATTATTTAGATAATAATATAAGTAATAAAGATATAGTAAATAAATTAACTATAAAGGGGAGTCAATTTATAAAACCTAAATTTGAATATTGTGGTTCATGTGCTGGATGTGGGGAAACTGCTTATATTAAGATACTTACTCAATTATTTGGAGATAATTTAGTAGTTGCGAATGCAACAGGATGTTCATCAATATATGGAGGAAGTGCTCCAGAGACTCCTTATAGTATACCTTGGGCATCATCTTTATTTGAAGATAATGCAGAATATGGTTATGGTATGTTACTTGCAAATAATTTAATTAGAAATAGAATTAAAACTATAATGGAAAATAATATGGATAATTCTAATAGTGAATTATTTAAGAAATGGTTAGAAAATTATGATAGTTATGATGTAACACGTGAGGTTTATAATAAGTTAACTTGTGATATACCAGATGAATTAAAAAACTTGAAAGAATATATAATATCTAGAAATTATTGGTGTATAGGTGGCGATGGTTGGGCTTATGATATAGGATTTAGTGGTATTGATCATGTACTATCTACAAGTGATAATATAAATATTTTAGTACTTGATACAGAAGTATATTCTAATACTGGTGGTCAATCAAGTAAGTCAAGTAAAATAGGTTCTATAGCATCTTTTGCTACAAGTGGTAAATCTACTAATAAAAAAGATTTAGCTCGTATTGCTATGAGTTATCCAAATGCATATGTAGGTTGTATATCATTAGGTGCTAATATGATGCAAGTATTAAAAACATTAAAAGAAGCAAACGATTATAATGGACCATCAATAGTAATTGCTTATGCTCCTTGTATATCACATGGTATTAAAGGTGGTATGAGTAATACAGTAAATATGCAAAAACTTGCAGTAGATTCAGGGTACTTTTTAACTTTTAGAAGACATCCTATAACTGGATTTAAATTAGATAGTAAAAATGTTGATTTTAACAAATATGATGAATTTTTAAATTTACAAACTAGATATTCGATGCTTAAGAAAGTAAACCCTAATCATGCAGAAGAACTATTAGATTTAAATAAAAAAGAAGCTATTGCTAGATATGAATATTATAAAAATTTAGAAACTAAATAACTTAGTTTCTTTTTATTGAAAAAAATATAATTTAATTATATAATATTAATAGAATAGGAGATGTGTGTTATGTATGATTATAGTTATTATGGTTCTATAAGTGTTAATAATTTTAGTTTTCTAATATTTATACCACTTATATTGTTTAGTTTAGCAATTTCTATATTTGGTATTATATGTGTATGGAAAGTATTTAAAAAATGTGATAAACCAGGATGGGCATCAATAGTACCTATTTATAATCTTATTGTATTTCTTGAAATAGCAGAATTACCTATGTGGTATATAGTATTAATGTTCTTACCAATAGTTAATATATATGTTATTATTATGATGTATATAGGACTTGCTCATAAATTTAATAAATCTAGTGGATTTGCAGTAGGTTTAATATTCTTAAATATTGTATTTATGGCTATTTTAGCATTTGAACGTGAAAATGAAAAAACTATGGTGAATAGCGTTAACAATATAATAGATCCACTAAAAGGGCAAGGTTTTAATCCTCAAGCACAAGCTATGAATCCAAACTCACAGGTAAGTAATGTCGAGGTTCAAAATAAAATAGTAGAACCTATAAAACCTGAATCTATTGTAAAAGAATCTAATAAAATATTTTGTACAGGATGTGGAAGTGAAATACTACAGGGTGCTAAGTTTTGTGTAAATTGTGGAAAACAAGTACAATAAAAATTGACTTTATGTCAATTTTTTTATATACTTATTATAGTAAAAGAGTGATGATATGAAAAATAAAGGTTTTACAATTATAGAATTACTTGGGGTAATGATAATACTATCAATGATAGTGTTGTTAGTGTTTCCTAAAATTATTAATTCTGTTAAAAGTAATAAAAGTGGAGACGAGGCAATAGAAAAAATTATATATAGCGCTACTAGTCTTTATATAGATGATAATAGTGATTATTATACTAAAAGAAATAATAAAACTTATTGTATAAAAATTAAAGATTTAGTAGATAACAAAAACTTAAAGAAACCTGTAAAATATAAAGATAAAAAAGATATAACCAATTATATGACAGTAAAAGCAACTTATAATGATGGTTTTGACTATGAGATAGTAAATAATGAAGATTGTATTCCAACTCCTCCAAGAACCTATCAAAATGGAGAAATTGTATATTTTAATGTAGACACAGGTGAACAATGTAATGACTATACAGAAACACAAAGTAATACAGGAGTAAAGAGTGGATGTATGAAATTCTATATATTTAATTATGATGGAGGAGATAAAGTAAATCTTATCTTAGATCATAACACTACAGCACTTATTGTATGGAACTCAAGTGGAAGTAATGCATCAGGACCAAATGAAGTATTAGCACAACTTAAAACAGATACAGCATCATGGGTCGGAACAGAAACTCCATCAAATTACACAATGGACCAAAGAGGGCAACGTTATGATGATAGTGGTGCATATTATACAATAGATTATAGTGGCTATAAAGCAAGATTAATAACAGCTCAAGAAATAGCTACTATTACAGGAAACACAACGTATGATGAGGTAACATCAACTGATTACTATTGGCTTGATACGAATACAACAACAGAAAGTGACACATGCACAAAAGGAAATACGAGTGGATGTAAATATGGATGGTTATATGATAGAATATCCGTGTTATGTACAGATTATGGATGCTTAAATAATGCAGTTGTACCTTCCTCATCAATGGTAACTATGTCTGGATATTGGACAGCTTCTTCTTTGAGTTCTTCTAGCAGTATTTCCATTGCTTGGATAGTATATTATACATCTAATGTGTGCGGTGTCTACATTGCTCGTTCGGACGTTTTTGGCGTTCGCCCAGTAATAGAAGTTTTAAAGTCTAAATTAGATTAATAAATTTTAACAAAATAATAGAAATTTCTATTATTTTTTTACTATTTTTGATATAATTGATATAGGTGTAAATATGAGAAATATATATGGTATCACTTTAAGTGAATTAGAAAATTACTTTATAGAAAAAAATGATAAAAAGTTTAAAGCTACTCAAATATTTGAATGGGTTTATAAAAAAAGAATTAAGAATTTTGATGATATGAGAAATGTATCAAAAGAAACTATTAAAGAAATAAAAAATGATTTTTGTTTTGATAGATTAGATATTATAGATAAAAGAAAAGATATAGATGTAGCTAAATATTTATTTAGATTAAAAGATAATGAAAAAGTAGAAGCAGTTCTTATGTATCATGATTATGGAACTAGTATTTGTATTTCAACTCAAGTAGGTTGTAATATGGGATGTAAGTTTTGTGAAAGTGGTAGATTAAAGAAAAGAAGAAACTTAGAGGTATATGAAATGGTTTTACAAATACTTATGGTAGAAGAGGACATAGGTAAGAGAATTTCTCATATAGTTTTAATGGGTATTGGAGAACCTTTTGATAATTATGATAATGTGATTAAGTTTATTGATATAGTTAATTCAGGTAAAGGTATTGATATTGGAAGTAGACATATAACGGTTTCTACATGTGGTATTGTACCAAAGATAAAGGAGTTTACAAATTATGATAAACAAGTTAATTTAGCTATTAGTTTGCACGCTCCAAATAATGAAATTAGAAATAAAATTATGAATATAAATAAGGCTTATCCAATAGAAGAAGTTATAAGTGCGGTAAAGTCTTATATAAATAAAACTAATAGAAGAGTTACTTTCGAATATATATTACTTAAAGGAGTTAATGATTCTTTAGAATGTGCGCTTGAACTTAGTATGCTTTTAAAAGGATTAAATTGTTATGTTAATTTAATTCCTTATAATGAAACTAGTCATATTGAGTATAAAAAAAGTGATCAAGATACTATAATGAAATTTTATGATGTATTAAAGAAAAAAGGCATAGGTGTTACTATTAGAAGAGAATTTGGTAGTAAAGTAAATGCTGCTTGTGGTCAATTAAGATCACATTATGAGGAGGAATAAATATGGAGTATTGTTATATAACTGACCCTGGTAAAGTTAGAGAAAGAAATGAAGATAGTGTTACTATTTGCGAAGATGGTGCTGGAGAGGTTTTACTTATTGTAGCAGATGGTATGGGAGGACATAAAAATGGAGAGATAGCATCTTCTATTGCTCTTAATTTAATAAGTGAAAGATTTAAAAGTATAAGTAGTGTTGGTAATAAAGAAGACGCTATTAACTGGATACAAAATACTGTAAGTGAAGCAAATGTTGCTATATTTAAATATGTTTCTACACATCCAGAAAGTCAAGGTATGGGAACTACTATAGTTTTATCGATTTTAACACCTTCTTTCTTACTTATAGGAAATATTGGCGATTCATCAGGTTATGTTTATAAAAATAATAAAATCCATAAAATAACTGTTGATCATACTTTAGTTAATTTACTTGTAAAAAGTGGAGAATTAACTCCAGAGGAAGCTAAAAATCATCCAAAGAAAAATGTTCTTATGAAGGCTCTTGGATCTAGTACTAATGTTGAGATGGATATATTTAATGTAGAATTGAACGTAGATGGAATATTCTTGTGTAGTGATGGTCTTACTAATATGTTAGATGATAATCAAATAGCACGCGTTTTAAATGAAGAGGCTCCATTAAAAGAAAGATTGGAAAAACTTGTTTTTAAGGCTAATAATCGTGGAGGTAATGATAATATAACTATGGCATGTTTAATTAAGGAGGTGCACCATGATAATTAAGGGTGAATTAATTGATAATCGCTATAAAATTATTAAATCTATCGGGGAAGGTGGAATGGCTAATGTCTACCTTGCTTGGGATACAATATTAGAGCGCGAAGTTGCTGTTAAGGTTCTTCGTGGAGATTTATCAGATGATGAAAAATTTATTAGAAGATTTAAAAGAGAAGCAAATTCTGCTAGTTCATTAAAACATCCTAATATAGTAGAAATATACGATGTAGGTGAAGATAATGGTAAATATTTTATCGTAATGGAATATGTAAATGGTAAAACTCTAAAAAGTTTAATTAAAAAAAGAGGAGCACTTAATATAAATGAAGCTATTGATATTATGTTACAACTTACAAGTGGTATAGCATGTGCTCATGATTCTTATATAATACATAGAGATATTAAACCTCAAAATGTAATGATTTTAGAAGATGGTAGAGTTAAAATAACAGACTTTGGTATAGCTATGGCTCTTAATAGTAATGAACTTACTCAAACAAATAGTGTGATGGGGTCAGTTCACTATCTACCACCAGAACAAGCAAGTGGATCTGGTTCTACTATTAAAAGTGATATATATTCATTAGGAATATTAATGTTTGAACTTTTAACAGGAAAGGTACCTTTTAAAGGAGAAAATGCAGTTGAAATAGCTATAAAACATATGAAAGATCCAATACCAAGTGTAAGAGAATTTAACAGTTCAATACCACAAAGTGTTGAGAATATTGTACTTCGTGCATGCGCTAAAAATCCTAAAAATAGATATTCGAGTGCATCTGAGATGTATGAAGATTTAAAAACGTGTTTAAATGTTTCAAGAAGTGAAGAGCCAAGACTTGTTTATAAATATCCTGAGCACAATATTGAAGATACAAAAACAATAACTAAATTAGAAACAAAAGAAATAAATAAAAAATTAAAAGAAACTAATAAAGAAGAAAAAAGCGATAAAAGATTGAATTTTGCTATAAAGTTTGCTGCTATTGCTTGTATTTGTATAGTTTTAATTGGTTTAGCATTCATATTAATTTTTAGTATGGATACTACTAAAGAGGTTAAGGTACCTGATGGGCTTGAAGGGTTAAGCGAAAAAGAAGCTTGCAAAAAATTAGATAAGAAACATTTAAATTGTAAAGTTAAATATGTTTATGATGAAGAAGTAGAAGAAGATAAGGTAATATCAGTAAGTCCTAAAGCTAATTCTAAAGTAAAACAAGGAAATTCTATAACACTAACGGTATCATCTTATGAGGATACCATAGAGGTAGAGGATTATAAAGGTAAAAATGTAGAAGCTATTAAGGCTAAACTAGAAGAAGCTGGAATAAGAGTTGTAACAACACCTAAAAAAGTTACAGAAGCTGACAATATTGAAGAAAATTCAATTGTATCACAAAGTGTAGAAAAAGGTAAAAGATTACAAAAAAATAATGATGTAATTGAACTTGTTTATGCTACTTTAATAGTTGTATATCCTGACTTTACTGATGGATCTTACAATAGAGATTTAATACAACAATTCTGTGATGATAATGGTATTACCTGTAATTTTAAAGAGATGGAAGACAATAAGTTTAATGCAGGTGCTATTATTTTACAATCAAGAAGTGTTGGTGACGAAGTTAAAAGTGGTACAACAATTACTATTACGATAGCTACAAATTCACAAAAAAATACAGATAAAACAACTAATAATGATAAAAAAGAAGAAGGACAAGGTTAATGGTTGGAAAAATAATTAAACAAATTAGTAATGATTATACTGTTAAATTAGAAGATAGAGTTTTAGTATGTAAGGCTCGTGGTAAGTTTAGAAAACTTGGGCTTTCTCCTTTAGTAGGAGATAATGTAGAAGTCGATTTAGATAATAATTATATACTTGATATACTAAAGAGAAAAAATGAATTAGAAAGACCTAGAATATCTAATATTGATCAAGCTGTTATAGTTACAAGTGTAAAAATACCAGATTTTTCTTCTAATTTGCTTGATAAGTTATTAGATATAATAGAATTTAATAATATTAAACCTATTATATGTTTTACTAAGTTAGATTTATTAAATGAAGAAGAGTTAAATAAAATAAGAGAAATTCAAAAATATTATAGAAGTATTGGATATGGTGTATATGATAATACTGATACAAATTTAAAAACTATCTTTAAAGATAAAATAACAGTATTTGCTGGTCAAAGTGGTGCGGGGAAAAGTTCTTTACTTAATCGGTTAGATAATAATTTAAATCTTCTTATAGGAGATGTTTCTATCGCACTTGGAAGAGGAAAGCATACAACTCGTCATACTGAACTTATAGAAGTATTAGGAGGATTAATAGCTGATACTCCAGGTTTTTCTTCATTAGATTTTAATGGAATGACAAAAATGGATATAAGAGATAATTTTATTGAATTTAATAAATATAGAGAGTTATGTGAATATAAAGATTGTATGCATACAAAAGAGAGTATTTGTGGTATAAAAGCTAATGTAGAAAATAAAAATATTCTTCTAAGTAGATATGAAAACTATTTGAAATTTATAGGAGGTAAATCATGAAAATAGCAGCTTCATTTTTAGATATTAAAGAACCAATTGTAGAAGAGGTTACTAAATTAAGTAATTTAGATGTGGATTACATACATTTAGATGTAATGGATGGAATATTTGTAGATAATAAAACTTATTCTTATGAAGAGTTTTATGATATAACACGATTTGTTACTAAACCAAAAGATGTGCATTTAATGGTAAGTGATGTGAAAAAATATATAGATGAATATTCTAATATGAAACCAGAATTTATAACATTTCATTATGAAGCAGCAAGTGAAGTTGGTAGTGTTATAAACTATATACATGATTTAGGATTAAAGGTAGGAATGTCTATTAAACCATCAACTGATGTAAGTGAAATAGTTGAATACTTAGATTATTTAGATTTAATACTTGTTATGAGTGTCGAACCAGGACATGGAGGACAATCATTTATAGAAGATAGTGTAAGAAAAATAAATACTTTAAAGGAATTAAGAGATAAAAATAATTATAACTATCTTATAGAGGTAGATGGCGGCATTAATGATGTCACAATAAAAAAATGTCAAAATGCAGATATTTGTGTAGTGGGTAGTTATATAACTAAGCAAAATTATGAAGAAGCAATAAAAAAATTAAAAGATAGTTAACTTCTAAAGAAAACTTTATTTTAAAGTTTTTTTTGTGCATAAAAATAGACAATTCGTGCAATTTTGTTTACTTATAGAAAATTTGATGTATAATAGTTAAACTATTAAATTTATTGACTTAATTTATTTAAGTATGTATAATTTAAGTAGTATTTATATCCAAGAGGGGGAAAATTATGGAAGATAAACACTATAAATTAGATAAAGAAGAAAGTAAAAAGATGACTGGATATGCATCAATAGATAAGCCATGGTTAAAGTACTATAATTCAAACAATATAGGATTACCTCTTCCACATATGAAGATATATGAATATTTATATCAAAATAATAAAAAAAATATATATGATACTGCACTAATATATTATGGAAATAAAATAAGTTATTATGAAATGTTTGAAAAAATTGAAAAAATAGCTAAATCATTAAAAATGTTGGGGATAAAAAAAGGTGACGCAATTACTATTGCACTTCCTACTATTCCTGAAACCATTTATCTTTTATATGCTATAGATAGAGTTGGTGCTATAGCTAATGTTATTAATCCATTATTAACGGAAAAAGAGATTGCCAACTTGGTAATGTCAACAAATTCAAAATTGTTATTTTCTCTTTCAAATTTTAGTGAAAAATTAAACGAAACTTGCAAATGCTTGGATAAAGATAAGATTATAACGGTGTCAGCGACCGAGTCGTTGCCAATTTTGTTGTCTACTTTTAGTCAATGTAAAGAAATTTTTTCATTAAATTCTAAGGAAAAGAATAAATATTTATCTTGGTCTAATTTTATTAAAAAAGGTGATATGTATATAGATAAAATAGATTCAAATTACGAAAGCAATTCACCTATTTCAATTGTTTATACAGGTGGAACAACTGGTTCTCCTAAAGGTGTTGTTTTAACAAATGATAATTTTAATGCAATGGCACATATGCATAAATATGGTGGATATCAATTTAAAAGAGGTGATATTTCTTTAAATATTTTACCTCCATTTATAGCATATTGCTTATCTAATTCAATTCATGTGCATCTATGTATGGGTTTAACCGTGATTTTAATACCAATATTTGATGCAAAAGATTTCCCTAAATTGTTAATCAAATATAAACCTAATCATGTTCTTGGCGGACCAATACTTTGGGAAAATGTGATAAAATCAAAAAAATTAAAAAATAAAAAACTCTCATTTTTAGTTAATCCTGTTTCTGGTGGGGATACTATGAATAGTGAATTAGAATCTAGAGTAAATAATTATTTAGAAGAACATAATTGTCAACACAAAGTGGCACAAGGATATGGAATGACAGAAGCATGCTCAGCGGTAGTTTATTCTAAAGAAAGTGCAAATAAAATTGGCAGTGTTGGAATTCCATTCATGAATAATGTAGTATCTATTTTTAATCCAGAAACGCTAGAAGAATTAAAATATGGTGAAATTGGTGAAATTTGTATAAATACACCGACCTTAATGAAATGTTACTATAATAAAAAAGAAGAAACTGCTAATGTTATTAAGGTACATAAAGATGGAAAAAAATGGTTACATACAGGTGATTTAGGAATAATTGATTCTGATGGTAATTTATTTATTAAAGGCAGAATGAAAAGAATTATAGTAAGAAATGGAAATAAAATTTTCCCTGCCGATTTAGAAAAATTAATAATGTCATTAGAATTTGTTGAAAGTTGTGCCGTTGTAGCAATGCCAGATGAATCAGAGAGAAATGTACCAATTTTAAATGTTGTTTTAAAACCAGATTTTTATGATTATGGTAATGAAATTATGCAAAAAATAAATAGTTTGATAAAAAATAATTATCCAATATATTATTTGCCTAAAAAAATTATTATAAGAAAAACAATGCCATTGACTGTTATAAATAAAATAGATTTTATAAGTCTTGAAAAAGATAATGAATCTTTAAAAAATAATGATGATGCACTAGTATACTATGAAGAACAAGTAAAGGATATTAAAATAAAAACTTTGAAATAAAGCTCTCAATAAAGGGTTTTATTTTTTATTGAAAAAAACTTAGATTGATGATACAATTGATATAGTAGGAGTTGATAAAATGGCTATAAGTAACATTACTTTAAGTATATGTACATTTATTAATATATTTATATTAACAATAGTATATTTTTCAAAACAAAGAGTTGATTATGTTGAAAACAAAGTATATTCAGGAATGATTATATCATCTTTCATAGGCAATGTTCTAAGTTTGATGTGTTTTATTATTTTAAATAATGAATTTGAGTTTCAGAGAATAATATATTCAATTGTATTGAAAGGAATTTTATGTTATTTTTTAACATGGATAGTATTATTTACTTTATATTATTACCTTATATCTAGTAATAAAAACAATATTAAAACATTTTTATCATCATATAAAAAAATAATTATATCAATATATATAATGCTATTATTAACAGTTTTAGTATTGCCACTAAATTATCTTAAAGTAGATGGAATGGAAATACCAGTTGGATTATCTATTAATTTTCTATATATTTTATCAGCCATTTGTGTTTTAATCATGTTTATTATTTTAATTTTAAATATTAAAAGGACTTTTAATAAGAAATATATTCCTTTGTTTTTATTTATAATTGTTGGTATTATATTTATATTTTATCAAAAAAATAATCCACAAATATTGTTATTAATTCCAATAGAAGTTTTAGTAACTTTTATAATGTATTTTACAATAGAGAATCCAGATGTAAAAATAATGAGGGAGTTAGAACTTGCTAAAGACACAGCTGAAAAGGCAAATAATGCCAAAAGTGATTTCTTAAGTAGTATGTCACATGAAATAAGAACTCCATTAAATGCAATAAAAGGATTTAGTCAGTGTATAGAAACATCTA
>CAVEJT010000013.1:0-24048 GCA_963616135.1 Bacteroidaceae bacterium | reverse complement strand
TATTACTTGAATCTTTACTATTCTCTATTATATTTAGTACTATTGGTGTAGCTATTAATGCGATTATCGCAAGTATTACTATGACTGCTAGTAATTCTATTAATGTAAATCCTTTTCTTTTCATATGTTTCCTCCTTCTTGATTTTATTTTTGTAAAGGTATGCAAAAAAACACAAAGAAACCTAGAGTTTTATTCTCTAGACCTTTGTGTTTACGTATTCTAATAGTATTATAGTATAACTAGATACCCCCCCCCCCAGGTGTTATTTTTATTGCTTTTTCTTAATGATATCTCGATCATACTACCACTACCTTTACTATGTTAAGTATATATTATTTTAGATATATAGTCAATATGTAATGGTAAACTAAAAATAGAAAACAAAGATGAAAAATATAAATTTATTGTTGCATTTCTAAAAAACAATTTATTACTTTGCATTAATTTTTTTTAAAATATGATATAATTTATATAGATTAAAAGTATAGGTGATTATATGTCTACAGAATTTAAATTATATGATGTTGAAGAAAAGGATTTATATAAAAACAAAAGTAAAGAAGAAAAAGAGAAAATACTATTAGATATGATAAATTATGCTTTAAAATATGGTAATAAACCTGCAGCTAGATACTATAAAACATATCCATCTACTGTTAGAAGATGGTTAAAAAAATATAAAGAAAAAGGAAAAGAAGGATTAAAATTCAAATAAACCTTCTTTATTTTTTTAATTCTTTTTTTATTTTATTTTTTATTCTTTGTATTGCATTATCTATAGATTTTTGATCTTTATCTAATATTTCAGCTATTTCTTTATATTTAAACCCATTTATTAAAAGTGTAAATACTTGTTGTTCTAAATCAGTTAAAACTTTATTAATTCTACTTACTAAATCTTCTTCTATTGCTACATTAAGAACAGCTTCTTCTGGAGTTTGATTTGTATCACTTATAAATTTTAATAATAAATTTTCTTCATCATCATAAGAAATTGATTCATTTAGTATTTTATTTTTATTTCTATTAGAACCTATTACAACACTTATTATCTTTCTTTCTATACAAGTTTTAGCATATGTATAAAACAATGTGTCTTTTTGTTCTTGATATCTATCTAAAGCATGACTTAATCCAATCATACCTTCTTGTATTAAATCATTTTTTTCAAGTCCATTATTTTTACAATAAGGTAACATCTTTGTAGCTATTTTAATTATTAATGGTTCATATTTTTTTATTAATATATTATTAGCTTCTTCATTTCCTTCGTTAATATATTCTATTAATTCATAATCATTATAGTCTTTATAATCCATATTAACCTCTTTGTTTTATTGCTTCAAAAACTACAATAGCAGTTGCAACAGAGGCATTTAAACTATTTACCTCACCTTTCATTGGAATGCTTGCTATAAAATCACAATTTTCTCTTACTAATTTAGACATACCATTACCTTCATTACCACATATTATACAAGTCTTACCTTTATAATTTAACTTAGTATAATCTTCTCCATTCATATCTGTACCAAATATCCAATATCCATTATCTTTTAAAAGTTTTATAGTATTAGCTAAATTAGTAACACGTATTATTTTCATTTTTTCTGTAGTACCTACACTAGTCTTTATTACAGTTGAATTTACTTCAACACTTCTATCTTGAGGTATTATAATTCCATCTACTCCTGCTGCTTCACAAGATCTTATAATTGCTCCAAAATTATGTGGATCTTCTATATGATCTAACATTACTATTAATGAATCATCTAATCCAAGTATATCATCTAAAGTACTATATTTATAATCAGGAACACTTAATACTATCCCTTGGTGCAACCCATTTACTTTCTTATCCATATCATATTTAGATAAAGCTTGTACCATAATGCCTTTATTTTTTAACTTGTTAAGTATTTCATATTCATTAAATTTATCTTGAATGAAAGCCTTTTCTATTTTTTTATTTCCATTTAAGTATTCTAAAGCAACATTTTTTCCATATACGTACATTTTATACCTCCTTTACATAATTAACTATTTCATTTATTCTATTTATATTTTTTGAGTAATAAAGATATCCAAGTAATGCTTCAAAAGCTGTTGCATGTTTATAAGTTATTATATCAGTATTTTTAGGTTTATGATTACTTTTATGATTTCTTGCATTCATAACTATTTTAATTTCATCTTCCTTTAAAAAATTATTATCTAACATATTCTTTAAAAACTTAGCTTGTGCCTTTGCACTCACATATTTTATAGATTCACTTTGTAATTCTTTTACCTTACATATACCTTTATCAATTAAATATTCTCTTATCATAACCTCATATATAGCATCTCCTATATACGCAAGTACTAAAGCATTCTTATCCATTATTTACCTTCTATTTCATATCTATCAAATGTAATACCTTTTATTATACCATTTTTTATATCATTTATAACAATACTATATACTTTATCATAATCAACTATTCCACCCTTTACAAGGCATCCTCTTTTTCTTCCAATAGTTTCCAATGTTTCTTCTATATCATCATTATTAACATACTCTATACCATATCTATTTCTTATAATTTCATTATAATACTTATCTAATGTATTTAAAATATAAATAACAACACTTTCTATTGGAAGTATTTCTTCTTTAATAGCTGTTAAACTAGCTAAATTATAAGCTACTATATCGTTATCTAATTTAGGCCATAATATTCCAGGAGTATCTAATAGTTCTATGTCATTATTTACCCTTATCCAGCTTAAATTTTTAGTAACACCAGGTTTATTCCCTATATTAGCTACCTTCTTGCCAACTAATCTATTTATTAAAGTACTCTTACCTACATTTGGTATACCCACAACTAGCGCTCTAGTTTTCTTTTTATTCATACCAATATTTTTTCTTTTTTCATTTACATCTTCCATAAGTTTATTAGTTAAATTAATTAAATTATTTAAACTAGTATTTTTTTCTAAATTAAGTCCTATTACATTATAACCTTTTTCTTTGTAATAGTCTATCCATTTATTAGTTTCATCCATATCACATAAATCTATTTTTGTCATTATAAGTATTTTTTTCTTATCTTTTAAAATACTATCTATATCTTTTATTTTTGATGAATATGGCATTCTTGCATCTATTACTTCATACACTATATCTATTAAATTTAAATTTTCACTTATCAACCTTTTCGTTTTGGCCATATGACCTGGATACCAGTTTATACTCGTTGATGGTAAACTTTTTGTATCTTCGTTCATTTTTTTATTCTTTCTCATTTCTCTTTTTTGATGCATATCCATTTAAATCACTTCCATTCTCTATCTTTCTTGCTTCATTTAAAAAATTATCAAAGTCTGATTTATATAATTTATCTTGTTTAATTTTAAATTTATCATACTCTTTATAAGCTAACTTCTGTGCAACACTAGCCGATATTTTCCCTGCACTATGTAATATTTCTTTACCATTAAATTGCAAAAATGCATTCAATTTTTCTACCCAATCTTCCATAGTCATTGCATTATGATTTTCTGCTTGTAATTCTGCATAGTCTAAATACATAGTTACAATTCTATTCAAATCTTTTAATTCTTTTTCATTTAGATAGTTTTTTGCAATGTCCACGTCATATTTGTAGATTGGTCCATCAGGAGAATTTTTCCAATTTGTTAGTCCCATATTTTCTTTTTCTGAATCAACTCTGTTATATATTATTTCAGATGCAGTATTACCTGTTATTGCATAATGTAATTTATTTTGAACTGTCTTAAAAAATTCTTTTGTTATTTCTGAATCTTTATCATAATCTATACTACAAGAAGAATATATATCTGTTATTTTTTGATAAAATCTTCTCTCACTTGAACGAATATTTCTAATTCTTTCAAGTGTTTCTTCAAAATAATCATCACCAAATATGTAATTAGGATTTTTTAATCTTTCATCATCCATAACTACACCTTTTATCATATATTCTTTTAATATTTTAGTAGCCCAAATTCTAAAGTTTGTTGCTTTTTTTGAATTTACTCTATATCCAACTGCAATAATCATATCAAGGTTATATATCTTTACAGGTTTTTTAGAATTATCAACGTCGGTTTTTCCGACGGTGTTATTTTCATCAAGTTCACCACTATTTAATATATTATTAATATGTTCTGTTATTGTGCTTCTTCCTACGCCAAACAATTCTGCAATCAAATTTTGAGTAAGCCATATATCGTTATTTATTAACATTACACTAACCTTAACATCATTGTTCGAATCCCTATATATTAAAAAATCATGATTAGTTATTTGTAAGTTTTTATTGTCCATATGTTATTCTCCTTTCTATTAAATTTTTTTATTTAAAATCAATTTTAACATTTTTATCCTTATCAATATAAATACATTTTACTCTATTTTCTAATTCTAATCTAGTAATATTAATTAAATTTAATTTTTCATTTATAATTTCAATTAAGCCATTTTCACTAATAGATTTATTATTTTCACAAGTTTTATTTCTATAGTGGCAATTTTACATATATAACCTTTCATTAATTTCACTTTCTTGTACTATCGATAGATTCATTATTTTTCACTTTTATTTTCATTTAGATATTTATTATAAAATTCATCCATTGAAGAAATATATTTTTGATCTTGTATAACTCTGAATTTTTCATATTCTTTTTCAGCTTTTTCTACTGCTTCTTTATGAGATATACTGCCACTATTATTTAATATTTCTTTTCTTCTAAATTTTAATAAATTATCAGTTGCATTTATCCAATCCTTCATTGTCATAACATGTCTTTGTTTCGCTTCATCTTCGGCAAATACTAAAAATATATTTGTTAAATCTTTTAATTTATTCATTTCTTCTTCGTTTAAATAATTCTTTGCAATAATTACATCATATTTATATATTAAACCATCAGGAGAATTTTTCCAATTAGTTAGTCCCATATGCTCCTTTTCTGAGTTTGCTCTATTATATATCAATTCAGCAGCAGTATATCCACTTATAGCGAAATGCAACTTATTTTGAACTATTTTAAAGAAAGTATACGCTTCTTCTGACTTAGGATTGTAATCAGTTGCTGTTGCAATAAATAAATCAGTGATTTTTTGGTATGCCATTCTTTCACTTACTCTAATTGTTTTAATACGTTCTAATAATTCATCAAAATATTTTGTATCATATTTATTTCCATTTATAAAACGTTCATCATTTAAAGCAAATCCCTTAGTCATATATTCTTTTAGTATTTTTGTAGCCCATATTCTAAATTCTGTTGCTTTTTTCGAATTTACTCTGTATCCTACTGCAATTATGGCATCTAAACTATAAATAGTTGTATTATAGTTTTTTCCATCATCGGCAGTTAACGAGCATTTCTCGGTAACTGATTTTTTATCTAACTCTTTATCTTCAAATATATGTTTCAAGTGTAAACTTATATTATCTGTAGAACATTCAAAAACTTTTGACATCCCTTTTTGAGTTAGCCATAATGTTTCATCTTTATATATAGCATCTACTACAATATTACCTTCACTATTTTTATATATAATTAATTTATTGTCTTCCATCAATACTCTCCTTTCCTTTAGTTTTTCATAATTCATACACTTATCAATTTAAATTAAAATTTATTAAAAGTTGAATTTTGATCTAACTCAGTTAAATCATAAATAGATTAATCATCACAAAACTATATCAATTATACCATATGTCACTTTATTCTGTCATATTTAATACATAACTGCCAGAAGTATTAAAAGCACATTAGATATTTTTGACATTATATTATCTTTCTTTCATAAAAGATGCAAATTTTTAATTTATTATTTGTTAAAATTAAGATCAACTATACTATATCCTAATTCTCTTAATTTATTATATACTACACTTGGAGAAATTCCTAATAATGTATTATAATCTCCTTCTATCTTATTTATAAACAATGATGCTTTACCTTCTGGAACAAAACCACAACATTTAAGTATTTTTTCTTCATTATTAACATACCACTCAATTTCTTCATCACTTATTTTATTAAAATAAACATCTACTTTAGAGCTTGTACTTATTATTTTATTTTTATATAAATCAATTATTGTTATACCTGTATATGCAGTACATTTGTTATTTGATAATTCTTTTAAATAAATAAATGCCTCTTCTTTACTTTTTGGTTTTTCATATATTTTATTATTACAAGTTATAATAGTATCTGCCGAAATAATTACTGCTTTTTCATTGATTTGACTCTCAACAGATTTAGCTTTATTTAATGAAAGTTCTTCAACATATTTATCTGGTTTTGTTTGTTTACTATCTTCAGGTACATTACTAGTAATAATATCATATTTAAATCCTACCATATTAAAAATATCTTGTCTTGGCTTTGAAGAGGTTGCTAATACTATTTTAATCATTCTATCACCTTTTCTATAATTGTTAAAATATATTTGTTTGATGTATTTAATTATTAGAAACAATC
Source organism: Bacteroidaceae bacterium (assembly GCA_963616135.1). Taxonomy (GTDB): domain Bacteria; phylum Bacillota_I; class Bacilli_A; order RF39; family UBA660; genus UMGS1613. Next base: position 17,534 of record CAVEJT010000013.1, on the reverse strand, counting down.
TCAAAAATATTATATCACAAAAAGAGTAAATAAAATATTTACTCTCTAAAAATTAGTAGTTTTAGTTGTGAGCTATTATAACATTTAAGAAATTCTAACTATATTTAAATATGCATTTGTTCCAGCTGATCGAGATATTGTTGCTGCTGCTGTTGATGCGATTGATAATCCAATTTTATCACCAGCTGTAAAAGAATTTATTGTACTACCAACAAAATCAGTATCTACATTTGCAGTAAGATTTTTATTTATTGTAGTACTTCCAATAGCTGTATCATTTTGTTTTACATTTACTGTAACATCTGTGTTTGTACTTGCACTACCAGAAAAATAATAATCAACTTTATAAACTCCAGTAGTTGGGATTGTTAATTTGTTTTGTGTTTCTAAAGTTATACCATTTGATGGACCATTACTTCCAATTGGTATTTCTTGTGGAATATTTGTCTCTAATGTCAATGTATTTTGTGTGGTATCATACTTACGTCCATAAGTAGTAGTTGGTACTACAGTAGATGGTCCTGCCGGACCGGTTGGACCCGTTGGACCTTGTGGACCTGCTGGACCAGCTATTCCTTGTAGACCTTGTTCACCTTGTAATCCTTGCTCTCCTTGCTCTCCTTGTAGTCCTTGTGGGCCTTGAGGTCCTGTTGGACCCGTTGGACCATCAATACCTTGAATTCCCTGTAATCCCTGTGGACCAGTTGGGCCAGGTAATCCTTCTGGTATTGTAAAATCTAAAATAACATTTTCTGCTGTTCCAGAATTAAATACAGTAGCATTTGTTCCAGGATCTCCAGTAGTTATTGTTCCAATAGTAATTGTTGCAGGACCTTGAGGTCCAGTCGGACCCGTCGGACCTATTACTGGACCTAATCTTTTTTTACATTGTTCACCTTCTTGTAAAATTTTTTCAATTTTACGTGAATATCTATTATTCATATAATCCTCCTTCAATAATATTTTATGGAGCTAGTTAAATTTTGAATATTATTATCAACTAAAAAAGAATACTTACTAAGTACTCTTTATTTATTTATTCTTTTTAATTTTTGTTTATTAATTTTATTTTCTTCTTCCAATTTATTATTCATTTTATTCATTTTTTGTTGTTGTAATAATATTTTATTTTCTAATTCATTTATATTATTTACCACATATTTATATTCAGGTAAAATATTATCATACTTGCTACAAGTATTTTTTATGTTTTCTTTTATTTTTTTTATTTCATTTAATGAATCGGTTAATATTAAGTTAGTATATTCAAGTTTATCCTTTACTTCATATATTTTATTTGATATATCTTCATAATCGTAATCTACTACAATTTTTTCTTTTTTAATAATACTTTTATTTATATTTTTTAAACCTTTATTTATCATAGTATGTCCAAGAGCAATTCCAAACAAACTCTTACCAGTTAAAGGAAGTGTTAATAAACCAATAGCTATTCTTGTAAACGAAGGAAATAGGTTTCCTATTTTCTTATATTCAATTCTTTTTTTATATTTTTTATCAAAATATGATGCCTTGGAATACATCTCATCTATTATTTCTTTTTGTTTTTGTAATTCCTGATCTATATTATTTTTTATTGAATCTAATTCCTTTAGTTTTTCTTTTTGTTTATTAAATTTAATTTTTACAATACTTTGATTATTTTTAGTATTATTTATATTATGTTCTATAGTTTTTTCTTCTTTAGATATTATTGTTATACTTTCTATTTTATTTATCTCTTTTTTACAAACTTTTAACATCATATCAATCTCATTTAAAGTTGCTAAAGACTTATAATCTTCTATACTATCAATAAGCTTAATACTTTCCAATATTTTAAATTCGCTTAAATCATATTTATTAATAATAGAATCGTACTGTAATTTTAATTTATTTATTTTGTCCTTTAAACTTTTATATTTTTTTTCTAAATCTTCTATAGATTTATTTTGTTCTTTTGACTCTTCTTTTAATTCTTCTACCTCTTCTTTAATACTATCGATATTTTTTATACTATCTAAAACGAAACTATTTACCTCTTTTAATATTACTATTTCATCATCTGTTTTTTGAATTTCTTTTTTTAAATCCAATTTGTTATCTAAAAATGATTTTTTATTTTCTTGTTTTTGTAATTCTATATCTACAATATCCAACTTAAATTGTTTATCATTTTTAACCTCTAAAGAAACCTTCGCATTAAATTTTACTTTTTCTAACTCTTTCTTTTCACTATTTGATAATATATCTATATTTTCAGTTTGTTTAAAATCAACTAAATGTTGTTGATATTTTTTTTGCCTTTGTTTATTTTCAATAGTATAATCTTCTTCTTTTATTTTTTTATCCTGATATCTTAATCTATATAACAAACTAATTAATCTATCTTTTATTGATCCTTTAGCGCCTCTACCACTCATAAACTACCTTGTTTTCGAATTTTTTTCATACACTATAATAGCATCTTTTTTTAAAGAGAAACCATTTAAAGATTCTACTGATTTTAAATTGCAAATTTTAACATTTTCATTTCCAAGCACATCTGAAACACCTTTTGTATCATAAATAGTTTTCATTTTATCATTGTATTTTCTTAACTTATATAAATAACAAATTTCTATTTTACCATCTGGAGTTAAATATTTGTCTAATTCTTTTACTAATTTTTGTAGATTTTGTAAGTAGTCCTTATTATAAATTTTTTCTAAATTTTGCATTATATTTGATAAAAATATAATATCATACTGTTCTTTAAGTTTAGATGACAAATTAACTATATCACTTTTAATAAATTTAACATTAACTTTATCAATTATCTCTCGTAATTGATAATAATTTTCCGGTTTCAAATATCTGTTTATTTGTTTTACAACCTTCTTTTTATACTCATCTCTTGAAAACAACTTAGATCTAATTTTATTATTGTTAAAATGATTAAACAAATTATCCCAAAATTCCTTTGATTTTTGAGGTAAAATATCGGATATCTTTTTATATGTGTCAAAACTAAAATTTGTCAATTCAAAAATGTTTTTATTCGTTAAATCCATATAACCTAAGAAATCGACAAATTCTTCTGGTGTTAATTTTTTTAAAGCGGCTACCTTTAAATCATAATAATAACTTATAAATGGATTTATATCAAAGCAAGTTATATCCCTACATCCCATGCATGCAAAATTAAATATTTGATCACAAGAACTACCAGTAGTAAGAACCTTTTTATTATTAAAATCAAAATTATCTAAATATCCATCTATATTTTCAGTAGTAAATGGATATATATGATCATAATACTGGGCATCATCATATTTATTATTTATTACGCTATAAGCTTTTTCAATAACATCTCTTTCCATATATCCTCCTATTTAAAACTTCCAATCTTTGTGAATGGAAATACTCTAAAAGACGTAGTTCCAATTATATCACTTTTTTTAATTAATCCAACTCTATAATCTCTACTATCTAATGAATTACCCCTATTATCACCCATAACAAAGAAATAATCATTAGGAATTGTATCTATATTATATAATTCCTTTAAATTAAAATCATTAGTACGTGCGATTGCTACATCATCCATCACTTTATTGTTTATATATAAAACATTATTTTCATATTTTATAGATTCACCTGGCATACCAATAATTCTCTTTACTAATTTAGATTTACCATATTTTATAACTACTATATCAAACCTTTCATATGTTTTATCTAATTTATTTAATATTAATATCTCATTATTATGTAATGTATCAACCATTGATGAACCATCAACTCTAACGGGAGTAGCTATAAATGTTCTAAATAAAACAACAACTATTATAATTATAAAATATGGATATAATTCTTTTATTATTTTTTTCATTTTATCACCTATATAACAAAAATAAGGCTAAATAAGCCTTATGCTCTTTCTGGAATTTTTGGAGTTTTAGAAGATTTTCTAATCCAAGTTGGTTTAGCTCTTCTAACTTTACCTTTTCTTACTACTGTAATTTTATCAATTCTAGGTGAATTAACAGGTAATGTTTTCTCAGTTCCAACATTTCCAGACATTTTTCTTACTGTAAAAGTTTTGCTTATTCCAGAACCTTTGATAGCCATTACTATACCTTCAAAAGCTTGAATTCTAACTTTTTTATTACCAGAAGCATCTGTTTCATCAATTTTGATATCTACTCTAACAGTATCTCCAGCTCTAAATTCTGGTAAATCAGTTCTTATTTGTTTTTTTGTAATTTTATCGATTAAATTCACAATGTCACTCTCCTTTATCTAATCTATGATCATGAACAAATTTTTATACAATCAGCGGATCACGTAAATAATAATACCATATTTTTTTTATATTTTCAATACTTTTTAGCAATTTATAGAAAAAACAATACATATTCAATATATATTGTTTTTTTATATTTATTTAGCTTCCTCTATAGCTCTAGTTTCTCTTATTACAGTAACTTTTATAGTACCTGGATACTGTAATTTTTCTTCAATCTTATTTTTAATATCACGAGCTACTTTATGACTTTCTAAATCATTTATTTCTTCTGGTTTTACAATTACTCTTAATTCTCTACCTGCTTGCATAGCAAATGAAGATTCTACACCTTTTTGTTCGTTTGCTATATTCTCTAAATCTTGTAATCTTTGAACATAGTTTTCTAGAGAATCATTGCGAGCTCCAGGACGTGTAGCTGATAGAGTATCTGCAATCGCAACTAACTCAGCTATAACACATTTTGCCTCTTTATCGCCATGATGAGATTCAATAGTATTTATAACTACTTCATTCTCTTTATATTTTTTAGCTATAGTTGCTCCTATTTCAACGTGGCTACCTTCCATTTCATGATCTATAGACTTGCCAATATCGTGTAGTAAACCTGCTCTTTTAGCAAGAATTGTATTCTCACCTAATTCACCTGCCATAATTCCTGCAAGTGAAGCAACCTCTATTGAATGTTTTAATGCATTTTGACCATAACTTGTTCTAAATTGTAATTTACCTATAAGTTCTACCAATTCTGGTTCTACTTTTGTTATACCCAATTCAAACAAAGCATTTTGACCATATTCAATTATTTTATCCTTTATATCTTTACAAGTTTTATCATAAACCTCTTCAATACGTGCAGGATGTATTCTTCCATCCTTTATAAGAGCCTCTATTGTTACACGTGCTATTTCTCTTCTTAATGGATCAAAAGATGATAGTACTATAGCTTCTGGTGTATCATCAATAATTAAATCAACACCTGTAACAGCTTCTATAGTACGTATATTTCTACCTTCTCTACCTATTATTCTACCTTTCATTTCATCTGATGGTAAATCAACAACTGTAACAGTTTGCTCTTCAACCACATCACTCGCATACTTTTGCATACTTTCAACAAGCATATTTTTTGATTTTTTATCTACTTCCAATTTAGCTTCAGCTTCTTTTTCTTTTATATAAGAAGCTATTTCTAAAGTCATAGACTCTTCTACTTTTTTCATAACTAAATCTCTTGCTTTGTTCTTAGTATAACCACTAATCTTTTCTAATAAATCTAGTTGCTCTTCCTTTATTTTCTCCACATTTGCTTCTTGTTCTTGAATATCATTTTGTTTATCTAATAGTTTCTTTTCCTTTTCATCAAGCATACTCTCTCTTTTTTGTAAATTTTGATCTCTTCTTTCAATATTTTCCTCACGAGTATTAAGTCTACTTTCTGAATCCTTTATTTCTTGCTTTTTTTCTTTTATTTCTTCATCAGTTTTCTTTTTTAATTCTTGAATTTCTTCTTTTGCCTCTGAAATATATTCTTTTTTTATTCTATCTGACTCTATACGAGCATTTTCTAACATCTTATCAACTTTATCTCCAACAGAATTTTTCTTAATAAGGTTAAATATAAACATTGCGACTATTCCAACAATAAGTCCAACTAGGACTAGCAAAATGGAGATTATAACACTATTCATATTACTCCTCCATTTCTTAGAGTTATTCACTCTAATACAATTATATATTTTATTATAAAATAAATCAAGAAAAAAGGTGAAAAATTTTTCACCTTTATAAAATTTGTTTAAAATATTCATAAAATTTTATATTTAAAACTTATGCTTCTTTCTCTATTTCTTTTTTACCTATTTCAAGTGAATCATTTTGATCATAATAATTCCTAACTTTCTTCTCTATTTCTTCTTTTAATTTAGGATTATTTTTTAACCATTCTTTTGCATTTTCTTTTCCTTGTGCTATTTTTTCTCCATTATATGAATACCATGCACCACTTTTTTCTAATATTCCTGTTTCTGCACCTAAATCGATTATTTCACCATTAATAGATACGCCTTCACCATAAACTATATCTACAGAGCAAGATTTAAATGGAGGGGCCATTTTATTTTTTACCACTTTAATATTTGTTCTATTTCCAATTGCATTTGTACCTTGCTTTATTTGTTCACCTTTTCTTATTTCTAATCTAACTGATGCATAAAATTTAAGTGCTCTACCTCCTGGGGTTACTTCAGGATTACCAAACATGATACCCACTTTTTCACGTAATTGATTTATAAATATTACAACGGTATTAGTTTTATTTACAATACCAGATAACTTTCTTAATGCTTGAGACATTAAACGAGCTTGAAGACCAACATGCGAATCTCCCATTTCACCTTCTATTTCTGCTTGTGGAACTAAAGCTGCTACTGAATCGACTACAATTATACTAATTGCTCCGCTTCTTACTAAAGCCTCACAAATTTCTAAAGCCTGCTCTCCATTATCTGGTTGTGATAATAATAAATCATTTATATTAACGCCTAATTTAGATGCATATATTGGATCTAATGCATGTTCTGCATCTATAAAAGCTGCTCTTCCACCTTTTTTTTGTGCCTCAGCTATTGCATGCAATGCAAATGTAGTTTTACCACTTGATTCAGGACCAAATATCTCTATAATTCTTCCTTTAGGATATCCACCTATTCCAAGTGCAATATCAAGAGAAATTGAACCACTTGATATTGTATCTATTTTTTGATGTTCGTGTTCTCCTAATTTCATTACTGCACCCTTACCAAATTGTTTTTCTATATCTAATAAAACTTGATCCAAAGTCTTATCAGTTGATGTTGATTTTGCCATCTGTTTTCCTCCTTTATAATTACAAATTCATTATACATTATAAAAAATACTTTGTCAATACTTTTTACGAACATTTGTACATATTTTCTGTGTTGCTTTTTTTGCAAAAATTAAAAAAGAGTAATTTTAATTACTCAATTTTTGTTCAAAAACTTTTTCTAGATTACTTATTAACCATTTATCTTCTATTTTTTCAAAAGTTAATATATTAATTTCACTTAACTTTTCTAAATTACTACCACTTATTATTTTATCGTTTTTTAATTTATAATCAAAACAATTAATATTAACTCTAAATTTCAACTTTTCTTTTTCAAATTCTATTATAGAATATCCCACTAAATCAATACCATCTATGACACGTTTTATATTTTTTTCTTGAAAACTGGCTATTTTTGTTAAGTATATCTCCTTAATATGCTCTGTCAACAATTCATCTAAATTGTTATCCAAATTATTTAATCTATTTATTAATTCAATATAAAAATCATATAAACTAGACATAAGATTACCAACATCTATGTTTTCATCTATTAAAGCAATATTTTCTTTACTTAATCCATCATTTACTCCTACTGTAGTATTTTTTTTATCTTCTATTAATTTTACACAATTAGAATATTTTTTCTTTTGTTTTTGTTGGAATCTTATCGAAAGTACAATTCCCAATGTGCACAAAAATACTCCAACTATAATCATTATTCTAAGGACTATATGATACATAAAACAAACTCCTTTACTATATATATTTTAACATATAGTTAAACATTTTTAAAGACAAAAAGAGCAATTACGCCCTTTTTATAACAAATATTTTAGATATTACATCTATTATTAAATATAATATTAAACCATATATAATGTTTAATATTAACGAACTTGATATACCACTTAATAGTATATTTTCATCAAATGTGGAATAACCTATTATACAAAGTAATAAATAACTAATTATTCTGTAAAGCATTATTACTATTATATTTAAAATGTTTGAACTATAAATACTATAATTAACATAATTATAACTTAATATTATAACTATACTTATAAATGAAAAACTCAATGTATTTATAAATAAACTATCAGAAAATATTATGTCATATAAAAATCCTGATATTAAGCAAACTAAAAAGAAATTAACATTTTTTTTACAAAAATATGGATATATTATAACTAAAGACGTAATTAAAAAGAGTGGTATTAACAAACTATTAAGAGAAACTATATTTGAAAATATTGCTTCAAGTAATAAAGAAATAACAAGTACTAAATATTTCATTATTCCCTAGCCTTTCTGTTTAATACAGTAACTATGCTTATATTATTAAAATTAACAGATGGAGTTACTTCTACCAAACTATTTAAATCATATTCATCCTTAACTATTTTTGATACAGTACCTATTAATATACCACTTGGAAAATATCCAGTAAGACCCGTTGTAGTTACTAAATCGCCCTCTTTTATTTTATTAGATTCAGTTATACCTTCTACATTATACACTTTTTTATCTCTATCATATCCTGAAAGTAATCCATAATATCTATCTTCATCACTTTTTATTTTTAAAGATATTTTATTACTTATTTCATTAGTAGTAAGGAGCTTTACAGTACTAGAAAAATTACTTACATTGACTATTTTTCCTATTAAACCTTCATTGGTTATAACAGCATCTCCCTCTTTTATACCATTTTTACTTCCTTTATCGATAACTAAAGTATTATACCAATAGCCAACATTTCTATTTACAACAGTAGCATTTACATAAGTATATTCTGATAATGTAGCATTTAAATCCAATGTTGATTTTAATTCAGTTACTTCCTTTTGTAATTCCTGTATTTGGGCATAATACATATCAGTTTTTTCTACTTTTTCTTTTAATTCAGTATATTTTTTATAAAGATCTTTTTTTTCATTCATCATTTCCACTTTGTTTTTTACATAACCTATTGGAGCATAAAATACTTTACCTGTAAAAGTTGCTGTATCTTTAATAGCTTTCTCAAAAAAATTAAGTTTTCTATCATCACTTAATAATTTAGAAGAAATACCAATTAAAAACAAAACGAGTATTATTGACCCTACTACTATAACTCTAATTTTATTATCATTTTTCCTATTAATCAATCAAATCACCACCAATATTATATTACATATTAACATATTTTAAAAGGTTATATCATTATTTTCTACAAAACTATAGTAATTATTTTTACTAATTATAATATGGTCCACTAATTTTATACCTAGTAGTTGTCCTACCTTAATTAAATTATTTGTAACATCATAATCTTGTCTACTAGGAAGTACATTTCCACTAGGATGATTATGAATGCATATTATAGCGCTTGCTCCAACTAAGTAAGCTTCTTTAAATACCTCTCTTGGATGTACCACACTATAATTTAGTGTACCTATAAAAAGTAATTTATCAGATATAATTTTTTTATTATTATCTAAATATACACAATAAAAATATTCTTGTTTTTTATTACCTATTTTATCTTTATAGAATTTATATACTAGTGAAGCACTATTTAATTTAGTATTTATTATATTATCTACTTCCCTATTAATCCTTTTACCAAGTTCTATAGAAGCAAGCAAATTACAAGCTTTACTCATACCAATACCCTTAAAGTTTTTTAAATAATTATAGTCTATATCATTTAATTTTTTTATACTACCTAAACTACTTAATAAACTACTTCCAAGTTCTTTAGAAGATATCCCTCTAGTACCTGTTTTAAATATTATAGCAAGTAATTCTTCATTGGATAGACTTTCTACTCCATACATAATAAGGCGTTCAAAAGGTCTATCTGATTTAGGAATATCTTTAATTTTGACTCCCACTTATTACTACCTCCTCATATTTAATTAATACTTGATTAATTATAGAAGAAATAGCTACTTTATCAGTTGTTTCTTTTAACAGATTATCATAGTTTTTTAATTGTTCTAAAAATGATTTATTTGAAATATAATAATTCTTTACTATAGTATCATATCCAATATCATTAAAATAACTTTGTATTTTTGCTACATTATCACTATCTTTTGTTATACCTATATATACATAATATAAGTCATTTTCTATACTATATACATAATTTTCTAACGAAATAGTATTTTCTTCCATACTCTCTTTTGTAGAGAATACTCCATATTGTACAAAATACAATTCTTCACCTATATTAGATACTTTTATACTAGATGGACTAGTATATTGACTAATAAATAAATCTGCAAGAAAAAAACCAATTACTAAAGCTACTAAGAGTGTAAAAAAATATTTTTTCATACTATCACCATTTTTATTGTAGCTTAATAATTAGTTTATATTTGTCGAATTTTATTCTTCTTCATTTTCTTGTTTTACTAAAACTTCACGAGGTTTAGAACCATTCTGTGGACCTACTATTCCTCTATCTTCTAATAAATCTATACATCTTGCTGCTCTATTATATCCAAGTCTAAATCTACGTTGTAAAAGAGATGCACTAGCTTTACCTTGAGATACAACAAAATCAACTATTTCATTATATAAAGGTTCTTCATAATCATCTTTTGATTCTACCATAGTAGTTGCACCTTTCTCTTCATCTGACATAAGAAGAGTTTCATCATAATGTGCTTTTTGTTGATTACAAACAAAATCTACTATAGCCTTTGTTTCATCTTCTGAAATAAATGTTCCTTGAATACGAAGTGGTGCATTTGTTCCTTGTGGTAGGAATAACATATCACCTTTTCCAAGAAGTTTTTCTGCACCTACCATATCAAGTATAGTTCTTGAGTCTATACCACTTGATACAGCAAATGAAATACGAGATGGTATATTTGCTTTTACTACACCTGTGATTACATCTGTAGATGGTCTTTGAGTTGCAACAATTAAATGAATACCTGCAGCACGTGCCATTTGAGTTATTCTCATAATAGAATCTTCTACTTCTTTTGCGGCTACTAACATCAAATCTGCAAGTTCGTCTATTATTACAACTATATAAGGCATTCTTTTTTCTTTTGCATCTTCAGGTAATCCTTCATTCTTTTTATCTATATAAGCATTATAACTTTCTATATTTTTCGTTTTACTTTCTTCAAATACATCATAACGACGTTCCATTTCTGATACAATTCTTTTAAGCGCTACATTAGCTCTTTTTGGATCAGTTACAACTGGAGCAAGTAAATGAGGTACTCCATTATATATTGAAAGTTCTACTTTTTTAGGATCTACAAGTACTAATTTTACTTCTTCTGGTTTAGCTCTCATAAGAATTGAAGCTAGTATACTATTTATACACACAGATTTACCACTACCAGTTGATCCAGCAACTAAAAGATGTGGTGTTTTATTAATTTCCATCCATTGTGGATTACCCATAATATCTCTTCCAAGTACAGCAAGTAACTTAGAATTTGATTTACTTGATGGAACGCTTGCTAAAACCTCTCTTACTGTTACCATTGATATACTTTTATTAGGTAATTCTATACCTATTGTGTTTTTTCCAGGTATAGGTGCTTGAATACGAACATCTTTAGCAGCAAGCGCTAAAGCTATTTCTCTATTTAAACTAAGTATCTTACTAACTTTTGTTCCTGCTTTTATTTCTAATTCATATTGTGTTACTGCAGGACCAACATGTGAATCTACCACATGTGCTTCTATTCCAAAGTCTTTCAATACTTGAACTAATATAGGTATATTATTTTTAATAGCAATGTCATTATCTTTATTATCATTTTTTAATGGTTTATTTAACAATGTAATAGGTGGAAAAGAATATTTTTTATTATTTCTTTCTACTTGAGTATTACTGTTTTCATGATTTTCTATTACAGGTTCTTCAACCGGTTCTTTAATTTCTTCAGATTCTTCAACCAATTTCTTAGGTTTCTTTTCTCTTTTTGGCATATGTACCTTACCAGCAACTTTCTTAACCTCATCACCTGTTTTCTTAAATACTTCATATAAAGATAATCCTGTATAAATTATAATTCCACATAATATAAGTGCAATACATATAAATTTAGTACCATTAAGAGTTAAGAGAGCCGTAAATATACTTATAAATACTGCGCCAATTACTCCTCCACCAGTCTCAGGACAACCTATTTTTTCATTGATATATTTCATTACATTATCTATTGTAGATTTAACAACTTCTGTTCCATTTTTTAATATGTCAAATTTATCAGGATTAATTCCATCTGCTTTGATATAATTCATATGTAAAAGAGTTAATACTCCTATTAATATTACAAAAAGGCCTATCGTTTTTCCAGTTAATATTTTAGGAAATTTTCTTTTAATAATAGTACATAATCCTATTATACCAATAGAAACTAAAAATGGAGCCCATAAAGTTCCTACTAAAAAGCAAGAAAAGCCTTTAATAAAATTAGCTACTATACCAAATGGACATAAACCTATGATTGCTACTAAAATTAATAAAATACCCTTTAGTTCTATTATATATCCACTTTGTTCAACATTTTCTTCTTTTCTTTTCTTTTTCTTTGCCATAAAAACCTCCATAGCCTATATAAATATTATAACATATAAATCAAAATAAAAATAATATTTTTTAGTATTTCATAATAAAACTAGAGATTTTACAAACCCTAGTTTTTTAACTCTTCCCAATATTATTATACTATTATTTTTTCTAATTTCCTTTTTTTATGTCCTCTTCTATTCTCATAAGTTCATTATATTTACAAATTCTATCAGTACGTGACATAGATCCAGTTTTAATTTGACCTAAATCAAGACCAACAGCTAAAGATGCTATAGTAGTATCCTCAGTCTCACCACTTCTATGAGATATAATAGTTTTATAACCATTTTCCTTAGCTAACTTTATAGTTTCTATAGTTTCAGTAATAGTACCTATTTGATTAACTTTAAGTAAAATAGCATTCCCAGCTTTCATATCTATTCCTTTTTGTAAATATTCTCGATTAGTTACAAATAAATCATCTCCAACCAATTGAACTTTATCACCTATTTTTTGTGTTATAAGACTAAATCCTTCAAAATCATCTTCATCTACTGGATCTTCTATCGAAATAATAGGATATTTATTTATTAATTCTATATAAAAATCAACTAATTGTTCACGTGTTAATTTTTTATTTTCACCTTTTAAATTATAAATTCCATCTTCATAAAATTCCGAAGCAGCAACATCAATAGCAATATTTACATCTACACCAGGTTTATATCCAGCAGATTCTATTGCTTGCATAATAAACTTAAATCCTTCTTCATTATTATTTAAATTAGGAGCAAATCCACCTTCATCACCTACACCTGTTGAATATCCATTCTCTTTTAATATTTTCTTTAATGCATGAAAAACCTCAGATCCAACCCTAACTCTTTCTTTAATAGTGTCTCTATTTGGAATTATCATATATTCTTGAAAATCTAAATTATTATCTGCATGAGCCCCACCATTGATAATATTCATCATAGGTACTGGTAAAGTTTTACCTTCTCCAACAAACTTATATAAAGGTTTTCCTGCTGCTTTTGCATTAGCTACTAATACAGCCATAGATACTCCCAAAATAGCATTAGCACCAAGTCTTGCTTTATTTTTAGTTCCATCTAACTTAATCATAGCATAATCTATTTTTTCTTGATCATTTGAATCCATTCCAACTACAAGATCTTTTAATTCTGTATTTACATTATTAACAGCTGTTAGTACACCTAATCCATTATATCTAGTATAATCTTTATCTCTTAATTCAATAGCCTCTCTAATACCTGTAGAAGCACCACTTGGAACTGCAGCTCTTCCTATTGTTCCATTTTCAAGAACTACATCAACTTCTACTGTAGGATTACCTCTAGAATCTAATATTTCTCGTCCTATTACATTTACTATTTTCATTTTAATCTCTCCTTTATTTCTTTATCATTTAGTTCATTTGTATTTTTTTTCATATCGTAATTATATTCACTAGTTCTCTTTAATTTATTAGATTGTATTTCAAATATATCAAGCACTCTATACTCTTTTTTAGAAAATTCATTACATAACCTTGTAACATGCATATCAACAAATATTTTTTTATCATCCTTAAATATATCAGCATCTATACATCTAACTTCTCCATTAATTATAAGAGAACCTTGTGCATATATATCATTTTCATCATTCTTTCTTAAAGACATTTCAACTATTTCACACTTATCTTGATTATTTACTTTTTGCTCTGTTGAACAAATATCTTTACAATTTCTTAGTAGCTTTAAATAAAAATTTCTTTCTTCTAAAGTCATATTATAGTATGGAAAATATTGTTCATCTAAAATTAATTGTTTTCTATTCATGAATACTGTTTATAACTTCCTTAAATAATTTACCCCTTGTCTCAAAATCAGGAAATTGATCCCAAGATGCACAAGCAGGACTTAAAAGGATTGTATCTCCTTCACTAGATAATTCGTATGCTAATAAAGTTGCATCTTTTAAAGTATCAACTACTTTACAATCAATACCTTTACTATCAGCAAAATCCTTAATTCTATTTTTAGTTTCTCCATAACATATAATATATTTTACATGACTTAAATCATCACTTAAATCCTCAAAAGAATGTCCCCTATCTAATCCACCTAATAAAAGAATAGTTGGTGTATCAAATGAATTAAGTGCAATTTCTGTTGATTTTACATTAGTAGCTTTAGAATCATTATAAAAAGATCTATTATTTATATTTTTAACAAATTCTATACGGTGTTCCACACCTGTAAATGTACTCAATACTTCTTTTATTTGTTCATTAGTTATTCCAAGAACTTTAGTAGCAATTATCGCACACATAATATTTTCATAATTATGCTTTCCTTTTACCTTAATATCTTTTATATCTATTATTTTTTCTCCATTATAGTATATTGCATTATCTCTAATACAAGCATCAGCTTCCTCTATACTAGAAAAATACACTTTCTTAGATTTAATATTTTTAGTAGCTTCAAATTCATCTTTGTTTGATTTATTTAAAACTGCAATATTATTACTAGTATGATTCATAAATATTTTTAATTTATGATTTATATAATTTTCATAACTTCCAAAGAAATCTATATGAACGGGAGTTAAATTAGTAAGTATACTTACATTAGGATTAAAATCATAACAATCATGTAATTGTTGAGCAGATATCTCAAGAACAACTACATCCCCATCATTAACATCTGATACTATTTGAGAAAGTGGATAACCTATATTTCCACCTAAATGAACATTTTTACCTGTTTTCTTAGCAAATTCATAACACAACGTTGTAGTAGTTGTTTTTCCATTAGAACCTGTTACTGCAATTATAAAAGCATCTTTAGGTAGGAAATGGTATGCTACCTCAACTTCATTTTCAACCTTAATACCTAATTTATTTGCTTTTAGTATTAAAGGATGATCATATCTAATTCCTGGATTTTTTATAACTAAATCAAAACTAGAATCTAATAATTCAATAGGATCTTCACTTTTAATAAATTCAACACCTAAATTTTTTAATTCATTTATATGTTCTTCATTTTGATCTTTCTTATCTGTAATTATTATTTTATTATTATATTTACTAAGTAATTTAGATACCTCATAACCACTACGAGCCATACCTAAAACTAATATTTTTTTATCATTATACATATTAAAACCTCCTATTAATTATATGTCACAAGTAAACCCTTTAGCTTCATAAAAATATTTAGCGCCTGTTAAAGTCAATCTATCTGAACTTACATAATCATAATCTAAATAATCATTTACTTTTAATTTATCTATATCAACTTTACTCATATCTATTATAGCTTGTATTTTTATATTATTTTCATCAAGTGCGACATTATATTCTAAACCACCATAAACATCAGAAAAATCAGCTAACTCTAATTTTTTAGACTGAACTAAATAATCTAAAGTAACCTCATTATCAGTCATATAATTATCATACTTAACTATTTTCGTTACATAATTACCTCTATAATATACTTTATAATTAGAATTCTGTGTATACTCTTGTGATTTATTAGTAATATTCATATTACAAGTTTTATATTTATCCCTACCACATCCAACCAAGAAAAGTATAGATATTAAACAAAACATTTTTAATAACACCTTCATAGTATCACCTATTTAATTATATCACTAATTTTATTTTATTTAAAGAAAAAAAGGACAAAGTCCTTTTAGTTTACATAATCTAAATTAGTTTAAAGCGTCTTTTAATTTAGATCCTGCTTTAACTGTTACAGCAATACGTGCTGGAATTTTAACAGTTTCACCAGTTCTTGGGTTACGTCCTTCTTTTGCTTCTTTCTTTTTAGCAACGAAAGTACAGAAACCTGTTAAAGCTACTTTTCCTTCTTCTTTTAATCCTTTAGTTACTCCACCCATAAATGCATCAAGAGCACGAGTAGCATCTGCTTTTGTTAATCCAGCTTCTTCAGCTATATAATTTACTAAATCTGTTTTAGTCATATTGACTACCTCCCTATCTAATTAAATAAGCTACCTTGCTTACAATTTAATATTACCATATTAGAGTATTGATTGCAACAATTTTTTAACTTTTTTTACAAATTTTTACCTATTTTTCATTGATTTTACTAAGAAAAATAAAACAATAGCACTATTTATATATATTATTTTATTTTGTTTACTTATATTATTAAATTTAATAATTACAATAATTTAATTTATAAATATTATACTAAATTAACCCTGCATAAAAATAATATTTTCGTTTTATAGAAAATATTATTTATAACCTATTATATATACTTAAAACATTTCTATTATGTTATATAATTAAATATTTTAATTTTTGAATTGCTATTCACAAACTAATAAACTTTATTCATTTGGTTCTATTACTTTTTCAAGAAATATTCTATTATTGAAAGCCCCTCTTTTTTTACTCTTCTCATCTGCAATTGAAACAACGTCTTTTAATTCTTTATTTTCTAGTTTGGCTAAAGCTCTTATAACCTCAATCATATCTGCTAACTCTTCTATTCTGTCTTCGCCATAAGATTCAATAACTTCCTTATATTCTTCATATAATTTTTTTTCCAATTCTTGTTTATAGTCTTTTTCATTCAAATTCTTAGTGATAGGCTCTTCTCCTTTGTTTTTAATTATATCTGGAATATTATCTCTTACCAATTTATTATATATTCTTTCCATTTTTCCTCCTTATGAATCAATAATTTTTTTACTAGGAATTAAATGCACATGAATAGGCATTACACTTTGACCTGTATCTTTATTTCCTATATTTATTTATAATATCCAGAATTTTATTATATTCATTCATTAACTCATCAAAA
>CAVEJT010000012.1:26602-27056 GCA_963616135.1 Bacteroidaceae bacterium | reverse complement strand
ATCTAATTCTTTTATAAATTCTTCATTATTTCTTTCAAGTGTTTTTAATTTTTCCGGTGATACTATAAATTCATTTGCATTTAAAAATTTAAAAAATTTAAAAGGCTTTAAGAAAAAATAATAATTATCTAAATATTTATCATCTTTTCTAGAATCCCAAGTTGCATCTAGAAAGAATATTCCTTCTATATTATATTTATCATCTTTTAAATATACAAAATTTCTTCTATGTCCAGTATTATTTTTATTGGAATATACATAATTAGCACTTTTACATTTTATATCTAAGTTTGTTAATATAAAATCCATTAAATTAGCAAAACCAACACAAACTATTTTATCATTTAAAATAATTTTATTTAAATCTCTAGAAGTACTGTAATCTTCTCCTAAATCTTCCATTTTATATTTATTAGATTTAACTATATCATATACTAACATGATTTTTTCTAAT
>CAVEJT010000012.1:0-26592 GCA_963616135.1 Bacteroidaceae bacterium | reverse complement strand
GGATTTTCACTATTAGGAAATTCTATTTTCAAATTAGGGTAATCTTCATTTCCTAAAGCATCAATTATATCTTTAAAATTTTTTTCATATATTACAATATTAAAATCTTTATATTTTTTTACAAATTCTAATAATTTATTTTTTAAACCATCATTATTAATATAAAAAGAAATTTCCAAAGTACCTTTTTCTTTAATATCAAAATCTTTAACTATTTCATCTTTAGTTTTTATAATGTTGTCATATAATTTTTTTAAATTTAAATCACTATTTGATGTTTTAAGTAGTATTCTATCATCATATTTCATACATGCATCCATATTTATTGTAGAAAAATCAATAGGTAACATAGGTTTAAAAATTAAAGAATTACCTTCTTCTTCAACGAGAATATCAAATTTCATACTATCACCATAAATATTATACCAAAATTTAGAATAAAACCCAACATTTAATACAAAATAAATTTAGGAGGTAAACATGAAAGCAACTGGAATAATAAGAAGGATTGATGATTTAGGCCGTGTGGTTATACCAAAAGAGATAAGAAAAAATTTAAGAATAAAGGAAGGAGATAATTTAGAAATATTTGTACGTGATGAAGAAGTAATACTAAAAAAATATTCAATGATGAATAAAATAAATGATTTAGCGCAAGAATTAACAGATGCGATATATACATTTATGAAACATAGTATATTTATAACAGATACAGACACCGTTGTATCTGGAAGCGGACCATTAAAAAAGAAATATATAGGTAAAAACATAAGTAGTTTTATAACAGAATCAATACAAAGAAGAGATAAAATTATGCAAAACCATTTTAAAGAATTAAATTTTGTAGAAGATGAAGAGTTGGTTTGCAGCTATGTAATGTGTACAATTCTTGTAAATGGTGAAGCTGCTGGAATGATATTAATAATAAGCGAAGATGAAAAATTAGGAGAGCCAGAAATTCAAATGGCCGGAATTGTTTCATCATTTATGACAAAATATCTTGAACAATAATTTGAAATGTGCTAAAATATGGTTATCAAAGGCGAAGAAGGAAAGAAAAATATCAAGGTATTTATAAGAGAGTTTGATAAGGTGAAAGCAAACAATACTAAAATATTTCGAATGGGTCTGGAGCTGTACGTTAACTACGTTATAGTTTTAAGGTGCTTTAGCACGAATTAAGGTGGTACCACGTAAATTCACGTCCTTATATGGAAGTGAATTTTTTTTATAGGAGGTTATATGAGAAAATTTGAAAAAATAAGTTTTGAACAATTTAAAAAAGATATTAGTGATAACAAAGAATTATATGAGACATATAATTTACCAAAGCGAGGAACTAAAAGTTCAGCAGGATATGATTTTTTTGCACTTTTTGATTATACATTAAAACCTGGAGAAATTATGAAAATACCAACAGGAATTAAGTCTCAATTTAATGATGATGAAGTTTTATTTTTAATAGATAGAAGTAGCATGGGATTTAAATGGAATGTTCGAATGTGCAATCAAGTTGGAGTAATAGATGCAGATTATTATAATAATAGTGATAATGAGGGTCATATTTGGATAAAAATTCAAAATGAAGGAGATAAGGATTATAGTGTAAAAAAAGGAGAAGCTATGATTCAAGGAATATTTATGAAATATTTAATGGTAGATGATGATGAGGTTAGTACTACAAGAATGGGTGGTATAGGTTCAACATCAAAGAAAGAGGGATAATATGGAAAAACAAAAATATTATATATCAACAGCAATCGCATATACATCTGGAAAACCACATATAGGTAATACATATGAAATAGTTCTTGCAGATGCAATTGCTAGATTTAAAAGATTAGAAGGTTATGATGTTTATTTTCAAACAGGAACAGATGAACATGGAGAAAAAATAGAATTAAAAGCTAAAGATTTAGGTAAAACACCTAAACAATTTGTAGATGAAATATCAACTGAAATAAAAAAAATATGGGATATTATGGATACTTCATATGATAAATTTGTAAGAACAACAGATGAAGTACATGAAAAACAAGTTCAGAAAATATTTAAAAAAATGTATGAGAAAGGCGATATATATTTAGGTGAATATAAGGGGTTATATTGTACACCTTGTGAATCGTTTTGGACAGAATCACAACTAGTAGATGGAAAATGTCCTGATTGTGGTAGAGAAGTAAGTGAAAAATGTGAAGAAGCATATTTCTTTAAATTATCAAAGTATCAAAAACAATTAGAAAAATATATTGAAGAACATCCTCATTTTATACAACCAGAGTCAAGAAAAAATGAAATGTTAAACAATTTTATAAAACCTGGATTACAAGATTTATGTGTTTCTCGTACATCTTTTGATTGGGGTATACCAGTAGATTTTGATTCAAAACATGTTATATATGTATGGTTAGATGCTCTTACAAATTATATTACAAACATAGGATATGATGTGGATGCCCCAAGTGAAGAATTTAAAAAATGGTGGCCAGCAGATCTTCATTTAATAGGGAAAGATATAGTTAGATTTCATAGTATATATTGGCCTGCATTCCTATGGAGTTTAGATTTGGAATTACCACATCAAATATTTGGACATCCTTGGTTACTATCTAATAACGATAAAATAGGTAAAAGTAGAGGTAATGCTATATATGCAGATGATTTAGTAAATGAGTTTGGAGTAGATGCTGTAAGATATTATGTTCTACATGAAATACCTTTTGCCAATGATGGAAATATAACTTATGAATTACTTATTGAAAGATTCAATTCAGATTTAGCAAACATTCTTGGAAATTTAGTTAATAGAACAATTTCAATGGCTAAAAAATATTTTAATGGTATAGTTCCTGATATAGGTATAAAAGAAGAAATTGATGATGATTTAATTGAAACAGTTACAAGTGCTTATAAAAAATGTATAGAAAAAATGGATGATTTAAAAGTATCAGAAGCAATAGATGAGGTATTTGAAATATTTAAAAGATGTAATAAATATATTGATGAAACAACACCATGGACACTTGCTAAAGAAGGTAAAACTGATAGATTAAAAACAGTTATATATAATTTACTAGAATCTATTAGAATTGGTGCAATATTATTATCACCATATCTTCCAAGTACTAGTGATAGAATATTTGAACAATTAAATACGAATATTAAAGATATAAATACAACAGAGGAGTTTGGAAAACTAGAACCTCAAAAAAACTTAAATAATCCAGAACCTCTATTTATAAGAATAGATAAAGATAAAAAATTAGAAGAGTTAGGAAAATAACTCTTTTTTTGTAAAATAATATGTAAATTGTATTATTTTGTCGACTAAATTATTTAAATAACTATTTATTAAAATTATTATATGTGTTATAGTTTTATTGTTGCGCTAAATATAAGGAGAGAGTATGATAACAAATAAAAGTATTGGAGAATATTTATGGATACTTACAGTAGTATTTATTACATATTTATTCTTAGGTAGTTTCGTTGTTAGCAAGGATTTGTATGATTTAGCTTATTTAATTACCTTTTATATATTTTTAATAATAGGTAAAATATCAAAGTAATAGAAAAATTATACTGTTTATGGTATAATTTTTTTGGTGATAAAATGTTAATAGATACTCATTGTCATCTATCATGTGATGACTATAATAACTTAGATGATATAATAAATGAATTTGATGGAATAATGATTGCAAGTGGTTGTGATTTAAAAACAAATAAAGAAGTTATAGAACTTGTAAATAAATATGACAATGTATATGGTACATTGGGTATTCATCCTGAAGAAATAGAAAATTTTAAAGAATCTGATTTAAAATTTATAGAAGATAACTTAAATAATAAAAAAATAGTTGGTATAGGAGAAATAGGTTTAGATTATTACTGGGTAAAAGATAATAAGGAACAACAGAAAGAATTATTTATTAAACAATTAGATATAGCTAAAAAATATAATAAGGCCATTATAGTACATTCTAGAGAAGCAATACAAGATACTTATGATATATTAAAAAAATATAATTTAAAAGGTTCAATACATTGCTTTAATTCTAGTTTAGAAATGGCACGTGAGTTTATAAAGATAGGTTATAAAATTGGTGTAGGTGGAGTATTAACTTTTAAAAATTCAAAAAAATTACAGGAAATAGTAAAAGATATTGATTTAAACCATATATTACTTGAAACAGATAGTCCTTATTTAACTCCAGAACCATATAGAGGACAAAAAAACAAACCTTCAAATGTATATTATGTGGCTTTAAAATTAGCTGAATTAAAAAATTTAAGTATAGAAGATATAATAAATCAAACAGGGCAAAATGCATTAAAAGAATTTAGTATAAATATTGACTAATAAGACAAGATAATATATAATTTAGATAGTAAAGGGTAGTGATAGTATGAATAAGATATCAATAAAAATAAAAGATCAAAATAAAGCCTGGGGGGGGGGGTATCTAGTTATACTATAATACTATTAGAACGTACAAACACAAAGATCTAGAGAATAAAACTCTAGGTTTCTTTGTGTTTTTTGTATACCTTTACAAGAGTGAAACAAAATAAAGAAGGAGGATAATATGAAAAAGAAAGGTTTTACTTTAATAGAATTACTGGCAGTAATTGTAATACTCGCAATCATCGCATTAATCGCAACCCCAATAGTATTAGATATAATAGCAGATACAAAGAAGAGCTCAGCTGAGAGAACAGCAGATAATTATATTGAAGCTGTAGAAACCGCAGTAGCAACAGCAAAGCTA
Organism: Bacteroidaceae bacterium; assembly: GCA_963616135.1. Classification (GTDB taxonomy): domain Bacteria; phylum Bacillota_I; class Bacilli_A; order RF39; family UBA660; genus UMGS1613. Next base: position 21,820 of record CAVEJT010000012.1, on the reverse strand, counting down.
GATGGTAACAATATTCCAGATGGAACATATACAATAAATAATAAGGGAAATCTAGAAGGAAATGGATTAGAAAAAACATTAACAATAGAAATGAATGGAAATAAACCAAGTAGTGGAACAGTAAAAATAAAAGGCGGAAGTGTTACCAAGTCGGGAACAAAATTAGTTGTAGGAAATTATAACGTAAAATATAAAGGCGATAAATTAACAGCTAGTGAGCCATATAAAGGAGTATTATGTAAAGCAAATACAACTAAAGTAACTGCATTAGTATGGGCAAGAAATGATAATCCTGGAGATGATTCATCATATACAAGTGAAGAAGTAGGAATACTATCGAGCGAGGTAGCAAGTAAATATGATGCAGGAGTAACATATACTTGTCAATTAGGAGATGGAAAAGAAAATACATTTTATGTTTTAGAAACTTCAGGAGATAATGTATCATTAATAATGAGTGAAAATTTAGGAGATACAGTAGCATGGACAAAAAAAGATGATTATTTAGCTGCCGGCGGAACAGAAGCTGATTGGAATCAGACAGACTGTCCTGATTGTGGAAATAATAATTTAGGTCCAATAACAGCAAATAAAATATTAAAAGAGAGAACATCAGGTTGGACCAAATTAGATGAAGATCAAATTACATTGCCAAGCGGACAACAAATAGCAACAGCAGGAGGAGATACAAAATGGAATACTAGTACTTCTGGAAATGGGTTTAGATCAGCAAAATGGTTATATAGTCATACAAAATTAACAACAGGAACATATGGATACTGGACATCTTCCCCTAGCGTGTCTAATGCTTACACTGCTTGGACTGTGGAGTATGGCGGCAATCTTAGCTCCGGTCCTGTCAGCGGCAATTTTAACGTCTACGGTGTACGCCCAGTTATAACAATTTCAAAATCACAATTAGGTTAAAAATTTAAATCATAGTTGATTGAAATTAACTATGATTTTTAATTTTATTATAAAGTCAATAGAAAACTCTTAATATTTTTAAAACTTTACACGAATTTGACTTAAAAATATAAATATGCTATAATTTGATTACCAATGTAGAGGTGATAAGATGACAACAAAAGTAAAATTTTCATTAATCTTATCAATTGTTGGGATGATTACGATAATAGCAGTTACTATGTTAAATACAGGAACTACATTATATAATCCAACAAAAGATAAAACTGCAACTATAATAAATGAAATTGTTGCTTATAATACAGATTATGTTTATAATGAGAATAAACCTTCTAATGCAGACCCTGTAGTTCTTGTAGAAGGTGTTAACGGTCTTGATTATACTTATGATGGTCTTGCCTATACTCATATAAGTGATATGAGAAATGAAGTTGTTGAATTAGGTTCTGGTAGAGAGGGATCTTATAGTGGTAAATTAACTGGATATGGTCCAGATTGCCCTGGATGTAGTATGGTAGGAAATGTATCTTGTTTAACTCGTGAAGGAGTAAATCATAGTTTAATTAATGATGGAGTATATTATAATGATTATAGCTATGGAAATGTAAGAATACTTGCAGCAGATAATTCAGCTTTTCCTTGTGGAACTATAGTTAAAATAAATAATGGAGTACTTGATGAATTTGTAGGTATTGTACTTGATAGTGGTTCATCTATGAGAGGGGCTTGGGCACAAGGTGTAGTATGGATGGATGTTGCTTTTCCATCTCAAGCAGAAGCGGTTAATGGTGGAGCTACAAGTTCAAATACATCATTTAGTGTACAAAGATGGGGTTGGTAAAATCCTTTTTTTGTGCTATTATAATGGAGAAGGAATGATAGTATGGAATATTCACCAATTAAATTTAAAGAGAAAATGGACAAATATGGATTTAACTTAAAGAAAATGTTTGGTCAAAATTTTATAATAGATGAAAATATAATAAGTAACATAATTTCAAAATCAGGTATAGATAAGGATACTCTTGTAATTGAAATAGGACCAGGAGCAGGGTCTCTTACATATAAACTTTCAGAGTATGCTAAAAATGTATTATGTTATGAAATAGATAAAACATTGAAAGATTTATTAAATGATAATTTAAAAGACTTAACTAATGTAGAGATAAAATTTGAAGATTTTCTAAAGTCAAATCCTAATGAGGATATAAAAAAATATAGTTATAAAAAATTATATGTAGTTGCTAATTTACCATACTACATTACAACTCCTATAATTATGAAATTTATAGAAGATAGTGTTCCAGTAGATAAATTAGTTGTAATGGTACAAAAAGAAGTTGGAGATAGATTTAAAGCAGTACCAAATACAAAAGAATATAACTCTTTATCTGTGTATTTAAATTATTATTTTGATGTAAAAAAACTATTAGATGTATCTAGAAATGTATTTATACCAAAGCCTAATGTTGATAGTATAGTTATAGAATTTACTAGACGTGAAAATTTAATAAAATTAAATAATCAAAGTTTGTTTTTTAGATTAGTAAGAGATTCATTTAAACAAAAAAGAAAAAATTTAAGAAATAATCTTAAAGGATATGATTTAGAACAAATAGAATCAATTTTACAAAAACATAATTTAGATTTAACAGCACGTGCAGAACAATTACCTATAGAAATATTTGTAGAAATATCAAATAATTTAAAAGATTGAAATATCAGTCTTTTTTTAGTATAATTAATTAGGTGATGAAAATGAAAAAAGTTGTAGTACTTGGCGGAGGAACAGGAATGTCTAATCTACTTAGAGGATTAAAACAATATCCTCTTGATATAACTGCAATAGTAACAGTTTGTGATGATGGTAAAAGTACAGGTATACTAAGAGAAGAGTTTAGTATTCCGGCAGTTGGAGATATTAGAAGAGTTTTAGTGGCTTTATCCGAAACAGAACCACTTGTTATGGATTTGTTTAATTATAGATTTTCTACTACAAGTGATCTTGATGGACATACAGTGGGAAACCTTCTTTTAACAGCTGCAGCTGAGGTAAGTGGTAATTTATCTGATGGTATAGAGGCATTGAGTAAAGTTTTAAATTTAAAAGGAAAAGTAGTTCCTCTTACAGAAGATAATGTAACTTTAGTAGCAGACATGGAAGATGGTACAACAATAGAGGGAGAACATAATATTACTGGGCATAAAGGTAAAATAAAAAAGGTTTATTATAAAGAACCAGCAATACCTACTAAGGAAGCATTAAAAGCAATAAAAGATGCAGATTTAATAATACTTAGTATGGGTAGTTTATTTACAAGTATTATTCCAAATTTATTAATAGATGAAGTAGTAAAAGAAATAGAAAAAAGTTCAGCAAAAATTATGTATGTTTGCAATATGATGACTCAGCCAGGAGAAACAGATGGTTTTAAAGTAACAGATCATATACAAAAATTAAATGGATATTTAGGTAAAAGACATGTAGATGTAGTACTTGCTAACACAGGTAAAATAGATGATGAAATGGCAAAAGTTTATGAAACAGCAGAACAAAAGGATGCAGTAAAATTTGATAAAGAAAACTTTAAAAAATATGAGTTAGAAGCAATAGGTGATGATCTTACTTATATTACTGATAATCATTTATTAAGACATGATAATATTAAACTTGGGTTCCATATATTTTATTATTTAATGAAAAAGTAGGTGGTGTTATGTCATTCACTGGCATAGTAAAAAACGAATTAAGTAAATTAGAAATAGATAAATTAGAAGCTACTAGTGAACTTTCAGCAATCTTAAGAAACAATGCTACTATAACTTCAAAAGAAATAAAAATAACAACAGAAAATTCAAGTGTAGCTAGACATATTTTTAATTACATAAAAGAGTTATACAATATTAGTCCTAAAATAACAGTGCGTCATGGGTATAACTATAATAAAAACTATATATACATATTAGAAATCACTCAAAAAATTGAATTAATAAAAAAAGATTTAAGTTTAAATACTAATATACCTGCTAACTATATAGTTGATGATGATGTTTTGATAAGAACATATTTAAGAGGAGTATTTATCGCAACAGGTAGTATAAATGATCCTAAAAAGTCTAGATATCATTTAGAATTTTTAGTTGATAATCTTGAATATGCAGAATTTATAAAAGAAAAACTTAATATGTATTATTTAAACAGTAAAGTAATAAAAAGAGAAACTAAATTTATGATATATATAAAAGAAGCAGAAAAAATAGGAGATTTCTTAAGAATGATAAACGCTATACAAGCTCTTCTATATTATGAAGACATAAGAATATATAGAGATCATAAAAACATGACAAATAGACTTAACAATTGTGAACAGGCTAATGTAGATAAAATAATAGAAACAGCATCAAAACAGGTTCAAGATATAGAACTTATAAATAGTATAGGTGGTATAGATTTATTAGATGATAAAACTAAGATCGCTGCAATTTATAGATTAAAGTATAAAGAAGCATCGCTTGCTGAATTAAGTAATATAATAAGTATAGAAACACAAACACCTATAACTAAATCTGGATTACATCATAGATTTACTAAAATAAAAGAGTTAGCTAATAAAATTAGAAATAGTGATATGTAGGGCAAGTATTTACAAGATATATGTAAATATTTGTCCTTTTTAGTAATTTGTGTTTTTATATTTTATATTTTATTGTACAATAATAGTGGTGATACCATGGAAAAACTATTTCAAAAATTAAATGATTTAATAAGTAAATATGATAATTTTATAGTAATGGGACACAAAGAGCCAGATTTGGATTCCTTAGGTTCTTCTCTTGGTTTATGTGAAATTATTGAATCATTTGGTAAAAATGCGTATTTATTTTTTAATATTAAACATTTAGATAAATATAATTCAAATATTAAACAAGCATTTAATAAAATGGAAAAAGATATAATTTGTGTAGATGAAGAAACTTATAAAAAATTGACGGGTAATGTTTTACTTATAATAACAGATGTACATCAACAAGAAAGAGTAGAATATCCAAAAGCAGTTGATGAATATGATACAATTATTTTAGATCATCATATTAAAAATAAATCGTATATAAAAAACAGTAAGTTTTTATATATAGATTCTAACCTATCGAGTATGTCAGAATTAATAACGTATTATGCAGAGTATTGTAATCTTGATTTAGATAATGTAATAGCTACAATACTTTTAGCGGGCATAGAAATAGACACAAATGGTTTTAATTTAAAAACAACAAGTAGAACTTATGAAGCAGCTTCAACCTTGATGGAAATGGGTGCAGATTCAATATTAAAACAAGAATTATTAAAAGAAACAAAAGAAGAATATATGAAGAGAGCAAACTTTATAAGAAATAGTTTTATGGTTACAGAAAATATTGCTATGTGTATAATAAGTAGGACTTGTACTAATGTTGAATTAGCTGAAATAGCTGAAGAATTACTAACATTTGAAGATGTTAAAGTATCTTTCTCAATAGGTAAATTAGAGGATGGCAAAATAGGTGTAAGTGCAAGATCATTAGGAGATTATGATGTAAGTAATATTATGAAACAAATGGGTGGTGGAGGTCATAGCTCGAATGCAGCTGCCCAAATTCTTAATAAAACAATAAAAGAAGTAAAACAAGATATAGTTGATATAATAAATAAAGGAGAAAAAATATGAGAAAATTAGATGCTAGTAATTTTATATATGAAACAAGCATAGATGATATTTGTGGATCCGAAAAAGAGCATATAAGATGGAAAGATGAAGTAATTAAAATATTAAAAGAAATATTTAGAGAAGATTTGGGTATTCTTTGTAGTAATATATCAAATCAACTTGAAGAATGTTTAGATACTAAAAGAAGAATAATCTCATATAATAGGGGAGTAGATAAGACTTTTAATGCAAAAGTAAAAACAAAAGAAGAGTTAAAAGATTACCAAGAAAACATTTCTTATGTTGAATCACAGATAAGACAATCAGCCAAAAATATAGAAAATTCTACTAATATAAAGATGAGTAAGGACAATTTATTAAAACTTGAGCAATTATATGACGCTTATGAAAAATTTGAAAAATATTTAGATTCGAAGGAATCATCTAAAAACTTTTTTGATAGTCAGTATAAATATAATGAGTCAAATTTTATTGAAATGCAAGTTCTTTATAATAAACAATTAAATATTCTAGTAAATATGATTAAAGAGCTTAAGTCAAAAGAGGCAAGTGGAGCTATTAATGTAAATAAAATTGTATACACAAGAGCTAATAGAGAAGAATTAGATGATTTAATGATAAAGTTACCTATAACTCAAGATAAACGGGAGTGTTTTGTTAAGCTTATAGAGGAGTATATAAGGTCTAGAAGACAAGAGTTGACACTTATTCTATCAATTAGTGATCAAATTCTACAAGATCCAAATATGATTTCATACCCACAATTTGAAAATAGTAAACTTTATAGAAAATTTAAATTGTGTGAACAATTAGAGGATATGTTTTTTATAGGTCCTAGCGGATATCAAGAAATTTGCGTTACGGATGCATATTCAGATGGCACAAGAAAAGCAGTTCCATTAACTAAAACAGGTGTATCAAGAATAAATGAAAAATTATATGCGATGAAATTGGCTAATGATTTTTTAGAGGTAGATGAAATAGATAAGGATAAAGTTGATACATTAAGTATTGAGACTAGTGATCCTATGATATTGGATTTAACTTTTAATATGCAACTGGTATATGATGATAACTTAAAGAAAAGATAGAAAATTCTATCTTTTTTGTTTATTTTATAGTATAATAAATATATACTTTTAAGGAGGTTATTATATGAAAATAATTTTGATAAAAGATGTAAAAAAACAAGGCAAAAGTGGAGATATCCTAGATGTAAAAGATGGATATGGAGTATTTTTAATAAATAAGGGAGATGCAGTTTTGGCAACTCAAGGTGGACTTAATAGATTAGATAGTGATAATAAAAAAAGAAAACAAGAAGAGGAAGAAACAATAAAAAAATGTGAGGCATTAAAACAAAAAATAGAAAAAGATATAATATCATTTAAAGTAAAAACAGGACAACAAGATAGAGTTTTTGGAAGTGTTAGTCCTAAACAAATAGTTGAAGAATTAAAACGTAAGGGTTATAATATTGATAAAAAACAAATAAAAATTGAAGGTGCGATAGCTTCATTGGGAATTCATAATATAGATATTGAATTACATAAAAAAGTTATAGCTAAATTAAAAATAGAATTAAAAAAGTAGGTGAAGTATGAATAGAGAAATACCTAATAATATAGATGCAGAACAATCAGTATTAGGTTCAATGTTTCTTACTAAGAAAGCATTACAAAAAGGTTTAGAATTATTAAATGGTAGTGAATTTTATTCAGATAATCATTCTAAAATTTTTGAGTGTATAAAGTCAGTTGATTCTAGGGGAAGTGTTGTTGATTTAACAACAGTAGCAGAAGAACTAAATAATAGGAATTGGTTAAAAACTGTAGGTGATATAGAATATTTAACTGAAATAATAGAAAGTGTTCCGAGTGCTGCAAATATTGATGAATACATTAAAATAGTTGAAGATAAGGCTATTTTAAGAAGACTTATTGATGAAGCTACTTCAATAATTACTGATAGTTATAATACATCAAATAATATAAGTGATGTAATAGAAGAAGCAGAAAAGAAAATCTTTGATGTATCAAAAAGTCTTAGAAGTACAGAATTTAAATCTATACAAGATGTTTTATATAAAACTCAAGCAGATTTAGAAAAGCTTGCTGCAAATAAAGGAGATATTACAGGTATACCAACAGGATTTTATGAATTAGATAAAATAACTAGTGGATTTCATCCGCATGAATTAATAATAATAGCTGCTCGTCCAGGTATGGGAAAGACAGCAATTGCTTTAAATATGGTAAATAATATTGCGATTAATTCAAAAAAGACAGTTGCTTTATTTAATATGGAAATGGGTGCAGAACAATTAGCGAGTCGTATGCTTTCTAGTGTTGGACAAATTGAAGGAAACAAACTTAAAACTGGTAACCTAGAACACTCTGATTGGAAGAGAGTAAACGAAGCAATAAGTAGACTTTCAAGTACTAATATTTTTATAGATGATACAGCAGGACAAACTGTTGGAGAAATAAGAAGTAAATGTAGAAAACTTGCAACAAGTCCAAGTGGACTTGATATAGTAGTAATCGACTATTTAACACTTATTCAAGGTAGCAGTAAAAATGGTGCGAATAGGCAACAAGAAGTAGCAGATATTTCAAGAGCACTAAAGACAATGGCAATGGAATTAAATGTTCCTGTAATAGCGCTATCACAATTATCGCGTGGTATTGAGCAAAGGGTAGATAAAAAGCCTATGTTAAGTGACTTAAGAGAGTCAGGAGCAATAGAACAGGATGCCGATATAGTAGCATTCTTACATTGTTCTGATGAAGAAAGAGAAAAAGAAAATAGTTTGATGGAATTTGTTATAAGGAAACATCGTAATGGTCCTTTAGCAGATGTTCCATTAATATTTCAAAGGGGTACAAGTACTTTTGTAAATGTAGCAAACGTACAAGAAGAAAGCTAGGTGACACATGAAAAAAATAGGAATATATTTTTTAATATTTGTTTTATCTGTAGTTATATTTTTATTTGGTTTTAATTACAAAACAAGTAAACAACCACAAACATATTATAATGTATATTTAGATAGTGAATTTCTTGGTATGATTGAATCAAAAGAAGAATTAGAAAAATATATAAATACTCAAGCAGATTCAATTAGAAAAAATTTAAGAAAATATAAACTTAAAATAGATGCTATAGATACATTTAATAAGTATGTAGGTTTAGAAGAATTACAAACCTATAGTAATGGAGATAAAGCAAAATTTTTATTAACAAATAAAGATAATTATAATTTAAGTGATATAGATTTAGATAATATTAAATTTTATTTAGAAGAGAAATTATTTAATTTAACTGATATAGAAATACAAGAAATGAGAGATTATATTAATACTAATGATATATATTCTCATACAAATAATGTATATACTCCTAATGGAATAGAGATAAAAAAAGTATATACATATCATGATGATATAGTAGCAGTTCCTGAAATATATAAAAGAATTATAACAAAAAAATCTTGTACAGTAGCAGGGTATAAATTTACTATTAAAAGTACAAATGAGGGTGTAGATGATATAGTTGTTTATACAATGGATAAAAAAATATTTTCAGATGCTATAGAGAATCTTATAACAATATTTGTAGATGACAATAGTTATGTTGCTTATAAAAATGATAATCAAATAGAAATAACATCAACAGGATCAGTTATAGAAAATATATATGTAGAACAAGAAATTACTTATAAAGCTGTAAATATTTCTGTTGAAGAAAAAATATATACAGATGCAACTTCATTATCTGCATACTTATTATATGGTGATACTTACGAAGAGAGAATAGTTCAAGTAAAACCTGGAGATTCAATAGAATCTTTAGCTTTTGAAAATCAGATAAGTGTACAGGAGTTTTTAATCTTTAATCCTCAATATACAAGCAGAGATAATTTGCTTGTAACAGGTACAGATATAGTTATATCAAAAATAGATCCAAAAATTCAAATAGTTGTAGAAAAATATGAAGTTGTAGATAAGACTACCGATTTTGCTGTTGTTGAACAATATGATGAATCAATAAGTCAAGGTAGTATGGTTGTTTCACAAGAAGGAGAAACAGGAGTAGAGAGAGTATCTCAAAATGTTAAAAGTGTAAATGGTGAGATTGCATACGTAGATCCAGTAGATAAAGAAGTAATAAAAAGTCCAGTATCTAAAATTATTAATATAGGAACTAAATATGTACCATCAGTTGGTAGTACGACTTCTTGGGGATGGCCAACAAATAGTGGATATACAATATCTTCATACTATGGATATAGATTGGCTGTGTTTGGCGAAGGTAATTTCCATACTGGATTAGACATAGCAGGAACAGGATACGGTTCTCCAGTATATGCAGCAAATAACGGTGTTATAGAGCAAATGGAATATAGATCAGACAATGGTAATTATATTCAAATAAATCACAATAATGGTTATTATTCATTCTATGGTCATATGGCTAGGTTTGCTCCGGGATTATCAATAGGTAGTACAGTGGCTCGTGGACAGATAATTGGTTATGTTGGTTCTAGTGGTTGGGCAACAGGACCGCATCTTCATTTTGAAATTAGAACTTGTCCAGGATATAAATGTCATACGAATCCATTTAATTTCTATTAATGAAAATATCAGTTTTATCAAGTGGTAGTAAAGGAAATTGTACCTATGTCGAAACAAAAAATCATAAAATTTTAATTGATATAGGTACTAGTTCTTTATATGTAGAAAAAAGTTTAAAACAGATAGGAATAGATCCAAGTGACATTGATATAGTTTTAATTACCCATTCTCATGTAGATCACGTAGGAGGATTAAAGGTATTTGCTAAAAAATATAATCCTTTAATATATATATCAACTGAGATAATGGAAGAAGCAAAACTAAATCTAACACATATATGTAGAGAAAATGAAGTAAATGTAGATAGTGATATAAGAATTAAATCTATAAAATTATCACACGATGTTCGAGATATTAGAGGTTATGTGATAGAAGAAGGAGAATCTTCTATGGTATATATAACAGATACAGGATATATTAGTGAACGTAACTTTAAATATATACAAAACAAAAATTTATATGTATTTGAAAGTAATCATGATATAGAAAAACTTATGAATAATCCTAAATATCCACATCATATTAAAATAAGAATATTGAGTGATAAAGGCCATTTATCAAATAAAGATTCTTCGTATTATTTAACTAAATTAATAGGTAATAATACAAAACAAATAGTATTAGCCCATTTAAGTGAACAAAATAATACTGAAGATTTAGCACTTACGACATTAAAAGAAACATTAAAAAATAAGCATATAAAATTTGATAATATAACTATAGCTAGGCAAAACGAAATGACGGAGTTGTTCACGGTATGATAAAAATAATTTGTGTAGGAAAAATAAAAGAAAAATATTTAATAGATGCTATAAGTGAATATAAAAAAAGATTATCTAAATATACAAAATTAGATATAATAGAAGTAAGCGATATAGATAATCCAAGCAAAGATATTATTTTAGAAAAAGAAAAAAATTTAATAGAAAAATATATAGATTCAAAAGATTTTGTTATTACTTTAGAAATTGAAGGTAATATGTTAAATAGTGTAGAACTAGCCAAAAAGATTGATAACATATTTAATACGCATTCTACTATTACTTTTGTAATAGGTGGATCATATGGGTTGCACAAAGCAATAAAAGAAAGAAGTAATTACAAATTGTCTTTTTCTAAACTTACATTTCCACATCAATTGTTTAGAGTTAATCTTTTAGAACAAATATATCGTTCATTTAAAATAAATAATAATGAAGCATATCACAAATAAGAGTAGATGTTAAATCTACTCTTTTGTTATAATATTAAATTTATTAGGAAAATATGTATTAAACCATGTAACTTGATTATTATCATTTTTAACAATAATATTAGTAGTTGTGGATAATCCATTAAACATATTACTGAAATTAGAAGTGTTTTCTAATCCAACAAAATTAACATTACTTGCATCAATTTCTTCAATAGGTAAAGCGGTTGAATTATATAGCATACCTTCAACATTAGTTGCACTTGAAAAATCAAAATTGCTAATATTTAAAGTCTTCAAAGCTTTCATTTCTCTAAAAGCCCAACCAAAATTTGTAACTTTACTTGTATTCCATTTACTTAAATCTAGATTTTGAATTTTATAATTTTGATAAAATATACTACCAAGTGTTGTAACATTTTGAGTATCAAAATTTTCAACATTAATATTTTCCAAGCTTTCACAATATCTAAATGCATTTGATAAATCGGTAACTTTAGATGTATCTATATTATCTGGAAATTTAATAGTAGTAATTGATTTACAACTATTAAACATAGAGCTCATGTTAGTAACACTGCTAAAATCAAAACTAGATAAATCAGCCTCTTTTAGTTTAGAACATTGATTAAATAGGTTACTCATATCAGAAATTCCAGAAGTATTAACATTTGTTAAAATTATTTCCTCAAGGTTTGTATCACCATAAAACAAATTTTCTAATGAAATACCTTTACTGAAATTCCATCCACTAATATTTAAAGTTTTTAAACTAGTCATATTTCTAAAGGCCCATTTAAAGGATGTTGAATTACTAGAATCCCAATCCGATAAATCTAAGTTTTCAAGTGATGTAGAATTAAAAAACAAGTCCCACATCATAGTAACTTTACTTGTATCCCAATTAGAAACATTGAGTTTTTTTAATTTTGTGTTTGAAAATGCACTTTGTAGTGTTGTAACCTTTTTTGTATCCCAATTAGATAAATCTAGTTCTAGTATTTTAGAAGCAGAAAATATACCTTGAAAATTTGAAACATTACTTACATCAAAGTTTGTTAAATCTATATAGCTTCCCCCATATCCTTGAAACATGGATTTCATAGAAGTACAATGCGACGTTATAAGATTATCTATATCATATACTCCAGAGTTACTATCATCTGGTTCTGCAATAAATGAAAACATTCCGTCCGCTGTTTTATTTGCTCTAACTTGATTTACAAAATGGATAGCCTCTACTTTATTTCTAATAATTTCAGAATTGTTATAAAAACTTTGTGTTCCAGAGGCATTATATATAATTTTAAGTGTAGAATTATCAGTAGCATTTGATTGTGTTTCAATATATATTTCCCAATAACCATCATTATCATTATCAAACGCATATGCTAATATGCTATTATCATTGGAACTTGAAACATCCCATACATATACGGCTTTATCTTTATCAAACGATTGATAAGATATATTTAAGTTCCCGGTAACTTTGTCTATAGTCAGATATTTATTTGTAGTGTCGTATGTATATCCAACATCTCTTGTCAAAATCTCTCCATTCATAGTTACATTTAATTTATCTGGATTTTCTATATTGATTACTTCATTATACTTTGTATTTCCAAGAATTTCTGTTTTACAATCTTTACAAGCAAATCCTTTATAAGATATGCTATAAAATTTTTGAAAGTCAAAATTTAAATCTAATGAATAATAATTATTATTAGGAGCTGTTAAATCATCTTTATAACCGATTGTTATATAAAATGTTTTAGATATTCCTAATGTACAGTTATTACTATCATCACATATAGCATCTCCAATGTTATATCCGGAAATACTTTTAATTTCTAAATCATCATTTAATCCGGTTATACTTGCAATTCCAGCCTTTTCGTTTCCTAAATTTGTAACTGTAACTTCTAAATCTAATGTAGAATCAAGTGATGTAAATAATACATCTCCGTATATTTTATATGGACTATATTTTAAACTTTGTATTGTTGAATTATTACTTGTAAAATTTAGATTAGATATTCTAATATCGTAATCATTTAAAACTTGAGCAGTTAAATTTTCAAATTGTAGTGTTGTATTAAAAGCAGAAAAACCAATAGAAAGAAAAATGATAAAAGAAAAAACAGAAATAGTGAATATAGTTGCTAATTTTTGACTTTTAAAGTTATTAAACCCATAATTATTTTTATTTCTGTTTGTTTTCATTGTTTTCCTCTAAATCTACTGCTTTAACATAGTAAATATATACTGTTTTTTCGTGTTTAATATAAAAACAACATTTTTCTTTATGAATAGGTACATAAATTATTGGTAATTTTAAATTATCCCTAACATCTAGTAAATCATCAAATGTAGTTATTTTTAAAACTTCAAAATCATCAAAATCTGGCAATTTTTTAGATTCTACAATTGTTCGATCATAATCTGTTAGTAATCTACTTATATATTTTGAATAGTTATCTTTTTTTGGTTTTAATTTTTTTAACATTTTTATTACGTGCAAAGTGTTCAATATTGATACAAAACATAATACAATACTAATTGCAAAGTTTAATCTATCATTTATAAAATAATTTATTTTTTTCTCAACTTGACCACTTTCTTTAAAATTATCAGAATTTATTTTAATATCAATTTGTTTTTCGGAAAGAGGCAAAGTTAATTTTATATCATCTGGTGTATTAAATTTTACATTGTACCTTATATCTTTTCCTGTTGTAGTTATTTTTAAATGAATGATAAGCTCACTTGTACAATTAATTCCATAAGTTGTTTTAAATGTGTTTGCCTGATTATTGTAATAATTATAATCTAAATTAATACTTTCTTTAATTTCATACTCATTTTTATTTTCTTCTTTTATAGTAGTATTTTCTTTTAATACATAATCTTTACTATATAAAATCTTTGTATTGTTGTTTTCTGGGTGTATAAGAAGTGTTGCAATTATTTGGTAATCATATTTAAAGTTTGAGGCTTCATTAAGTTTAAATTTGTAATTATAATCAATATCTATAAAATCAATTAAACTAGCAATATAGGTCATATCTTTTTCTAAATATTTTTCCTCATAAAAAGTATTGTCTTTAAGATAAACCTTATAATCTATTGTACTTCTTTTGTCATATTTCAATGTATAATGTCTATCATTATTAATAGATGATAATAATAGTAGAACTGATAGTAAAAGAAATGCAATAGAAATTATTATTCTTATAATTATTCTTTGCAAATAACTTGTGTATATATTAATTTTTTTTAGCACTCTTTTTTTTGCCATTACATCACCTTCTTTAATCTAATTCACTTAGCCATACTGTCGGATATCCTAAAAATGGAATATATAATTTAACAGTACCACGTATTTGTTCCCTTTTAATTTTATAATTATCTATGCTGTTATTAGCATCTCCTTTTGTATAATAAAATTTTTCACCGTTAATATTAATTATTTTTATAAGTCTATGAACAATTATTTTATTATCATAATCATACGCGATTATATCACCAACATTAATTTGTTGTTTCTTATTTTTTATTTTTTCAATTACTACTATATCACCTTTATTAAAGGTTGGACTCATAGATCCACTTGCTATTGCAATTGCATAAAATTTAAAATACCCACAGGTAAAATAAACTGTAGTAATACATATTATAGAAGTTAATACCAATAATATTTTTTCTTTCTTTTTGCTTGTCCTAAATTCTAATTCTTTTTGTAATTCATCATTAAAAGAATTCATTATTATATAAAGTAATATTGTAGGTACTAATAAATTAAAAATAGAAACCAAAAACTCGTTATAATCAGGTATTATAGGTAGTAAATAATTTAATAAATTAAATATTATTAAATAAAAAATCATAGGTTTATATCCAATTTTAATACTTATATAAGTACCAAGAATATTTGTGCTTATACTTGGTAACAAGGTAATTCCTACAAAAACTATTATATTATAGATAGAATCAAAATTTGTGTAATATATCGAATTGCTTATACTTACAAAAATGAATATAAGTGTTGTATATATAATTAAAAAAACATTACCTTCACTTTTCCTTAATAGTTGGTATCTTAAAAATTCACTTAAAATAGCTGTTATAATAATCGGTAAAATAAATGTGTAAAAACTATAAAAATTATAATATAAATTATTATGTGCAAATCCAGTTATAAGTCCAAATAAATAATAAATAAGTACAACTATTATCAAATATATTGAAATTTGTATAATGTATTTTTTTAAATTTTCTTTTTTGTGGTTTTCAAATCCAAAGATTAATCTAAATAAAAGAATGGATAGAAATAAAAATAAACAAATAAAATAATTTTGTAGAAAGTTTTTGAAAAATGAGTTTATTAATAATAAAACCAAAAGTAAACTTTCTATAAACAAAATTTTTTTATAACTTTTTTTCATACTTCACTTCCATTCTTCTAATTCGATTAATTTGCAAAGATTAATAATACTTATGTATAAATTATTAATCTTTGTCTACTGAATCATAAGTTAGTGTGATTTTTCCAATGTCTACAGAAAATGAACCATCAGCTTTTTTATTATCTCCGGCATAAGTTAAAGAAACTTTAACTTTTTCACCTTTATTACTCTCAAGTTTATGAGTAGTAATTAAATTAGAAGCTGTTGTTTGAGTAAAATCTGTATCACCTACAGTAACTTTGATACTTAAATCGTGACATGCTTCATCAACAAGACTTTGTGTAGTGCCGTCATTAGCAGTACAAGTGATGTTTCCAATTTCAACATTGTTTAGGTAACCATCATACTCACTATCATTAAATGCATACAATTCCCAAGTAGCAGTTTGGTTTTTGTCTGTGAAGTTTGCAGTTAAATCAGTTAATGAAGTAGCATCTTTTGCAAATGTTCCTCCACTTGCATAGCCATCCAAATCATAAACTGGAGAACCAGCTAGTGATTCTGTACCACTTGTTGAAAATACGATTTTAAAAGTATCGGTAGGATTAACTGTTGCATTTGATTTTATATTAAGTGCTTTAGTAAAGAATGAAAAACCAATTCCTAATCCTACGACAGCGATTATTAGTGCTAATAAAACTAATGATTTATCGTTGCTTCTTTTCTTTTTCATAAAAACCTTCCCTTCTTATAGAATGTTTAATAGCAGAAAAACTGCTACTATATTTATTTCCTACTATTATAATTCTATACATTCATTATAATAGAAATAGTTATAAAAGTAAATAGTTTTGTATGATTTTCTCCATTTAGTGTAAAGTTAATGATAATTATAAGAACATATATATCTATATAAAAAGGAAAGTTTTGATTTAGTTTTTTAAAAACTATTGATATAAAATAATTTTTATAATACAATATAGGTCAGGTGATTTTATGGATGAAGTATATAAATTTTTAGAAGAATTAAACTTAAAAAACAAATGTGCAGTAGTAGCTTTGAGTGGCGGTCCGGATTCAATGTTGCTTATAGATATATTACTATCTTTAAAAAATAAACTAAATTTAAAAATAGTGGCTGCCCATGTACATCATAATTTAAGAGCTGAAAGTGACGAGGAAGCAATTAAAGTAGAAGAATATTGTAATAAAAATAATATTACTTTTGAATTCCATAAAATAGAAAATTATCCAAATGACAAATTTAGCGAAGAAACCGCGCGCAAAATAAGATATGAATTTTTTGATAAAATAGTGAGGAAACATAGTGCTGACATTCTCTTTACAGCACACCATGGAGATGACCTAATAGAGACAGTTTTAATGAAAATATCTAGAGGTTCTAGCTTAAAGGGATATGCAGGTTTTGAAAGAATATCAAACGATAGAGGTTATAAAATTGCAAGACCGCTAATATTTTTAACAAAGGATAAAATATTTAAAGAATTAGATAGTAGAGGTATATGGTATGCCATAGATTTATCTAATTCAGATTTAAAATATACAAGAAATAGATATAGAAATAAAATATTACCTGAATTAAAAAAAGAAAATCCTAATGTACATTATAAATTTATAGAATATAATGAAAAAATAATTTTAGCGCATTCTTTTTTAGAAAAAGTAAGAGATAAAATATATGATAATATAGTATTTGAAAATAAAATAAATATAGATGAATTTAATAAACAAGATAAAATAATTAGAATATATATATTAGAACGTTTTTTAAAAAATATTTATGGTCAAAATATTACCTATATAAATAACAAACATATAGATATAATTATAAATAGAATATTAAAAAGAAAAAATATGATGTTTGATTTACCGCTTAATAAAAAAGCAGTAGTAGAATATAATAATTTTAGAGTTATGAATAAAAATAAAATAACAAATTATAACTTAGAATTTACAGATTATGTTAAATTACCAAATGGTAAAGTAATAGAAAATGATATGAGTACAACACTTACAACAAATTATGTAATACATTTAAATAGTAAAGATATAAAATTACCATTTTATGTTAGAAACAGGAAACCTGGAGATGTAATGCGTGTAAAGAATATGTTAGGTACTAAAAAAGTGAGTGATATATTTATAGATTCAAAGATACCAAAAGAACAAAGAGGAGAATATCCTATTGTAACAGACAGTACTGGAGAAATAATTTGGATTCCTGGTATTAAAAAATCACATTTAGATAGAAAAAAACAAGAAAAGTATGATATAATATTAAAGTACAATTAAAGGAGGAATAGTATGGATAAAAAAGTAGTTAAAAGGAGTTTATTTTCATATATATTTTTATTTATAGTAATACTAGGCGTATTTTATTTTCTAAATACATTAAATACTAAAGTAAATGAATTATCTTATAGTGAATTTATAAAGGCTTTAGAAGAAAATAAAGTAACAGAATTAACTATAAAACAAAATAGTAATCAAGGAGTATATAATTTAACAGGAAAGTTAAAAGGCTATAAAGAAAATGAGACATTCTCATCTTCAGGAACACTTAGTGAAGAAACTTTAAAGCAAATTGATGAAGCAAAATCTTCAAATGATATAGAAATTAAAGTTTCAAATGATCCACAATCTAGTGTACTTTTATTCGTAGTTGTTAATATATTACCTACATTATTATTACTTGGAGTTGGCGTTGTAGCTTATTTGTTTATTTCTAAACAAATGGGTGGTGCTAATAAATCTATGGATTTTGGTAGAAGTAGAGCACGTCTTACAACAGATAAGGATAAAGTAAAATTTGATAAGGTTGCAGGATTAACAGAGGAAAAAGAAGAGGTTCAAGAATTAATAGATTTCTTAAAAGAACCAAAGAAATTTCAAAAAATGGGAGCGAGAATACCTAAAGGAGTTCTATTAGTAGGTCCTCCAGGAACAGGTAAAACATTACTTGCCAAAGCAGTAGCAGGTGAAGCTGATGTTCCATTCTACTTTATAAGTGGTTCAGATTTTGTTGAATTATTTGTAGGTGTAGGAGCTAGTCGTGTTCGTGACATGTTTAAACAAGCAAAACAAAATGCACCATGTTTAATATTTATAGATGAAATAGATGCAGTTGGACGTCAAAGAGGAACTGGTCTAGGTGGTGGCCATGATGAAAGAGAGCAAACACTTAACCAATTATTAACAGAAATGGATGGATTTGGAGCTAATGAAGGTATAATAGTAATAGCAGCTACAAACCGTCCAGATGTACTTGATCCAGCTCTTTTAAGACCAGGTAGATTTGATAGACAAATAACAGTTAATTTACCAGATGTTAAAGGAAGAGAAGAAATATTACAAGTACATGCAAAGGGTAAAACATTTGCTAAAGGAGTTAAATTAGAGAATATTGCAAAAAGAACAGTAGGATTCAGTGGAGCTGATTTAGAGAATTTATTAAACGAAGCCGCACTTCTTACCGTAAGAAGAAATAAAAAAGCAATAACAATGTCTGAAATAGATGAAGCACATGATAGAGTTCTAATGGGTCCAGCAAAAGTAACTAAGAAATATACAGAAAAAGAGAAAAAACTTGTAGCTTACCATGAAGCAGGTCATGCTGTAGTGGGAATTAAATTAGAAGGTGCAAATGAAGTACAAAAAATAACTATAATTCCTCGTGGTCAAGCAGGTGGATATAACCTAATGCTTCCAAGAGAAGAAACATTCCTTTCTACAAAGAAAGAATTATTAGAAACAATAAGTGGACTACTTGGAGGTAGAGTTGCTGAAGAAATAGTATTTAATGAGGTAACAACAGGTGCTCATAATGACTTTGAAAAAGCTACAAAAATAGCTCGTTCAATGGTTACTGAATATGGAATGAGTGATTTAGGACCTATTCAATTTGAACATCAAGAATCAAGTGTTTTCTTAGGTAGAGATTATAATAAGAGTCGTAATTTCTCTAGTCAAGTAGCATTTGAAATAGATCAAGAACAAAGAAAAATAATTAACGAGTGTTACGCTAAAACACAAAAAATAATAAAAGAAAATAGAGATTTATTAGATCTAATCGCAAATACTTTATTAGAATACGAGACAATTACTAAAGAACAAATAGAATACTTAGTAAAAAATGGTTGTATGCCTGATGAAGATGGTGAGATAGATCAAACTGATTATAAAGAAGCTTCAATATCTGATTTAAGTTTAGATGATTTAAGAGATTTGGCTCGTGAAAAAGGAATAAAAAACATTTCAAAAATGAAGAAAAAAGAATTAGAAAAAGCAATAGAGGAAGATAGTAAATAATTATCTTCTTTTATTGTAAAAAAAATTAAAATATGTTAAAATATTTTTAGAATAAAGAGGTGGAATTATGGATGACAATAAAATATTAGATAATGGTTCTTTTTTTGATACCTCTATATATAACATAGATTTAAATAATGAAATGAAAAGTTTTTATGATGCTATTGGTAATTATGAAGCATTTGATACATTAGATAATTATGAAAAATTAAGTAAATTAAGAAATAATAATCATATTAAATATTATAAAATTGATATATCTAAAATATTTAAATTACCAAGTGAATTTAATAAATTAATAAAAAATATAGAACAAAATTATAATTCAATAAATTCTTCACAATTATTAACTGAAACTTTAGAAGCTGCTCAACGTAGTAGTGAGTTAATTAATATAATACAAAGAGATTTAGACACTTTAGATAGAATAGTCAAATTAAAATTAAAAGATATATCTAAATTAAATGATGATTATCAAGATTTATTTAGTATAGATTATTTTAATAGTTTAGATATAGAAGATTCTTTAAAAAAACAATTGTTAAGCATATATTCTAAACTAATAAACACATCTATAGAATTTAGTTATGATGATTATGAAAATTATAAAATACAAGTTGTTAGAAAAAAATATATAAATGAAATATTAAGTTTATTAACAGATGATGAGAAGGAAAAACTAATTAATTTTAAAAAGCAACAAATAGAATTAATAAATAATAAAATCAAAATAAAACTAACCAATTATCAAGATTATTTAAAATATTTAAATAAAATAATTATAGATAATAGTAAGTATAAAAAAGATTTAGATGAATATCAAGCAACGATTGATAATATGAAAGAATATGACAATAAAAATAAGTTTGAAATAGAGGATATATATAATAAATTAACAAAATTTAAAGTGAATTTTGATAAATTAAAAGGTAAAATATTAGATGAATTGGAAATAAAAAAATCTTTACCTTTAAAACCAACCGATTTTAACAATTATATAGATTTATTGATAAAAAAGTGTAATCATAAAATAGATGAAGAAAATACAAATATATTAAATTATATATTAGATGGTTTAAGTTCAAAAAAATATAATATAAAAGATTTAGAAAATGCTTTAGGACTTGTAATTAGAAATATATGGCAAAGTACTATAACTAGTATAAAAGATTATAAAGAAAATGAAGACTTTTATTTTATATGTTCAAACAATCAATTTATAGATGAAAAATATGAAACAATATTACTTACTCGTAAAGAAATACTAAATACAGATAAGTATTTTGATTATCAAATAGGATTTATTTGTAGCTATGATGATAATATTATGTATATAACAGAAAGACAAGATGTAATGGAAGTTCAACATAAAGAAATAGTAAATTT
Source organism: Bacteroidaceae bacterium (assembly GCA_963616135.1). Classification (GTDB taxonomy): domain Bacteria; phylum Bacillota_I; class Bacilli_A; order RF39; family UBA660; genus UMGS1613. The sequence continues at coordinate 237 of CAVEJT010000012.1, read as the reverse complement.
TAAAACTCCATATGATGTAGAAGATGAGTTTGTTAATTTTGATGCGTGCAACAGAATATCTTTAAATGGATATAATACTAAATTAGAAGCAGTATATTTAATTGATGATGGTAATCTAGAAAAACAAAACAAAGCTAAAGAATTATCAGAAATATATGAGTTACCACTGATAGTAATAAAAAATATTGACTAATAAAACATAATAATATATAATTAACATAGTAAAGGTAGTGGTAG
>CAVEJT010000011.1:0-27550 GCA_963616135.1 Bacteroidaceae bacterium | reverse complement strand
ATACATCTCCCTGAAATGTATCTAGTTTAATTATTTCTAAATTTGAACCTTTTATTAATATAAAGCCCATATTAGTTTCTAATAAAAATTCATTTTCATCAAAATTTTCTATTTTTTTTACCCCTGTAATTGCTATACTCTTTCTTTGATTAATACTTATATTATGGTTATTAGTTACTATATCCTTGTCCATATCATCACCTAATAAATATTATTCAAAAGAAAAATATATATGAAAAAAACTCTTGACGAGTTTTATTCTTTATTATATTCTTCAAGTATAGCATCCTCAAACATTTTTCTTGTTTCTGCATTAATAGGATGAGCTATATCATGATATTCTCCATTTGCATTCTTTCTACTTGGCATTGCTATAAAAAGACCATCTTTACCTTCAATAATTCTTATATCACGAATTACAAAGCAATCATCTAGCAATACTGAAGCTATTCCTTTCATCTTCATATCATCATTTTTTTTGTGAACATTGACTGACGTTATTTTCATAAAAGCATCTCCTTCCGTTATCATCTCACATTTTTAGTATATAATAAATTGGTAAAAATTGCAATATTTATATACGATTTTTTAATGTTTTATCTATTTCTCTTTTTATATCTTTTTCCTTTAAAGATTCTCTTTTATCATAATTTTTTTTACCTTTAGCAACACCTAATAATATTTTAGCTTTATTTCCTTTAAAATATAGTTTAACAGGTACTAAGGTATAACCACTCACTTCAACTTTATCTCTTAACTTTAATATTTCTTTTTTATTTAATAACAGTTTTCTTGTTCTTCTTTCGTCATGATTAAATATACTGGCATCATCATATTTACTTATATACATATTAAGTAAATAAACTTCACCATTTTTTATTATCGCATAACAGTCTTTTAAATTAGCAAGACCACTTCTTATAGATTTAATTTCAGTACCTTTAAGTACTATACCACATTCAATTTCTTCTTCTATATAATAATCAAAATATGCTTTTTTATTTTTTATCTCAATCATAATTTACCTCTGCTGTTACTATATCAAGATATTGTTGTTCTAAAGATTTATAGTTAGGTAAAATATCCTCTGTTAAGTTTGAAAATGGTATTACCTTATAATTTCTATAATTAGCTGTACAATAAGTATACAATAGTTTATAATCTACATTTTCAAAAGTAACTTTAGAATCCTTTACAACTATATCCATACCTACCATAAGTCCTATTATTTTATCTATTCCAAGAGGACTTTGACCTGATATAAAATTACCTAAAGAATATATTACTAGAGTATCACCTACATAATCTACTGGCATTATAACATGTGGGTGTGAACCTATTATTAAATTTACACCTAAACTTGATAAATACTGTGCTTCTCTTTTTTGAGTTTCTGTAGGAACATGTGTATATTCTTCTCCCCAATGCATTGACACTATTATTACATCTACTTTATCCTTTATTTTATCTATATCAGCTTTTGCCTGCTCATCTGAATATACATTTACTAAATAATCTTTTCCTGCTGGCATAGTAAGTCCATTTGTCATATCAGTATAAGCTAAAAATGCATACTTTATTCCATTTTGTTCATATACTTTTATTTTACTTTCACGATCCTCAAAAGAATCATTTTGACCACTTACAACTACATTTTTATCTCTCCAAAAGTTAACTGAATTAAGTATCCCTGCTTCATTCATATCAAGACTATGATTATTAGCAAGACTAACCATATTAAAACCTATATCAAGAAGATTAAGAGCTATTTCATCTGGAGAATTAAATCTAGGGTAGTGTTGTACCCCTAAATCTTTACCACCTATTATTGTCTCTTGATTATAGTATTTTAAATCATAATCTTTTATTAATGGAGCTACATCTGTAAACATTTTACTGAAATCATAATTATTATTTCCAAGTGAAGCATCTGTATATACAGCACCATGTATTAAAGCATCTCCAACTGCTACTAAAGACATTCTTTTTTCTTTTGGTAAATCTTCTTTTATATCTGGTTTATTATCTTTTGGTTTATTATTAGATTTTGATAATTTATTGGAATATATTATTCCACATGTAATAAGACCAATTAATAATACAAATATTATTATTGTTAAAATTACTTTTCCTTTCTTTACTCTTCTTTTTTTCATACTAACCTCCATTTACTATTGACATATATTCTTGTTCTATACTTTTATAGTTATTAAGTAATTTATCATTTAATTTTGAAAATGGTATTACTTTAAAATTTGTACTATTTTCTGCATAAGCAAGTATTAATTCTTTATATAAGTTATCAATTGTTACTTTATTATTTTCATCTACAGTTATATTCATACCTACCATAAGTCCAATACCTTGATTAAGTCCTACAGACAGTTGATTAGATATAAAATTACCTAAAGAATATATTACTAATGTATCATTAATTTGAGTTATAGGCTGTACTACATGTGGATGTGAACCCAATATAATATTTACACCTAAACTTGATAAGTACTGTGCTATTTCTTTTTCTTCATTAGTAGGTGTATTTGTATATTCTTCTCCCCAATGCATTGATACTATTATTACATCTACCTTATCTTTTATTTTGTCTATATCTTCTTTTACTTGTTCATCTGAATACATATTTACTAAATAACTATTAGGTAATCTATTTCCATTTAAACTAGTTGTATAAGCTAAAAATGCATACTTTATTCCATTTTGTTCATATACCTTTATATCATTTCTCTCTTCCATGCTTGAATATGATCCTGCAGTTATAACATTTTTTGTTTTCCAAAAACTATTAGAATATAATATAGCATTCTCTCCTTTATCCATTGAGTGATTATTAGCTAAACTTATTAAATTAAAACCTAAATTTACTATTTCATCACCTATTTCATCTGGTGAATTAAAACTAGGATAACCGCTTATACCTAAAGCTTCTCCACCTATAGTAGATTCTTGATTACAATATTTTAAATCATATTTTTTTATTATAGGTTCTACTTCAGTAAACATTTTATGAAAATTATAAGTATTCCCCTCTATTGCATCTTTATATACACTTTCATGTATCAAAACATCTCCAACTGCTATCAAAGACATTGTTTTACTTTTTTTAGTAATAGGCTCTTCTACATCGTTATTTACTTTATTATCATCTATTTTATTAGAATTATTTTTATTTAAGTTATTAAACACTATTAATATAACTATTATAAGTACTATACTAATAAAAAAAACAATAACACTTTTTTTTAATTTTCTTTTCTTCATCCTATCACCTATATTAATTATAAACTAAAAAAGAGATAAAGTCTATCTCTTTATTACAAAGTCTACAGTATGATTTATTTTACTTGCTGATTTTACTACTACTTTAACTTCATCACCTAATCTATAGCCTCTTTTATTCTTATTTCCTATAAGAGAGAATGTTGATTCATCGTATCTATAATAATCATCTGTTAAGTCCTCAATTCTAATTAATCCTTCTATTTTATTTGGAAGTTCTATAAACATACCAAAACTCATAACACCTGACACTATACCAGTATATTCTTCTCCTATATGTTTTTCCATATATTCTGCCATCTTCATATCATCTACTTCTCTTTCACAATCAACAGAAGCACGTTCCCTTTCTGAAGTATGGGTTGCTAAAACTGGTAATTTTTGTTCCCAATATCTAATTGTATCAGAATTTATATTTTTATTAAATAAATATGTTCTAAGTAATCTATGTACAGTTGTATCTGGATATCTTCTAATTGGTGATGTAAAGTGTGTATAACACTTACTAGCTAAACCAAAATGCCCTATATTATTACTATCATAAACTGCTTTTTGCATACTTCTTAAAAGTAAACAAGAAAGAATTGGATATTCTGGTACATCCTTTAATTCTTCTAACAATTCCTGCATTGATTTAGGAGTTATTTTTTTCATTTTATGTACATTATATCCTAATATACTTATAAAATTAAGGAAATTATTTATTTTTTCTTCATTAGGTTCACCATGTACACGATAAATAAATGGATAATCTAAATAAGTAACATGACGCGCTACAGTCTCATTGGCAGCTATCATAAAATCTTCAATTAGTTTTTCACCTGTGCCACGTTCTCTTAATTTAACATCAATAGCTTCTCCTTTTTCATCAGTTATTATTTTAGCCTCATCTATATCAAAATCTATATATCCTTTTCTAATTTTATTTGCCCTTAAAATGCTAGCTAAATCACTCATCATATTTAATTTTTCTACATAAGGTTCATAACCCTCTGGAACTATCGTTTTTTCTAATATACTATTTACTTTTTTATAAGTCATTTGTATATTTGATTTTATGACACTCTCATAAATATCATAGTTAATTACCTCACCAGTAGAATCAATTTCCATAACACATGAAATTGCTAATCTATCTACATTTGGATTTAGAGAACAAATTCCATTAGATAATTGATGTGGTAACATAGGAATAACTGTATTAGCTAAATATACACTAGTACCTCTTTTATAAGCTTCTTCATCTAAAGGAGAATGTTCTTTTACGTAATAACTTACATCAGCTATATGTACACCAAGTTCATAATTTCCATTAGGTAATTTTTCAATAGATATAGCATCATCAATATCTTTAGTATCATCACCATCTATTGTAAATATTTGTTTTTCTCTTAAATCTACTCTACCTTCATATTCATTTTCTAAAACATGATCTGGAATACTTTTTAATTGCTCTATAACTTCTTCTGGAAATTCATCTTCTATCTCATATTTAGCAGCTATACTAAGTATATCAACACCAGGATCGTCAACATGTCCTAAAATCTTTATAATAGCCCCTTTATAAACATTATTTTCTATTTTATTAAGTAATCTAACTACTACCTTATGTCCACTTACTGCACCCAATGTACAATTCTCATCTACTATTATATCTAAGTTTACCTTCTTATCATCTAAATCTATTTTACATTTATTATTTTTAAAATAAACTTTACCTACAAATTGTTTAGACTTTCTTTCTACAACTTTTACTATTCTACCTTCTAATTTTAATCCTTTTTTAGAAGTAATTTCTACAATAACCTCATCATTATTAATAGCGCCATTTAAATTACTTTGTTCAACGAATACATCGTCATCACCTTCTATATCAACAAAAGCATAACCTTTTCGGGTTGCTAAAAGCTTACCAACTCTAAGATTACTTTTATTAAATAACATATATTTATCTTTTTTTGTTCTATAAATTTTTAAGTTGTTTTCTAACTCATTTAAAACTTTTAATAATTCTTTTAGTTCTTCCACGCTATTAAATCCCAATTTTTCTTCTATTTCTGGTACAGTTAGAGCATCATTTTCATTTAATATTTTAATAATCTTTTCTTCCATACATATCCTCCACCTATATTATAAAATATTTTATTCAAACATTTCAACTAAATACTTGTAAATAGTGTTGTTTATACAAAAAAAGTGTAAAGAAAAAGAGTTATAAAACTATTTTAAGTTTATAACTCCACAGCCTTCTACCACAAATCCAAATTTCTCTAGTACAAATACTATTATAAATGGTATTATGAATGCTAAAGCTGCAGCAATTAACCTCTTAACAAACCTGCCTTGAGCTTTTTTCATTTCATCATCTTTGTCGGAGGCAATTGCTCTTATAAAATCAATTATTCCAAGTATTATTACTAATACTGGTAATATATATTTTACAATATTTAAAATATTATCTATCCATCCAATTAAGTTTTGAGAAAATCCACATGTGGCACTATAATCTTCTTTTTTTATATATTTTGATTTTAAAGACTTCATTATCTCAATTGAATTTAAACAACTATCCGCGCACCCATCATTAGAACTTACACTTTGATTTTGAAGAATGGAATTACAAGTTTTTGTCATTATGTCTGTATAATAATTTACCTTAGATAACGCTTTACTTTTACAAGCTGCTATACTTGCTTTTTTACTATTAGGTGCACCATCTATATACTCGCCGCACTTTAAATACTCTTCATATGATTTTGTTACATCATTAAACATAGTAGAAAATTTGTCACAAGAAGATAATAGATTTTCCTTTGAAATATCTGATCCACTATATTTTACGGTTTCGCATTTAACACTCTTATCATGACATACTTCTTCCAATAAATTTTTATCAATCAAACTGAATTCATTTGCTCTTACATCGTTAATTGTTTGTGGATCTAAAGAAGAGTTAAAAATGCCTAGTAGTGTAGATCCACCAAAATCGTTAATAGATATATTGAAACCAGGTACACCTACACCAAAGTTAAAACAAGAGTTAACCTTTGTTTCTACTCTATCACAGACATATATTGTTTTCCAACATTGTTGGTCATCTGTAAAAATTGATAAATCCAAAAAATTATATACTTCATTATAGTTTGTTTTTAAAGTTTCTTCATTATAAGTCATAGTAATATTACCATTTTCTTCTTTTTTAGTATTTATTATTATATCTTTACCATCATATTTATATTTACACTCACGTGCACTTATTTCACTATTAAATATAAATATTGATATAAATGTAAATAATATTATTAATAATTTCTTTTTCATAATTCCTCCATATATTCGTATCTAAGTTAATTATACAAAAAAAAACAAATAAAGTAAATAATTTTACTATATTTGTTAATAATTATAGTTCTTTTACAAATCTTTTTATAATCATATTTACGTTTAATTTATATTCATATAAGTAACTTATTGACACAAGTATTGAGCCTAGGAATGCTACTATCATATCATCCATAGTATCACTAACACCTGTAGCTACAACTCTTTGTGGATCTACATTAAATAATATACTTGATAAATATTCAAAAAATTCCCAAAGACTTGCTGTCATAAGTGTGAATGATATTATAAATATTATTGAAAACATTATGTTATTATTTTTTTTACATTTAACAAGAAAAAATATAGCTCCAAAAGCTGCTACTATTCCAGATAAGAAATGTGTAAATTTATCAAACCAAAATATCTTCCCATAGAAATTACATATAACGCCCAAAAAATGTGACATAAATATAAATATTATATAAATTAAATTTATACCATCACTTATATTCCATTTAAATAGTTTTCTTGCTATGTAAAGAGCATTTATAGTAATTATTATTGAAATATCTTTTAATATGAACACCAAACTACTTTCTTTTGTAAATGCTATATTAAGTGAACAAATTATAGATATTAATACTAATATTACATTAATCTTTTTTATCATCAATACTCTCCATTTCTACTTGATTTATACTATTAAATCTTTTTGTTATTTTGTCAGTTGTTGTATGTATATCTTTTACATCTTTGCTTACTGTTTCTATACTTCTATACAATTTATCCCATCTATCTTTATATCTTTTAAATTCTTCATCTAATAATCTTAACTCACCATGTATTATTTTAGCAAATTTATCTCTTTCAATATTTTTTATAATTATTTGAATAGTTGTAAGTGTACTAATAAGTGTTGTAGGACTTGTAATCCAAACTCTTTTTTTATAAGCATATTCTAATAAATCTGTATGATATGCATTAATTTCTGCAAATATTGCCTCTGCAGGTAAGAAAAGTATTGCTTGATCACTTGTTACACCAGGTATTATATATTTACTACTTATAGCATCTATATGTTTTTTCATGTCTGTTTTAAACATTTTTTCAGCTTGAGTACGAACATCTACACTATTATTTTTATCTACCATTATTTGATAGTGTTCTAATGGGAACTTAGAATCTATTGCTATAGTTCCTAAAGGTTCTGGTGTAAATAAAACGCAATCTGCTATAGTTCCATTACTAAAAGTATATTGTAATTGATATATTTTAGTATTATTTTTACCAAATACATTAGATAAAATGTGTTCTAAATTAACTTCACCATATATACCTCTAGTTTTTTTATCTGTAAGTATACCCTGTAATGACACTATATCCCCAGATAGTGTATCTATCTTTTTTTGTGCTTCATCTATTTTAGATAATCTCTCTAATACATTTGTAAATGTTTTATTAGTTTTTTCAAAATTTTCATCTAATCTTTCATTTACTTTATCATTAATAAGTCTTAATCTATTATCAAGTCTTTCTGTTTGATTATTAAAGTCTTCTGTTAAACTATGTGAAAAATCATTTTTAAATTCTCCTATTTCTTTAATTAAACTTATTTCTAATTTATTTATTTTTTCATCTGTATTTTTATTATTATTTTTACCTAATAAAAGTACTACAATTAATACTAAAATAACAATTAATAATCCTAATATTATATATTCCATACTATCACCAATACAATTATATCATATTAAAAAAAAATAAGATATAGTTAAATATCTTATTCGTTTAATACCCATGCTTCATATCCGCCAGTTATATTAATTACATTATAGTTTTGATTTAATAATATTTGACATAGTTTTCTACTTTGCATACCTTTTTGACAATATATATAATATATATCATTTTTGTTCAAATACTTATCAGGCCTGATAAGTAATTCGTTTAAGGTAATATTTAAAGCATTTTTTATATGTCCATTATTATAGCTAGTAATACTTCTTATATCTATTAAATTAATATTATTTAAATTTTTTATTTCAGATATAGAAACACTTTTAATCATATAACCACCCTAGTACATTATATGATTATATTTAAATTTAATAAATTTAATTAGTCTATTCATCAAAGAAGAAATCATCAAAAAATTGGTCATCTGTAATTCCTTTTTTACCTTTTTTCTCCTCTTCATAGTGTTTATTTTCATCAATTTGGTCCATAGGTTCTGGTTTATTTTCTACTAAATTAGATTCAGCTTTTAATTTTTCTTGTCGTTCTTCTTCTTCAAGTTCTGCTATTTTAGCATCTATTCTTTTAACCAAATCATCTACATTAAATCCGCCACCATCATTTGATTGTTTAGAAGGTGCGAATGGATTAAATGGTGTATCTGATCCTCCAAATGGCATAGGTGCTCTACCTCCAAATGGAGTATCATCTGAAGATGAATTACCATTAAGCATTCCATTTATTTTTTCTTCTCTTTTCTTATTTACAAAACTCTTTAAATCAAATGTTTGAACAGGCGTTTTAGATCTTTGTGGATATGCTGCCTTAGGAAAACTATGTCCCCAATTCATTTGATAATTAGGTGTTAATTTTGTTTTAAATGGCATTGTCCTAAGCCTTAGTATTATTGTTTCCCACTGCTCTAATCTTTGTAAATCACTTACTGTTACAAGTGGTGTTGAAGATGTTTTTTCTTTTTCTTTAGATTTTACTTCTCCACACATTTTACTTATCTCTTCAAGAGCAGATAACTCTGTACTTATTAAGTATACTATATTACCACAGTTACCCTTTATTGTTTCTCCGTTTTCTTTACCATATACCTCATATAATTGAGCAAAGTTTTGAATTATAAATGTAAATCTTATATTTCTTGAACGGGCTGCTGTAACCATTGTTGTTACATCTTTAAGTGGTGGCATATTTGCGAACTCATCTAGAATAAAATTTGTTCTATGAGGCAACTTTCCACCCGATTCTTGGGCTACCGAAATAAGTGTTTCATAGCATTGTTTTAAGAATATTGTTACCAATGAATGATATGTAGTTTTTTCATCTTGTATAACAATAAATACGGCTGTTTTTTTTCTACCAATATCTCTCATATCAAAATCATTATTTGATAACATTTCTGATAAATTAGCACGTGAGGCAAATAATTGTATTTTTTGTTTAAATACAGATAATATACTTCCTTTTGTCTCACTTGGAGCCATTAAGGTAGATGAAGCTTTAGTATAAGCTGTTCCTCCTGGATCTTTATAACTAAAATAATCCTTTACATATGTTGTATTTGCAAGCTTTTCTTCACCTACCGTAGTCATTAAACTAATACTATTTAAATTAATTTCTTCAGGTTTTGCATCTTCAAATAAGGCACAGGCAAGACCTGCAAAATAGTCTGCAGAAGTATTTTCCCAGAATGGATCTTGACCTTTTGCTGATGGATCATGAAGTATATTTGCAGCTAAGTCTTCTAATAACTCTACTGATTTATCTATATTTCCATCTTTATATAATGAATAAGGTAAATACATTGGATTCCAAGCATTACCTTGTTGTGGATCACGGAAATTTAAAAGTACTATATTATATCCTAAACTTTTTAGATAGTTTGCAGTATTTTCATATATTTCACCTTTTGGATCGGTAATTATCATAGATTCGTCATGTTTTGCTAATAAATTTACCATAGGTAAAACCGTTGTTTGAGTTTTACCAGCACCTGTAGAACCTATAACTATATTATGATATCCACCATTATCTACCCAAACTTTTTTAGGCGTCATTTTAAGTGGTATTCCAGCCGCATCTGCTTTAGGCGCTAATGGATCTACCGCTTTTACATCTAGACCATTTTCTATTTCTTTGTCTTTTGCCCATCTAGCATAGTTTTTTTCTCTTTTTTGACCTATAGTTAAACCAATTCCTACTACATCTTCCTCTTTTTCTAAGAAAACAGATTTAACTCCAGCAAAAGCAGCTACTATACCAGCTATAAAAAATACCATAGTTGCAGCTATATTTTTTAAAGAAAAACCTAAAAACAAATTAATAGTAAATGATTCACCTGCTATAAACTCTGATACATTTGCTACTGCAAGTGCTACAATACATAACCAAGCGAAAGCAAATATACAGAAAATTGTAACATCTTTAGCTTCAGCTTTAAATCTTAATTTCATTATCTCACCTTATTCTAATTACTTATCATAATTTGTTATTTCTACAGTATAATCATCTAAATATACTTTATAGTTCATTACACCATTTGTAACTATTATAAATAAATTGTTGTTTTTATCCGTAATATAATACTTTTGTCCAGATATTCTATATGTATCTATTGATGAAATTGTAGGATAAATTGTATTTATATAATTTACAAAACTTTCATAATCTGGAAACTTAGTATTTCTATAATTTTCATCTAGCATGCTATAAGCTTTTGAAATATCTGTTGAAAGAATTGAAATATAATCATTTAAATAAATTGTACATAGTTCTTGATTACTAATATTAAAACTATAATATTCATTTGATTTATATTTTTTAGGAGTCACAGGCAATTTACTTACATCTATGATTCCTTCACTTTTTTTAGCCGTAAAATACTCTATACAAAACACAGATATTATTAAAACTACAAAAATAACCAAAATTGCAATTACTATACTTATCTTTTTATTCATATTTATCCCTCAAAAATTTCCCCGTTATATGGTTCTATACTAAAAGTCATATTATTAGTATATAAGTAAACTATTAAATAATAATCTTGACTTTGACCTACACTATCTATTAATTCTTGTCTATATGTACCATAAACATAATATTTATAAATACTATTATCTAGTTGTTGATAATACATTTTTCTTGATGAAAAAATGTCATTAGAATCAAACTTTCTTATATAATTAAATATATTTTCCTTTGATATATTATTTTGTTCGACATATTCTTTATTAAGAATATTAAATAAGCTATCATAATCATCAGTTTGTGAATAAGTTATATATTTATCTATACAAGAAGAAACTTCAAAAAATTTATTTTGATCTGTAACTATTTTTATTGAATTATCAATAGTTTCCTTATTATTATAAAAAGATAATATTTTTATAATTAATACAATAACTAACCCTATTCCTAGTAAAATCAATGCTATTTTTTGATTTTTATCTATTTTATCCATTTTATCACCTTTTAATAACCAAATATTTTTTGTCTTAAGTTTAATTTACCTTGCATTTGAAAAATTGTGTATCTAGATTGTTCCCAAGCTGTAACTTGCGTCCCAGATGCATGTTCTCCTCCTGCATTTAAACACTTCTCTACAAACTCTTGATGAGTTGAGTAAATAGTTGTTACACCTGCACGATCGGGATCCATATAATAGTATCCTCCAGCTCCAGAACTACCATATTCATGTCTTCCTAAATATGAATATATCATTTGCATTCCGGCATATGTTCCAGGAAGTCCTATTCCATTTAAATCTGCTCCAGCTGCTTTTCTCGATTCATATGTTGCCCTAATTGTATTAGCCATTGAACCGCCTTCTTGGTATCTAGCAAGAACTCCAGCATATCCTCTTACCCCGTCTGCAATAGATGAATATCGAGGTCCAGCTGAGCAACCTTTACCATTAGTTATTCCTATACCCCAGAAATTATTGGTAGTACCACAATTCTTAAATGATTGTTCTGTTCCAGCTGTAACTACCGCAAGTTCTGGGTTAACTCCACTAGATGCTGCAGCATCATATATTTCTTTTGCATTTGCTGCAAAATTACTACAAAAACTAGCATTATTTGATCTAGCACAGTAATCATTCATTTTAGCAACAAATTCATCTCTCGTTAAAGTTGTAGTTGTTAATGAAAACCCATCAACAGATGAAATTATTGGTCTTGGATCCTCTGCTTTTACATAATTTAATGGATTCAACTCAGTTCCTTTATTTCTACTTGTACGAATTTCAAAATGAAGATGTGGTCCTGTTGAAGATCCAGAATGGCCAATTTTACCTATAACTTGACCTCTTTCTACTTCATCACCAGCTATTACAGTTATTGAATCTTTCGCTAAATGAGCATAATATGTATAATTACCATCAGGATGTTGAATAATTACATAATTACCATATCCTCCTCCATCTCTATTTTGTAGACTTCCATTATCGTTGAATGATGTTTGATCTTTACTAGAAGGATATATTACTACTCCTGAATTAGAAGCTATTACATTATCATAATTAACAGCACCTGTACTACTACCTATATCTAAACCCTTATGTGATGAACTTCTAAAACTCTCTTCGCTATTAAAATCAGATGTAATTTTAATTGTACTAGGATTACCCTTAGCAAACAATTTGCCATTCTCTTCAGTAGTTTCTAAGCTTCCTATTGGCCACCAATATGCAATGTCAGTAGCTTTTTTTGTCTCTACAACAGTTTCTTCTTGGCTTCCTGCTAATGCCTCATATTGTTCTTTAGCCGAATATATTTCTCTTATCATATTTATAACTCCAGCTTCATTTTTTGAATCTAGATAATCGTAGGCACTAATGCTACATACAAAAGAGAATAATGTTATAAATAATATCATAGATCTCATTATATTTTTTAACATCCCAATTCCTCCAGCCTAAATTTCATTGTTTCTTTTTCTTTTGTTTAAAATTAATGTTAATAATACTATTATTATAAAAGCACTTAGACTCACTATGGCAAAATATATTAAAAATTTTTTCATTGGAAATCCTTTTTCAACCTCAAAAACAATATCTGTGTTATTAACGTTTGAACTATTTATTTTCCAAGTATATACATTGCCAGTTTTTGACGTTTCATTTGATTGCAACACTTTATTATTGGTTTTTATATTGATCGTTACCTCATCTTGATCTTCATATAAACAATAAAACATTCCTGAAGTTTTTATTAAATATGTTTTTTTATTAACAAAACTAAAATTTTCAAAACAATTATTTAACAAATTTGAATTTTCAAAAGTTTTCTCATTATATTTATAATCCAAAATGACATTTGTATAGTTATCACCATCTATTACCTTTTTTTTATAATTGTCCTTCTTATTTACGAGTGCTGAATAATCGTTATTTATATAAGGTGTTATTTTATCATCTGATTCTATATCTTCATAATTAGATACTTCAGTACTTTCTTTATCGAAGAAAATACTTACATTTTCCTTAAAACTATCATTACTTATTTCTAAGTTGTAAGTTGCTGAACAACCACATAAAAGTAAAATAGTAAAAATTATAAATATCTTTTTCATATTCCTCCTAATACCATGAGCCAAACCCTATAACTCTACAATCATTTATTGAATATTTTCCTTTTGATATTAAACTTTTTGTATTGGAATTATTACCGGTATTTCCCTCTATTGTATATATATATCCATTTTCATATTTTTCTACCATACCAGTATGATCCTGTGTATTTGATGAAATATCATAGTATTTAGCATCCCAATCAAAGAATATATAATCTCCAGCTTTTGGCGTATATGTTGTTCCTTTACCATTCTTTCCTTTTAAGTTTTTACAATTGTCATTATAATAAAACTTAATATTAGCATTTTTACTAGAATTAAAATATCTAATGTAAGTACCTGTTCCTGCTGACTTAAATGGTATTATATCTGGATACAAATGTTGTCCATTATATGTTGTGTTAGCAGAAACATACCACACAAAAATAGCACACCATGGTGTATTGGCACCAAATCCACCATAAGCATTTATATATTTTAATCCTCCTCTATTTTGAGTTCTTTGATTAAATTCATTATTGGCTACATTTACCATTGCCTCAGCAAAAGAATTACTATTAGGAATTGTTTCATTAGGAGTTGATGGTGAATCATCCGTATCATAACCTTCTAATGTATACGCACCTTTAATAAAATATTTTCTTTCTAAAAACTGTTTTAAGAATTCAGTATATTTTTTATAATCCAACTGAAAACCTAAATCCTCTGTTTGATAAGATTCTCCTTCTGCACATTGTAAAGTTTGTTTACCTATTTCTGAATCTTTCAAAATATTTTCTTTTGTTTTATTACCTGATGAATCTTGACAAAATTCTAATGATTGCTTAGATACCATGTGTTGAGCAAGAATCTCCATATCGTGTTCACTTTTGTTTTTAGTCAATTTATAACCTACGGCAGCCCAATTATAATCATAAGAAAATTCTTCTATTGGTTTTTTTCGGGCAGTTTTTGCCCTATCAGCTTCCGTTAAATTGGAGCTAAATACAACAGCCATATCATCTGATTGTTTATTTAATGTTGCCATTAACAATGGCAAATCAAGATATACCCCATAATCATCTCTATATGTCGTATATAGATTATACATTTTGAAGAAAAAATCATACACTAGATTCTTATTAGAACCTTTTCCATATTGTCCTATTGATGGATAAAATTCTTCTAAGGCATCTAAGGTTGCTTCATTGTATTTTCTTCTTAAATATTTTGTGGTATTTGAAGAATCTAATTTTAAACTTTTAAATTTAGATGAATTACTACTATATATATCTACATAAGCATATAAAGAGTCTGAATCATTATCGTAATTTATTATTTTACCAACATCTTCTTCATCTACTGCATCTTCATCCTTAGATTTTTTGTTAATTTTTTCATCAGCATCCTTAGCAGAAACAGAATCAGCTTGTCCTAATTTTATAGAATTTAGAAAAATCATAGATGATGGAATTATCATAGCTAAAAGCATAAAAGGTACTAAAGTACTAATTAAAGCAATTGAAACATATTTTACAACCTTATAAGTCATTTTGAAGTTTGATCCGCCACCATCTGAGGCTTGCTCTTCTACCTGTTTTTGACCACCACCCATTAATTTGTCTAATGCGTTGAGTGCAAAATTTTTCTTTTTAGCACGTGATATTATTTTTTGCCCTAAATCACTATTAACAGCTTTGTCTGCAATTGGCTTTGGCACACCAAGTGTCTGGGCACCTTTAGATGCTAATTGATTAGTTGCCTTGCTATTAGTCGTATTAGGGTTTCTTTTAGGTATATTTATTTTTTGTTCAGATGGGGATGTGTTAGAAGCTGACTTATTCAAATTATTATTTCTATCATTATTTAAATTTTTATTATAAGCCTTAACTTTTGCTTCTAACCTTTTTGCCTCATTATTGGCACTTAAATTTTTTACATAATTAGCCTTATTATTTTTTAGAAACACATCATTATTATTCATTTAAGCACCTCCTAAATACTATAGTCCTCCACCACTACCAAATGAATCTAATTCTTCATCTGATACTATTACATTTATTCTCATTCGTCTACTACCACAAACAAATAATGCTTCACCTTGTTGATATTGTTTTATACTCTCTTTTTCATTATCATTTAAATCTATTAATTTTGCTAAATCATCAACAGCTTGTTTTTTTAGTCCCATTACTAAATAATAAGAAGCATTATCAAATATTGCTTTTCCTTGAGTAATTACACTAGGATCACTAAAATCTGTTGGTTGTTGAGTAATTATTATTGTTCCTGTATTGTACTTTCTTGCACGTCTTTGAATCTGCGCTAAAAAGTCTGCTCCTAAAATATTTCCTCCACTAAGTAATACATGAGCTTCATCTACCATCATAACAGTATTAATAGAACTATTTAATGTAAGTCCCCAAGCATACTTAAGTATATTAAAGAATAAAGCATTTCTAATATTTGTATCAGCATTCATTATTTCTCTTATATTGAATACAACAAAATTACTTTGTGGTTTTATTGTCGTATGACCATCAAAATAATACTTAAGTTCTCTTACTATAGGTCTAATTTTTATCTCTAATTTTTCTAAAACATCTTTTTCTTGTGTCTTTTCTGGCATAGATAATATTCTACCCTTTATAGTGGCATACACATCTTTAAATGTCGGATAATCTTCTGAATGGTATTTAGTAAAATCAGAATTAAAATCTATACCAAATCTTTTATACGTTTCTTGTACTACTTCACTAAACATATTTACAACATCTTCACCAATACTAGGATCATAATACTTTAAAAATGCCTTTATTGTTTGTAAAGTTCTAGTAAACACCGTATACCCAAGTCCTTGTTTCATTTCATCTTCATCAGCATCTACAATAACCTCAAGTGGATTTATCATACCAAAATCTCCACCTTTACCTAAGCTAATGAAATCTCCATCAAAAGTATTAGTCATTTCTTCTAATTCTCCTTCTGGATCTATTACAACAACTTGATTATTATTTCTTATATGACTTCTTAAAAGTAATTTAGCAGCTGTAGACTTACCACTACCACTTGTACCCAAAATAATCATATTGGCATTATTTCTATTATGTTCTTTTTTAATTTGATATAAAAATTGATTAAATAATATTACACCACCTGAAAAATCTATTCCAAGTAAAGTAGATAATCCAGGATCTTTAATACTATCAAATATAAATGGGTACATAGCTGCAATAGTTGGAGATGGAATTGGTGTACCAATTCTATCTTCAATATCTTGCTTACCATATATAGGTATAATAGATTTCAAAACTTTATCTTGTTCAAATCTTAAAGGTACAGCTCTCATTTCCATAGCTTCCAAATAATTCTTTACTTGTAATTTTTTAGAATCTAATTCTTCTTGAGTATCTGCAGTTATCATAACATGCATTTGAAAATCATATATTTTAGATTGACTAGCAGCAAGTTCACTAATAAACATCTCTAAAGATTCATAATCTTGACGAATTCTTTCTTGAATTGTTTTATCTTTTTCTTCTTGATATCTTTGTTTTAAATCTGCTAACTCTTTATTTAACATTTTACTTATACTACTAAAAGGAAGTGGTATATGTTTTATAACCACTTTTATACCTGACATACTAGTTAAGCTACTTAAATACCCAGGATAAATAAATTTTGGAAAAGAAATTATAGTTAAAATACAAGCATATTTATCACTTATAATAAATTGATTAGGTTTAAACTCCAATCCTTTTGGAGCAATTTGACTTCTTATATCCATTATGCTAACACCGTCCCAAATGTAGTGGTTTGTCCACCGTTTAAGAAATTATCAAGAATCATTCTTAAATCATCATTATTCGTTTGAAATGCAGTCAAACCTGCACTAGCAAAATTGTTGATTAAGTTACGAATTCTCTTTTGAATAACATCATTATCTTTTTCTTTAAATAATAAGAAATATTCTGTATCAACAACATTGTTATTCATAAACATATTAGCTTTATTAATATCTTCCATAATCAATTTTCTTTTCTTAGTATCATTTACCTGATTATACAATAATTGTAATTGAGATAAATATACATTTATGTCCACTGGTCTATCAGCAACAACAATCCAAAATTCATAATCTATAGCATTATAAACATTTTTTAAATTCATAATAATTGCATCCTGCATAGACTGATCAAGTATAAAAATATTTCTAGGCATAATTTTTACACCTGATACTTTTTGATTATTGTCTAATACAATAACACCATTAGTAATATTTTTTACTGGCACATCAGTATATTTACTTTTTACTTGTTTCGCCATGATCAAAACACCAACCCTTCCATATATATCTTTGTCTAGTAGTATAAAATATCCAAGCATTCTTTATTACAGTTCTTATATTGTGATAATTTGGTACAGGTAATACCAAAAATCCACATATTAGTCCTGGAGTAATTGCTAGTATTGCTACCCAAAACTCTTTGACAGGGAGGATCATCATTAACAATAATGATAATCCAACTCCACTACCAAATATAATTAAATCTACTGTATTGAAAAGTCCAAACATCAACATACTCTTCTTTGAGTTTGCTGGTATTAAATATGAATTTTCCATTTAGTATCACACCCTTTTTATTTTTATGAGCCACCGCCAAGGCGTCTATTATTGTGAGACTCAACATTTGTTTTAATTTCAGAGCGTTTATCTTGAAATTCTTTATCACGTTCACTAATAATTCGTTTAGCTTCCTCAACGGTAATTTCTTTACCTTCAAATATAACTTTAGCATTTTCTCTAAGTTCACTAATTTCTTTATCAATTTTAGCCATTTCTTCTTTGGCAGCTGCATGTTTAGCTTCTATGTTTTCTGATTCTGTTGCTAAGCCATCAGATTGCGATTTTATTTTAGTTGCAACTGTTTCAACACTCTCACCATTTGCTTTTGCTGTTTCTTCATACGTTGAATATCTTGCAGCAAAATCCGAATGTCCTTCATCATAAGCTGCTTTTTCAGCATCAGTCATTGCATGCCATTTAATATCACCATTTTTTTCACGTTCATAATCTAACCCATCTGCCGAAATAGTTGGAGCCATTCCTTCTTTCCCTTTTAACCTAACCTCTAAATGTTCCAATGCTCCTTGTTTGTTTTGATAGAATCCTACAGCACCTTTTGCTTCTGTTGCAATTTCATCAGTTATAACTTCACCTGCTTTTACAACAGCTTCCTGTAGCCTCATTTTACCATTTGCATCCGTAACGCGTCTGAAGTATTTTATATCATTTTCTGCTACTTTTCCGGCATCTTGAACCAAATGATCCCTTACTGTTTCTAAATAGTCACTTTTTTTACTTATAGCACCTGCCTTACCACCTGTTATTTCAGATTTTGAAAAATCTACAAGTGCCTTACCACTATCTGCTGTAGTCTTCTTTTTCTTGGCAACATATTCTTCAGCAGCTATACTATCTTTAATTGCTTTTTTTCTATTTTCTTTTTTATTAACTTGAGCAGTTAAATTTCTTTCTGCCAAATCTATATTATGTTTATCCGCTGTTATTTTTCTACCTTGACGAGCCAATCCAGCATTTTCTAACCCAAAAGCTGAAGCAGCACCATAAAAGTTTCTTTTTAAAAAACCATCACCATTTATTTTCGATTCTATCATCTTTCTATTTGCATCAGCTTGTCTAGACATGCCACCTTTAAATCCTTTGTTTGCAGACATTCCTCTTGCTGCACCTCTAATTAATTGTCCTCGAGGTAGACCAGCCAACGCTCCACCTACAGCTCCTGTTATTCTTTTTCCACCAGCTGCTTGTTCTTCAAACTTTTTAAGTGGATTCAAGAAGAATTTACCATCACCATCAAGCTTAATTCCTAAACCTTCTAATATTTTTGGTAATTGTTTAGCAAACATTAATGCTCCAATAATTATAAATATTGCAATAAAACAATTTGATACATAAGAACCATCTATTATATCAACCATTTTTCCATCTGCAACTTTACTTATTATAAATATTGCAAAATAAAGTGCCAAAAGTCTTACAAATAAACTTAAAAATGTTTTAAAGCACATTTGGTACCATTTTTTGAATAGCCCATCTTTACCACTTTTTGGATCTACATAAGATATAATTGGAATAGGTGCCATCAACTGTAAGAAAGCAAGTTTAATACTACGCATCGCAACATCCATACAAAAAGTTATCAAAATTAAAACCACAACTACACCAACGACTGTACTAAATCCATACTTATAATCTATAACATATTCTTTTCCAGAATCAACCTCAGCAGTTGCTTTTGCTATACTTTTTCTAAACATTAATCCAAAACTACTTGCTTCAACACCTCTAACATAGTCTTTTAATTCTTGTTCACTAAAATCAGGAACATATTCTTTTATTGTGGTTACATCTAATACTGCTTCACCTGCATTAGGTCCATCATTATCAACTAATCCCATCATCGAATCATCTAATCCCATATCTTCATAATCAGAACCAGATAAACCGGAACATTTTTCATTAAAGTGTCTATTTCCTTTTGAATCAACTTTTATCAAATTTGTACATTCATACAATTCTGTCAATGAAGTATTAGGTGAAAAAAATGCACTCATTGTAATAAAGGCCATATCTTGTCCCGCGGTATTTAAAAAATTATCATCACTTTCATAACCAAATATCAAAGTAGCCAAAGCATTATCCTCTAATACTATTGTTTGTAATTTGAAAGCATAATTAAAAGCATATGGGGTTAAGATTAATAATGCTAAAGAAATAACAATATTAGTTCCTAGCTTAGCTACACCCTTTGTTTTATCCGAAAAATCATCTGGATTTACTATATACGTTATCAACGAAAGAGTAACTTTAAAAATCATAAAAATAGCTAAAAGTTTGTATATTCTATCAGCCATTTGTGATATATCACCTTGTGTTAATACTGATGTCCTTGCTATTGAAATTAATAAATCATATATCTCTGGCACAAGTCCGTAAATAACTTTGTCTAGCAAATAAAACATTTCTCTAAATATATCAGAGAACCAAGTTGCATCCAATATATACATTGTTACTCCTCCTCAAATTTATGTCATAAAGACACTTATACTCAGTATCATTATAACAAAAAAAATACAAATAATCAATATTATTTGTATCTTAATTTTAGTTTCTATTCACCATCAGCAATTTCACAAGATTTAGTTGTCGCATCACCATTTATAAAACAATTAAAACAGTTCATTATAGTTGGATCACTACTAGAAACAAATCTAATAATAATTTGAACTACTTGAATTACAAAGAATACAATAACCGCAGTAATCAACCTTTTTACAAACATCTGCTGTCCTTTTTTTATTTCATCTTCTTTTGCAGCTACTACAGCTTTACCTAAATCTAACATACCAAATATAATTAATAAAATAGGTACTGCAATTTTAATAAGTAAAACCACCATAGAAACTATATAAGGGAAAGAACCTGAAAAAATTAAACCAGTTCCACCACAAGTATATTCAGATTTCATTAAAACTCTTGCTAAAAACATTTTATTCCTCCTAACACTAAAACAATTATATATTTTTTTTATTTAAAAGTCAATATGTACAAACTATTTGTTTGTATATTCTAGTACATATGGTTCTTGCTCTGTTCCTTTACCAGTTGTGTATAATTCATTTCCATCAATATATAGAACAATATTATACTCACTATATGTATTGGAATTTTGTACTGTAATTAATTCACTAGATACATAGAAAGCTTCATATGATGTATCAGAAGATGAATTTAAAGTCCAAGATGATAATGGCATAGTATATAAATAGTTATAATTATTACAAGACTTAGAATCTGTAGATTTACATTCTGGATCTGTGCTTGCCATAAAATAATCAGAAACATTTATTAAAGAAATAACTTGTTCATCTATTTTTTCTGTGCAATCTACATCCCTACTTATAGTGTTATCAAAATTACCTCTTTTTCCTATACATGCGTTATAAGCTACAATATGTTGTCTTGCATCCTTTTTTATTTTTTTAATATTTAAATAATCACTTAAAAGATATTCTTTAATCTTACTATCTTTGTATATGTTTTTTCCATAATTATGTCCTGCTTCAGTATTATATTTATTATCCCACATCCTAGGATTTAATTCTGATTCCGTTCTAATTAATTTTACTATACCATCAGAATCTATACCCATTATTCTATAAGATTTTCCATAAAAATTAATATAATTTTTAGGATTTTCTCCTCTAAAGATATATTCATTACCAACTTGATATAAACCAGAGTCAGTTGTTGTTAAACTTTCCTTTAATTTATCATTTAAATGAACTGTAGAATACTTGTCACATTTTAAATCAGGAATATAATTTAAATATCCTCCTTCATTTTCTTCTACAATTTTTCCATTACGTCTTACTGTTACACTACCTTTACAAGTAATGTCATCTAATAGTTTTTCAGTAGGTTTAATATATTCGCCATCAACCAATTCATTTAAGCTGATTTTTTTCATTTCTGATTCTTTATTTAATTTAATTTTTTCTTTTTTTATATAATTTTTAGCAGCAGCTATCATTTTAGATTCGTATTTTTCATAAGACACTTTTCTATTACTGCATGCTTGAATGATTGCTAAAAAGATTAATAAAACTACTGGTACTAAAATAATCCCCCCAACAGTTATTAAGAACTTTTTATCCATTTTTTTTAATGCATCTATCATAAGTTCCTCCTACATTATCTATTTTTACAAGTACCATCGTCTCTTACGCCATTTAAAAAGCAATTAACACAAGATATCATATCTCCATTTTTATCTTCTGCCACAAAGCTAAATAATAACTTTACTACAGCTATAACAAAGAAAACAAGAGCGGCAGCTATTAACCTTTTTACAAACATTTGCTGTCCTTTTTTTATTTCATCATCCTTTTGTGCTGTTATAGCTTTAAATAAATCAAGCATTCCCATTATTACTAACACTACTGGAACTGCTATCTGTATAGCTAAAATAACAGTGTGTACCGTATTAGGAATCTTAGGAGCTAACTCTACATTCTTTCCACCAAAAGCATTTAGACATCCTTTTGTTGTTACAGCCATTACAGAAGGTGCATATAATACTGTAAAAGCCATTGTTAAGATTAAAACTATTTTCTTTTTCATTTTTATTCCTCCTTACAATTTTTATCATCCATGAAACAATCTATACAATCAATAATATTTGTACTACTATTATCAGCTATTATACTTATTAAAAATTTTGCTATTACAATCACAAAAAATATTAAAGCAGCAATTAACAATCTTTTTACAAACATTTGCTGTCCTTTTTTTACTTCATCATCTTTTTGTGCTGTAATACCTTTAAATAAGTCAATAGAACCCATAACCACTAGTATTACAGGAACGGCTATTTGTATAAGAGTTATTGCAAAACTAACCAATTCAGGTATTTTAGCAGGTATTCCCGTAATATTCCCACAACTTACTCTATCCATTTTTATTTTAGCATATATATTAGTAACTGGAACCATTGAAATTAATAATCCCAAAAGAAACAATTTAGTCATTCTTTTTTTCATACAATCACCTATTTTTTACTAGTACACTTACCACTTATAAAACAATCTGCACATTCAAGAATTCTACCACCATTGCTATCAGCAACCATACTAATAACAAGTCTCACTACTGCAAATACAAAAAATACAAGAGCAGCTGAAATTAATCTTTTTATAAATAATTGTTGAGCTTTTTTTATATCATCATCTTTTTGTGCTGACAACGCTTTAAATAAATCAATCATTCCCATTATTATTAATACTATTGGCACTGCTATTTGAATGGTAATATATGCAATTTTTATTACCTGTGGTATTAAACTTGGAATATTAGTTAATAAATTATTTCCACAACTTACCACTGCATCCTTGTTATAATTATTATACGTATCTGCTTGTACAAAGTCAATAAAAACAACATTAATTAACAAAATTAATAAACAAATTGACATTTTTTTTGTTGTTTTTTTCATCATATTCCCCCTAATCTATATTTCAGATTGTTGTTTAGAAAACCCTAATTTAACTAACATTTTATTAAGTTCTGGTAACTTTTTACTTCTTTCATTCAAAGGTGCTAAATTATAAAACACCTTAATTCTTGCTTCATATTCAAAACTTGCAACTTCTTTTGAATCTAGTAAACTTTGATTTAAAACTATTTTTTTACCTTTTAATCCATATAAGGCACTGGCATTAAGCACCATAAGTTTTTCTAGTTTTATAATAGATGGTTCAATCAAATATAAAACATCTTGGCAAAAACCTTCTGCAACCATACTGTTATTAATATCTATTATAATAACATTTTTATCTTTATTTTTATTTATAACAGCCCCTACTTCACTTGTTATAGTTGACACCAAATTCTTATCCTTAAAATACGTAAAATCATTTTTATCAACTTCTATTGCTACTACACTATAATTTTTACTTAATTCTTTTTGCATCATATAAACTAAACTACTCGCACCTGATTGCTTAGTAATGTTTTTCACTCCTATTATTCTAGTACCATAAAATTCCGGAGTTTCTGGACTCTCTATAATTGGAGCCATATAACGTGCTTGAGGATTTTGCTGTTGCATACTTGCATTTGCAAACGTAGAGTCCAATCTATGAAATTGAGCAACATCTCTATAACTATTTGGACTATTATAAAGATATTGTATGCCTTCAAAATTTTTTGCAAAATTATATATTCCCATAGAGACTAAATTAGATAAAAAATTAGGATTGCAAGTAGCATCTGTACCATCTAACAATAATATTAATTTTTCCATATCCAAAGCCATAGATAATTTTTGCAAATTTACAATATCAGTATAGTTTTTAATTGCTGTAATGTCAAGTATCATTCTTTGATAAAAGAAATTTTGAAACGTAGCAATTATTTCATCTACATCAAATTCTCCATTCATCTCTTTTATTACATCTATACCTAGATTTTCTAACATTGATTGATTTTTATTTGATATAATTACATTCATATTTTCTCCCCTTTTTAATTATCATATTTCTTATTATATATAATAGTTTCCCCAGATACTGGAACGTGTGCAACACTTTCTATAACCGGAAAATTAATATGTAAAAATGTAACGACAGAATAATAATATGAACCATCATCTAAATTCACTTCATATACACAATAGTCATATGAATTTGTTCCATCATATACAATTTTAAAAGATTTAATTGTACCATTATTTTTTTTTGCTTCTAAAGATTTATATGTTGGTATTTCATCACAATTTTTTATTTTTACAGAACTATAACCTATTGAATTTAAATCAGAATTTATTTCTTGTAACTCTTCAGAATTGGCACTGTTATCAAAACTTTCATACCTGTCTATTATATTCAATATTCTATTTTTAACTCTATAAGCCTTAGAATAAGATAAAGCACCAACTAAAATTAACAAAAGAGCTCCTAAAATAAATATCACTAAACTTGTTAATGCACTTCCACCTATCGATTCATTCATAGCTTAACCTCTTTTCATTTTTTTATGCCTATTGAAGATTTTGGTATTGTTATAACTGGACGTATACCTATATAACTTGATACATATCTACTATCTAAATTAAGTTCACAATTATTGGCTTGATTAATATTCCAAGCATACTCTCCTTCAGAGTTTTGTGCCCAATAACCACTTTCACTTCCATTTAAATTAACTTTAAGAAACTCACCTGCTGTTCCACACTTTGTAAATCTTGAATCTTCACAAGAATCCTTGCAAACTTTACTTAATTGATTTTGTGTTGGCAATGATACTGTAACATTAGAAGATGGTAAAAAGTATATTCTTAAAAAAAGTTCTGCACCATCATAATGTATTGGAAATCCAAAATTTCTTGAATATATAAGTGATATTGTTGTTGCATTATCTTCTAGCAAATACCAAATACCAGAATATTCATTTCTTTCATCTACATTCTGACACTTAAATTGATCTCCAATCGAATAGTTAGAACCCCCTTTTTGAGGAACACAAAGTGATTCTTGTTCTGTTGAAGACAATTCACTAAACCCATAAAGTTTTCTAGAATTTGACTCTACTGGAATATTCAATATATTATTTATAAAAGGTATATTCATAAGCATATTAGTAGTTGTCTTATAATAATATTGATCATCATTAAGCGGACATTCATATACGCAATAACCAAGTTTTCCTTCAGAATATTGTATAGAATTTTCTCCACTCTTTACCAAAGTACAACTACTTCTTGTTTGAGGACATTTTACACTTGTACTACCATAACCTAAAGTACTTATCTTACTTACAATTTCATTTTCCGCTAAATAATTATAACCTTCATATTTTTCTATTGAATGAGTTATTACATTACTTACTTTAAATGATCTATAGTAACTTAAACACATTGCTATTACCCCAAAAACTATAACAATAAATATGATTACAATATTTAAAATAACAGTATAACCAACACTTGTCTTCATAATATCCTCCTATTATTCTACCTATATATTATTATAACAACGAAATCTATAAAATGTCAATTATAATAAAAAGAAAAAATGGTCATTTAACCATTTTTACATTTCTCATATAAAACATAATTATCTTCTTCAAATATTTTTTTATAATCATCATCTATATTTAATAGATAAGATATATCCGATTCCTTATAAACTAAAGCATGAGTAAAATCATATTTTTTAAAGATTTTTTTATAATCTTTAACACTCTTAGTTTTTAAATAATCATCAATAATATCTTTACCACCATTAAATTCTTTTAAATATACCTCAGCCCTACTATCTATAAATACTGGTATATCATTAAACTCTATATAAGAACCATAATCAAAATCATTATATAAAATAATATTTTTATAATCTAAATTTGTTTTAATATATTGTACAGATTTAACTGGGTATAATTTAGAAATATCAAAATCATTAGAACTCAAATTTAAATTACTTAATAAAACTATATAAATTATTGATAAAAATATACAAGTAAATACTCCTACTACTCTTTTATTAAATTTTAATCTTTTTTGAATTAATTTATCAATATTAAAATTAATACTGTATGATTCTGAAATTATTTTTATAATAATTGTTGGAATTATAATATAAAAATAAATAACATTTCTAAAAGCAATTATTGAAAATAAAAATAATCCTATAAATAAACATAAATCTCTTAATTTTATTTTACACTTATTAATTAATAACAGTAATATAACAAAAACTATTAAATAAATTTCCCAAATTCTATAATATAAAACAGTTTTAGACATTTCACCAATAAAAGCATATGAAGAATTAAATAACGATTTAGTGAAGAATATATATGGATAATATTTTAAAGGTGACAATAAACCAGAAAATATCATAAATACAAAAGTAGATAATAATAATTTTGTATTTTTAGGACCAGTTATTACTATTTTATCTGAAAATATATTAACGTATTTTTTTGATTTATTTAAAACTTTATTTATAAGATATTCAAAAATATATGGTAAAAATAATATCAAAC
>CAVEJT010000010.1:0-28006 GCA_963616135.1 Bacteroidaceae bacterium | reverse complement strand
ATTATTAACAATTGGTTTATTATGTAAAAAAGACAATAAAGAAGATAAACAAAAACTAAGAAATGGTACTTTTACAGCTTATGTAAAAATTAATCCATTAGTCAAATTAACATTTAAATCATCTTATTATGAATGTGGTAATAAAATTTGTGGTAAATACACTAATGAAGTAACAAAAGTTGAATTATTAAATGACGATGCTACTAGTATTTATAAGGATCTTGATTTAAAGGGTAAAAGTTTAAATGATTCTATTATTTCTTTAATTCTAATAGCTAATAATAATAAATATGATGTAAGTAATGTAAGTGTTACTACAAACTGGAATTATGACTTAGATAATATTAATAAAAATATAATTGAGCAATTAAAAACTAAAAATAAAATTACTGTAGAATTAAAATTTAATTATCAAAAACAAATAAATGAAAATAGTTTATTAGAAAAAAAAGATGACAAAACATATACAGTTAAGTTTGATACTGATGGCGGTTCAAATATTGATAGTCAAACTATAAATTATAATGAAACTATTAAAATGCCAAACAATCCTACAAAGGAAGGTTATACATTCGTAGAATGGCAATTAGATGGTAAAAGTTTTGATTTTAATAGTAAAATTGATAAAAACATAACGTTAAAAGCAAAATGGAATAAAAATAATGAAAATAATAATTCTAATAAAAAGAATAATGGAACTGCTCTTTCTAAAAAGGAACAAGATAATGAAATATTGAAAAAGCAACTTAAAGAAAAAGGTTTAACTTGGGATACAAGCGATTTAAATTATGCACAAGATATTATAACTAAATGGAGTGGCGGTTATAATGGTGAAATTATAGAAAATTCTTATGGTGAATCTGACATAGCATACACTATACAAATAACATTAAATGCTTCTGCATGTGGTAAAAATGAAATTTTAAATATTGATTGGCGCAATAATCAACCAATAGATTTTATTTATTATCTTCATTCCTTAGGATATAATTGCTCAGGTAATCGAGGTTATTATAATAATAAACACTTTGTAATTAATGAAAAAAATGAAATTATATTTGAATAAAACAGAGTGAACAAATTTGTTCATTCTTTTTATATATTCCACTTAGGTGGATAATAATAGTCAATTTTAGTACTTTTTGGTACATAATGTTTTTTTATTTTAGTTCTATTAGATTTTAGATTAGGTAAAGCCTGTCTGCAATACTTATCTAACTCACAAAATAAATTTTGACAATCTATAAGTTGTAGTGGTCTATTACCAATTCTTTTAAAATCTAAATTAAGTCTTTTAAATTCTTTATCTTGATGTTCATACATATATCTAATAATATCCTCATTACTCATTTTACCTTTATCAATAAAACATTTCTTTATCCCACGAAGTGATCCTGGACCAGCTACTGTAAATTCATCTTCTCTCCAATTTACAATTTCACTATAGTTAATATCAGTTACTAATTGATAAGCCATAAAATTACCAATTAAAGGATAACTTTTGATTATATTAAAAGCTTCTTCCATGGTTTTACATTTTTCTATTTTTTCATATATTTTATCTTTATTAAACATTTTATCTAATAAAGCTAAATGATTGTCATGTTTTCTATCATATCCAAAAGCTTTATTAGCGCAACTTATATATGCATCATTATATATTTTAACACCACTCGATATAGCCTTCTCCAATATTTCTGAATACTTTCTAGTATCAAATGTTTCTAAAGTAATATCTTCAAAATTATTTAATAAAAGTTCCCAAGTTGATTCTTTATTAAATAATTTAAACAATATTATTCTAAATAACATACTCGAATCAGAATATTCTTTACCATTATATATAACTTCTTTTAATAAATACTGACTAACTCTATCATTAACTCTATAACTATTACAAAACTTATACTCTTGTAAAATTTTATCTTTTGTCCAAGGTGCAGGCTCTCCACTTTTCTTTTTTAAAAATATATTTTGTCTTTCACAAGCAAAATACCAATATAAATCATATACTTCTTGTCTTTTTTTCATACTTCACCTCATTTTAATTATTATACAATAAATAAAAAAAATTCTCTATGTTTATTATCTATAAATTTCATTTTATTTTATATCAAACATAAACTAGAAATAGGAGGCATATATATGGAAACTGAGTTAAGTAATACTGCTACCGTTTTAGGAAATTATAATAATATTCCAACACAAATATCAACACAGGCTTTAGTAGTAACAATGATATCAGGTCTTACAGTAACTAAAACTGCAGATAAAATGGTATGGAGCGAGGGAACTTTAACTTATAAAATTGAAGTAAATAATCAAACTGAAAACGCATACACTTCCCCTATTATAACTGATGTTTTAAATCCTACTTTAATAACTCTTGTAAATAATTCTGTTAAGGTCGATGATACTCCACTTGAAGCAAGTCAATATACTTATGAAGATTCTACTGGAAAACTTACTATCAATTTACCAGATATTGAATCGAAAACTAAAAAAACTATTACTTTTGAAGTAACAAAAAAATAAAAAGCTCTAGTAGCTTTTTTATTCTTCTATACTCCATATTATATTAGCAGTATATTCCATACCATTAATAATCTTTCCATCAATCATAAGTAAAATTCCTTCATTATCATTCCAACTTACATTAGTAGTACTCATATTACCACTATTTTGTTTACCTGTATAAACTAAAATAGGATTACTAGATAAATTATAAATATTAGAATTACTATCTTTATATATTAAATGTCCTTCAAATAAATCTCCTGCTATAGATGTAAGTTCTTGATTTACTTTAGCATACAACTTCCAATCTGTACTATTAACTCTAGAATCAGTAACTTTAACTACTAACTCACCTTCTCTTGGACAAATTATTGGATTAGTACTAATTGGATCTAATTTAAAATTTATTATTGAAGAAGCATTATCTATAAAAAGTTCACCACTATAAACAATTTGAATTACTTTAGTATGATAAATAACATCATTGCGCATTTTAACATTAAAAGTAATAATTGTACCTATTTCTAAAGGTGTATCATAACTATAATTAAAAGTACCATCATCACCTGCCACTACTACACTATTAACATCATTATAGGATATTAAAATACTATTACCAGCTCCTGTTACTCCACTTATCATAACATCACTATCAGTAAGAGCATTAACCCTAAATGGAAAATCTCCAATTGAAAATATTTTTTTATTAGCAAATATAAAGTTATCAAGTGATGGTAAATTTTTTAATTCATCAGTTGTAAAATTATGATTTTCAATACTAGTACTACTAGATGAAAATTTACCATTTATACTAGAATTACTACTACTTTTATACCAAGAATAATCTGGCATAGTTGAAAGAGAAATGTTATCAGCTATATTAATTACTTTATCAAATAAATTAACTCTAGAAAAATTAAAATTAAATGGAATACTAGAACTAGTATTAATAACATTTGCCTTTTCATTATATAAAACAACTCTTTTTGGATTATCTATAATAAATCCACCACTACTAGAAAAAGAAATATTATAATTAGAAGAAGAAAGTCCACTATAATTATTAATAATAGATAATGATGAGTTTTCTTTTAATGTAATAATTCCATAACTTTGCCAAGTAGGATAACTTCCATTACTACTAGTTTGCTTTAAAATAAATTCTGCATTTGAATCTATTAATGTAGTACCTGTTCCATTACTACCATAAGCCATTCCACTATGTGATGTAACTGAAAAATAACTATTATTTAAAATAGATAAAGTTAAGTTATTTACACCATAAAATAATTCTCTATATTCAGATGAAAAAGTTACAACTGCATTACTTAGAATAACAAAAGAAGGATTAGCATTTCTAAACCAAAAAGCTGAATTACTTTTTGATTCATGTATAATATTAGTTATACCACCTATTTCTATTTTATTACACTCTGCTACTTCATTTCCAGTAGTTAAAGAACCATTTGAAATAGTAATATCAGAGTTTATAAATCTTGTAAGACCTACAGGATGAAAAGATAATTGAGGTCCATTATAAACAATATTGTTATATTCAACTACTATATTTTTATAAGATGAGCTTTCTGGAACATATATCATTCCATAATAGTTATATCCAACAATATCCATATTACAAACAGTAACACTAAGTATTGTTGAATAAGATGCTGTAATTGTATCACCACTAGAAAGACTTTTTTTATCAGTAAAAGTATGCCTAACCCCTTCATATTCACCATCTATAACAACATTTACTTTCGAACTAGATATTTTAATACCATTTACTAATTCAATATTACTTCCAAAATAAATATAAGAGTATCCATTATCATTTTCCAAAACGTTTTTTAATTCATCACTTGTAAAAACAACTACTGTACTATTATCAATAATTTTCATAAAATCTCCTTAATAAATAATATGTAAAACAAAAAAAAATACTCTTATTATTACAATAATTGTAATAACAGAAGTATTATTTTTCATAAGTTTCAATTTTTTTTATTTTACCAAATCTTATACAAATAGATATAAACTTATCTCTTCTTTTCTTTAATATTTTATCTAATTCATCTGCAACTTTATAAAAACTAGTAGACATAAAATGAGTGAAAATATATTCAACACTATTAATACTTTTTTGATATTTATAACAAAACTCTCTTATTGGTGCGCTTAAACTAAACACCCATATTGGAGATACTATTATTATTTTTTTATAAGATTTTAAATCTACATCTATATCTTCTATAGGCATATTCCATTTATGCATACCATATCTTCCACACCACCAAAAACCAGTAGTACCATCTGTTTTTTCTTTTGCTTTTATTTCTATAATATCAGACTTTAGTTCATTTGCTTTTTTGTGTGCTATGTCTTTAGTATAACCCATTCTTGAAAAATAAACGACTAAAATATCCTTATTTTGACCTATATTTTTATAATCTTCTATTTTAAATTTAAATTGTTCTTGAAGATAAAAAACATATGTCATATATCCTGTTATTAATTGAATTATTCCAATTATAAAAAAGCTAGTTGAAAGTATATTCAAAGGAAATATTATAAATTGTATAGTTATCCAAAGCATTAATGTAAATCCAAATATTGTGCCTAATATAATTCCAATTTTTTTGTTTTTTATTATTAAATAGGTTGCAACTACATTTGTTATTCCATTTACTATTAATAAAGCTATACCTGAAAATATATAATTTTGAAATAGCACTTTACTAAATGGAAGTACTTTAAAATATGGTAATAGCTCATTCATTTGAAGTAATTTACCTGTTGGATCAATCAACATTCCAATACCACCAACAATAGCACCTATACCTATAAACAAGCACCAAAATATCAAAAATTTTTTTGTTGTTTTATATCTCATACTATTTTCTCCTTCTAAATTATGTGTATTTTTTTATTAAATCAAATGGAATAGTTCCAATTAAAGTTAATACTAAAATTATTATCCACTCTTTTATTTCAATACTACACATATTAGCTGATTTTTGTAAAAATGGTATATATATTAAACACAATAAAATAATTAAAATTAAACTATTTATAATTAAAATAACTTTATCTTTAAAACCATTAAAAAAGTTTATTATTGTTAATTTTTTACTTTTCATAGTATTTGCTACTAACATAATACTTAAAACTAATACTGAATATGATACTGTTGAACCAAGTATATATTCTTTATTTTTTATATAGTAATAATATGTACAAAAAACAAGTATGAATATTAATAATCCTTGTAAAATACATCTTACTAATGTACTTAAATCTATTATATTGTCACTCGCTTTACGTGGTGGTTTTCTCATTATATTTTTATCAGGTTTTACTCTTTCAAAAATAATAGAGCTTGTAGGATCAATTAATAGTTCAAGTAACACAATATGTATTGGAAGTAATAATGTAGGTAATTTTAAAAATGGTATTATAAGAGATAAAAGAGCTATAGGTATATGGATTGCTAAAACATATGAAATAGCTTTTTTTATATTATTATATATAGTTCTTCCATTTTCTATTGCACTTACTATTGTATTAAAATTATCATCAAGTAAGATTATATCTGAAGCTTCTTTAGCTACGTTTGTTCCCTTACCCATAGATATACCTATATTTGCTTTTTTTAGTGCTGTTGCATCATTTATTCCATCACCTGTCATAGCTACTACCTCTCCATTGTTTTGAAGTGCTGTTACTATTCTCATTTTATGATTTGGATATACTCTAGCAAATATATTAGTACTATTTACTCTTCTTTCTAATTCTTTATCAGACATATTTTCAAGTTCTTCACCCGTTATAACATTATCATAGTTTTTAATACCAATATTTTTTGCAATACCCATAGCAGTATTACCATTATCCCCAGTTATTAATATAGTTCTAATACCTGCTGAATAACACTTATTTATAGATTCATTAATACCTTCTCTAATAGGATCTTCTAGTGCGATAAGTCCTACTATATTTAATTTATAATCAGTTAATTTTTCTTTTATATCAACATTGTTTTTAGAAGCTATAGCAAGTACTCGTAATCCTTTATTTGAATATAATGATATTTTATTTTCTATTTGTTCTTTTAATTTATCATCAATATTACATAACTTACTAACAGTTTCATATGCACCTTTTACATATAAAGATTTGTTATCTGTTACTATACCCATCATTTTATCTTCATTATTAAATATATATTCATGTATTATTTTATAATCATTAATAATATTTTTCCCCTCTTTTATGTACTTTTGTATAGCTTGTTCCATTGGATCATAAGAATTTAAGTGACATGAAAAATATGAAGCTTCATAAAACTCAGAATTTATTATAAAAGTATCTTTTACTCTCATTTTATTTTCTGTTAATGTACCTGTTTTATCTGTACATAAAACTGTTACTTTACCAAGATTTTCTACTGATTTAATATTACGAGTTAAAGTATTTTGATGTGATAGGTGCCAGGCTCCCATAGCTAAGAATATAGTTAATATTACTGGTATTTCTTCTGGTATTGTAGCGATTGCTACAGTAATACTTGATATCAAAGATTCAATAATTCTTTTAGAAATATCTAAGTTTTCATTATTTATAAAAGTTATAAACATAACACTTAAAAATAGTATTAAACTTACTATAGCATACACCTTAACAACTTTATCTACTTGAACTTGTAGAGAACTTCTTTCTTTATTTATTTCATTTAATGAAGTACCTATTTTCCCATATTCCGTGTCCTTTCCAACTGATGTTATTTTAATAATTGCATGCCCTGTTACTACATCTGTACCTTTGTAGCACATGTTAGTTTTAAAATGATTATTTTGATCTATTTTAGTAGTTTTATGAACTGTATTTACCTCACCTGTTAAAAGAGATTCATTTACACCCAATCCTTCTAGTTCTAAAATTTCACCATCTGCTGGAATCTTATCTCCTTCTTCTATTATTACAATATCTCCAACTACAACATCCTCACTATTTATAAATATCTCTTTATTATTTCTAATTACTTTAACATTTATAGCTGTTAACTTATTTAATTCTTCTAAAGCTTTATCAGTTTTAAATTCTTGAAAAAATTCAATACCACAAGTAGATAATACACAAAATAACATAATTATTCCATCTACATATTCTCCTAAAATAAAATATATACTGGCTGCTATAATTAAAAGAAATAAAGTTGGTTCCCTTAATATTTTTATTAATTCTTTGAAAAATGATGTTTTTTCATGTTTTTCTAAAGTATTTTTACCGTTTAAAGTAGAAGATTTAATAACTTCTTCATCTGTTAATCCAACATAATTTTTTTTCATACTATCACTACCTTTATTAATTATATCAAAAACAAATATAAATTACCATTAAAAATACCAAATATGTATTATACTTGGTATTTTTATTCTTCTAATTTAAAATATATAGTCGCAAAATACTCTTCATTTATCTCTAATGAATTAAAGGATAAATCAAGTAAAGGACCTTTTTCTTTAGAAAAAGTAAGAACTGTTCTTAATACATCTCCTCCATTTAACGTACCAGTATATATAAGTTGTGGAGTTTTATTGAGTGTAATTATTTCATCATCAAATTTTTTAAATACTAAAGCATTATCTAAAACATATCCAAAAATGGATGTTGGAGAATTATCTATATATGCATAAATCTTCCATTCTGTACTATTTAATCTACTATCTACTACTTTGATAGATATTTCTTTATTTTTAGGTAGAATTACTGGATTTATTGATATTGGATTTAAATCAAATGAAAAAGTTAAATCAGTATCCATTAGAGATATTTCACCATTATAGGGTGTTGTTATTTTTCTTGTTGAATAAATAAAACTTCCCGGATCATTTGCTGTAATTTCTATATTTGTATTATCAGCAATTGTACTTTTAGTATCATATTCAAAAAAACCACCACTATCTGCACTTACTACTTGAGATGTATTGTTATATTTTATTAAAACATCTCCATAACTATTAGTGTGTCCACTTATTTTTGTTTTTGTACTATTTATTTGATGTATATTTGTTGTAATACTACCTATAGAAAATTGTTTCTTACCTAAGAAAGAAAAGTTACTTATACTTGGTAAATTATTTAACTCATCAGTTGTAAAATTATGATTTGTAATTGCAGTCAAACTGGTAGTTAAAACTCCTTCAAGTTTTAATATACCATTTTCTTTATACCAAGAATAATCTGGTAAATTATCTATGCCTCCTGCACTTGTTAAGGTAGTAGAATTATTCCACATATTAATTCTACTACAATTTATTTTAAAGTTTAGGGCATTATTAGTATAAATTACATTAGCATTCTTTGTATAAATTACAACTTCTTTAGGATTATCTAAAATAAGATTGGGATTATCACCTTTAAAATAAATATTATAATTATCACTTGGAGTATTATCATAAGAATTTATTAATTGTAAACTAGAACCTTCTTTCATTGTAAAATTGCCAAAAACTGCCCACATTGGTACTCTTTGATGACTCTTTTCTATAAAATTTAAACTAGCTCTTTCTTCAATTAAAACATTATTAGCGCCATGATAAGTATAAACAGAAAAACCATTACCAGTAACTAAATTAACTTCTGTATCATGTAAAATAGTAAAGTTAAGTTTATTTGTGCCATGCATAAATTCTTTTGTATCAGTTGATAAAGTAACTCTACTTCTACACAAAAATACTATAGAAGGACTTATTGTATCATCTCTAAATATAAATAACGGACTTGCAGTAGAACTACTTGTTATAGTTGTATTACCACCTATTATAACTCTATTAGATTCACATATTTCTTGCGAATCTATTTCATTTGTTTTTTCTATTGTAATAATAGAATCAGTAATTTTAGTAGTACCAAATGGATTAAATGATAATTGTGTACCATTAAATTTAATATTGTCATATGTAATTACAACACTTCCATATTGTGACAATGGTGGAACATAAATAACTCCATAAGTATTAGTATATTCTATATCCATATTTTTAACTATCACTTCATTTGTATTTTCACCAATGGTTATACTATCTAGTACCTCATTACTATTCATACCTATAAGTTTATATCTATCTCCATTATAAGTTCCATTTATTGTAACTTTTGTCTTATTATCATTTATATAAATTCCATTTTCTAAAGTAATATCACTACCTAAATATATATATTCATAACCATTATCAAATTCTAAAACATTTGTTAATTCAGCACTTGTAAATACTTGAACAGTTCTATCATTTATTATTTTCATAACATCACTTTTCCTCTAACATATATTATGGAAAAAATATTTTTTTGAATAATTATTTTATAAGAGAAAAAGAAAAAATAGCTTAGCTATTTTTATATAGAAAACATTCTTTATCATGTGAATAAATTATTCCTATGTCTTGAAGATAAGAATAAATTATTGTAGTA
This sequence comes from Bacteroidaceae bacterium, assembly GCA_963616135.1. GTDB lineage: Bacteria > Bacillota_I > Bacilli_A > RF39 > UBA660 > UMGS1613. The sequence continues at coordinate 18,016 of CAVEJT010000010.1, read as the reverse complement.
CCAACAAATTTCATACCTTTTAGTGTTAAAGCTTTTGAAATATTATCTGATAGTTTTGAACTAGTAAATCCTATTTCATATATTGTATTATTAACGAATTTCTTTAAATAATTATAAAATGAACCATATTCAATTTGAATTTTTTTAAATATTTTAGCATTATTAATACTTGCTTTTATTTTTAATTTATTTCTAATTATTTTTTCATTATTTAATAATTCATTTACTTTATTATCATCATACTTAATTATTTTATTAATATCAAAATTGTCGAATGCTACACGAAAATACTCTCTTTTTTTTAATACACATTCCCAAGATAGCCCTGCTTGAAAAGATTCTAATATAAGCATCTCAAATAAATATCTCTCATCAAAATTTGGAATACCCCACTCATTATCATGATAGTCTATATACTCAGGATTATTTAAGTTACACCACTTACACCTTTTCATAATTTATTACCTACTTTAGGAATAGTAAATTTACTCATATCATTTCCTTCTAATTTAAGTAATTCTATTTTATTTTTAAGTCCTCCACCATAACCTGTTAAACTTCCATTTGTACCTACTACTCTATGACATGGAATTATTATACATATTGGATTAAACCCAACTGCTCCACCAACTGCCTGAGCTGACATTTTTTTTATTCCTTTTATACTAGCTATAGATTTTGCAATATCATTATAAGTAATTACTTCCCCATATGGAATTTTGTTCATTATATCTATTACCATTTTTCTAAAAGGAGTTATACCATTTATTTTATATTTAGGAGTAAAATTTGGAATACCACCATTAAAATAAATATCTAACCATTTTATTGTTTCATCAAATATTGGTAAATCTTTATATACATATTCATCATCATGTTTATTAGCATCCTTAGAATTTTCAAACCATAAACCAGTTAAATATTCTCCATCACTACTAATAATAATATCTGAACAATTATTTTTACATTTATATCTTTTTATATACATAATTCACCTCTTATAGGTCGTAATGATATAATAAAAGTTTTTCTTTGATAAATATATTGGTTTTACATTCCAAAATCTATTTTTCTATGTATCCACTAGTTTTTTCTGTATACATATCATCAGTTATAGACTTATATTTATTTCCATCATAATCATCTGTAAATCCATTATAAGCCTTATAAATTTCACCAGTATCTGTATCATATACTCTTTCATATCCTAAAGTTGCATCACTTTGTTTTTGACTCATTATATCATAAGTTTTATTTCTGTTTTTCCAAGCAGCCATATAAGAATCATGTGCTTGTTGCATTTGTGCGCTTAATTCAAGTGCTCTTTTAGTTTGTGCATTTCCATCATCTATAGTTTTTTGTACATATGAATCTTTAAAATTTATAGAATTAATAGAATCAAGTAATATATCTTTATAATCAATAAAGTCATCCTTTGATGTTGTTATAGCCATAATATTATAAACCATATAATATGACATATCTACTCCACCCATATTATTATCTCCAAAATTAACTATACTAGCACTAAACATACCTTCTGATTCTTTATTATTTTCATCATTAAAGGTTGCTCTTATAATTTTATCATCAAGAGCTATATTCTTAAACGAACTATTAAAATTTACTTCTTCAATTATATTTAAATTATTTATAACAGGAAATAAAACATTATTATAAGATGAATCTACATTTTTTAAGAAACTTGTAATATCATTAAATTTAGTATAAAACTCTTTAACAGTAGGATTATTTAAAACTACTGAAGCTGTAAAAGGTTTATAAATATCTGGATTTGAACTCATAGAAGCATAATCTTGCCATGATTTTTTTCCTGCTTCACTTTTTAATAATGGTTGAATCTTTAACATCAAAAATATTTTATTTGCAGTATTATTCTTATCATAAATACTAATAGCATAATACATACCTTCTCCTGCAGTAGTAACAACCCAATCCTTTGGTTTTTTCATTGTTAATTCATTATTTTCAAAATCTTCCAAAACTAAATTACTTGCTTCGCTTGCTACTATTTTAACGTCACCACTTGTTTTATTTGTATCACTATTAGTCTTAGGTTTTATTAATAAAACTAAAGCTAAAGCAACGACTACTAAACAACTAACAACTACTAATTTCTTATCTATTTTCATATTCTTCCCTCTTTCTACTTTCATTATATAATAAATATTTTATTTTAACAATTATTATTTTTAAATTTCAACAACATTTACTATATTACCATGTTCTTTTATTATATTTATTAAATCCTCTACTTTAATCCAAATGGTTGCTGTATTATCATTTGGATGAACTCCTACAATACCTTTAATTGATTTATCTATAAAGACAACAACTTTTCTATTTTCATCATTTAGTATTCCTAAAGGTGTTACTGATCCAGGAGTTAAACCTAATATATCAAATAAATCAGATTCTTTAGCAAAACTTAAATGTCTTATATTATTATTTTTTCTAAATTGTTTTAAATCTACCCTTTTATCACCTTTAAGTGTTATTAAATAATAATTTTTTTTATCATCACATAAAAATATATTTTTAGCATCATTATCTTTATAAGGTAAATCTAATAAAGATAGTTCTTGCATATTATAAACTGCTTTATGATTAGTAATCTCAAACCATATATTTTTTTCTTTTAAATATTCATATATTTGATCCTTGTTCATAACATCACCTATTTAATTATAACATGAAAAATTAAAAGAGACTATTTAGTCTCTCTAATTTATTGATACTCCATTTACATATAGTTTATATCCATTAAAATCAATGTTACTATTTGTAGAATCTGAATTAGTAAATTCAGTAACATAACTATCTCCAGTTAATTTTATTTTTGAAGTAGAATCTATATTTAGTTTAATTGATTTAGCACTATTATCTTTATTAATAGTTCCTTCATAATAAGAATTTTTTTTCATATTAAATACTAGAGTTGATACTTTATCAATAACAATATTTCCAATTGCTTTTTGATTTGTAATATTTAGTGTTACATCCCCACCATTAGAACCACTAGTTCCCCAAGAGTCTGCCTGAGCTCTTAAGAAATTACCAGAATTATCATTATTAATTATTTCATTATTAGTTAAATTAATTGTTGAACTAGTATTAGTGATATAAAATGTATCTCCTTTATTAGTTACAATTTTACTATTATTTGCAGTAAATATAGAATTACCACTTGCTGCATCTCCACTCATTGATTGATACAAGAAAATATTTTTATATGTCGTAGATTTTCCATTTAATTTATTATTTGTATCAGTTAAAGTTGAAGAATTAATAGTAACTGAATTTTTTCCTTCAATAACAATTCCTTCTGATGCTTGTGATGTTAAAGTAGCATTACTTACAGTAATATCTGCAGTTGAATAAATTGTAGGTGAACCTTGACCTGTTGTCTTATATGTTCCACCATCTACTGTAACTGTTCCTCCTCCACGATCTGTTCTAATAGCTGCACTAGATGTTCCAGATGTTTCAATGTCTAAATTATAAGCTTTCATAATACCTCCACCGGTAATCATAATGCCACCTGAATTATCTTTCTTAGTAACTATTTTAGAGTCACTTATAGTAACAGTTGTATTATCACTATTAGAATTATTTGTAGTTGCAGAACCACCATAACTAAATATACCGTTTGCTCCTGTTGCATCAGTAGTTACAGTAATATTTTTTATAGTTACATTAGCTCCACTTTTAGCAAGTAGTGCTGAATTAGTTCCATAAAAACTAGTATTATCTCCACCATCTGAATCTCCTGTTTTATTTATAGTTACATTAGAAATATTAACATCAACATCTCCATTTATCATAATAGCATTTTCATCTTTATTTGTTGAAGAATAACTTCCTTCATTAATTTCACTATCTTCTGTAATTTCTTTTTGAGATGAATAGTTAATAGATGAATTATTTTGCCCAGCACTTTGATTTGGAGTGCTATTTGTAAGTAAATTATTTGATATTTTAGCACTTAAATATGTACAAACTGATGTTAAAATTATAACTGATAAAATATTAATCATTACTTTATCTTTATTAGCAAATGTTTCTTTAAATGTTTTTTTATTGAAACAAGACATAATTAAATACATTACTATGCAAGAAATTACTAATCCTTCTATAACAAATATTACATAATAAATAGAAGAAATACTAGCACTACTATCCATCATAGGTGCATTACCACTTGGCATTCCTCCTTCACTATTGTTTCCATTATTTCCAGGCATATCACTTGGAGCATTATTATCATCTCCATCTGGTTTAGCAGGAGGTTCTCCCATATTAAAACTATTATCTGGCTTTTCACCATTATTAGTTGGAGGCTCTTTTCTATCTTCACTAGAATCATTATCATCAGTCTTTGTCATTTCATCATTTGAATTATTACTAGGCATCTCTGGTGGAGTTCCACCTCCATTTGCATTAGGCATTTCATTTGAACTTGTAACATGACTTTTAGCATAATTCATAGTAAAAACTATAGAACCACACATAAGTATGACAAGTACAATCATAATAATATTTTTTAAACTTCTCTTCATTATCTACCACTCTTTCCATATGTATTTATAGTTTTATTGATAGTAAAACTGTCATTATTATTTACACTTATTCTATTTCCTTTAGTATAAGTACCATTTTGATATATTCCTAAAACTAAATCACCATTATTACTACCACCTTCATAAAGTGTGTAACTGCCATCTTCTAAATTATAGGCACTAATAATTATTGTTTTAAAACTTTTTGAAGCACTAAAGCTTACAATTACTTCATCATCTTTCATTAAAGTGACAATCGTATCTTTTGAAATAGCATTATCTAAAGTAAACGCTATGGTATTTTGTTTAGATGTATCTAATGGTGTTTCTATCATATCACTACCAAGCGCGACAACAAATCCACCATTTATAACATAACCATCATCAGTATCTATTCCAGAGTCACCTCCAACATCACTACCCATAACAAATATTCTTCCACCATTAATTATGGCATTTTTATTAGAATCTATTCCATCACCAGAAGCATCTATATAAAATGTTCCATCATTAATTGTTATAGTAGCACCATCGCCTCCTGCATTAATACCATCATCAACAGATGTAATTTTATATGTACCTCCATTAAATGTAATATTTTGAGCCTCGGTTGCTATGCCTTCACCATCATTTTGATTACCATTTACTACCAATGTACCATTTCCTTCAAAAACTAGTTCAGCATTCGAAAATATACATCCATCATATTCAGAATTACCACCATCACTTAAAGTGTTTGTTGTATTATCATTTAAAGTAATAGTAATTTTACTTGCCTCAAGCCCTATTATTGTTGCAGTATTTTCAGTATTTATAGTAACACCATTTAAAACAAGTTCAACCTCTTCATCTTTAGCAGCAACAATAATAGAATGCGTAAATTCTCCAGTAAAAGTATACGTACCTCCTTTTGTTATTGTAACATCAGTATTTTCTTTACTTAAATCAACATTACTTCCTGTAACACTATTACTTTCATCTAAAGTTACTTTATCTTTTTCAGTGTTCTCTTCCATATTTGGATTATTTTTATTATTTAAAATAAGATTGTTAGTAATTAATGTTGCTAGTGATAACATAGTCCCAATAACAACAACATTACCTAGAATATAAACAATTAACTTGTCTTTATTTTTATAGAACTTTTTATTTTTCATACTCATTAATAAATAAAGTAAACTTAGAGAAAAAGTACCACTAAATACTCCTATTACAACTACATAACCAGTTTCAAGTTTGGTAACATTTCTATTTCTTGGTGTAAATTCCATCCTGTTAGAATCTGACATTTCAGTCATCTGTGATGGTGAATTTCTATCATCTCCATTTGTAATGTTATTTTTAGCAATCATCACTGTCATAAAAATTCCAGCAAGCGATACTAACATAACTACTATTAATATTATCTTTTTTATTTTTTCTTTCATATAATCTTCCTTTCACATTTTAAATATATTATAGATTTATTAAATGAAAATTAAATTTTTAAAAAAGTCTTATTTTTTGAATAAAACTTTAAATGTTGTAGTACCATCACTTGAATAAGCACTAATTTTTCCATTATGATTTAAAACAATATTTTTAGCAATTGCAAGACCTAAACCGTATCTATTACTATCTCTATTACGAGATTTATCAATACGATAGAATCTTTCAAATATTTTTTCTTCTTCTTCTTTAGGAATAGCTTCTCCTTTATTTTTTACAAGTAATTCTATTTGATTATTATTTTCTTTTAATGATATATTTATAGTACTTTTTGCTTTTGAATGTTTAACTCCATTATCTAAAAGTATTTCTACTAATTGTTTAATGTTATTTTCTACCATTCTCATTTTTATATTAGGTTCTATATCATAATCAATTTTAATATTACTTTCAAATGCTTTACCTTCAAATGTTAAAGTAGATAGTTCTACTATTTTAGATAAATCGCCATCTTTTAAGTCAACAATTTTTTGCTCTGTTTTAGCTAGCTCTAACAAATCAGTAATTAATAAATTCATACGATTTGATTCTTCTTTTATATTATTAAGCCACTTTTTTTCTTTAGGATTTTCTTCTAATGCTTCACTACTTGCAACTATTACTGAAAGTGGAGTTTTAAGTTCATGTGAAGCATCAGCTATAAATTGTTTTTGCTTATCAAAACTTTCTTTAACTGGTTTTATTATCCAATTTGTTATTAATTTAGAAATTATAAAAATTATTGTTTCTAAGAAAATAAATATTAAAAATGATACTCCTAATGATTTTAAAAGATTTGTTTTTATATTACTATTATCTAAAATAACTAAAGCTGTACCACTTAAATAATTATAAGAATAGTTATTTAAATATAAGCATCCTATGTATCTATCTTTAATATCTTTTTTATTTAGAATATCTTTTGCAAGTTTACTTATTTCACTATTATCTATTCTATTATTTGAATGATTAATTATATCTTTTATATTATTATTACTATCAAGTAATACTGTATAAACTATAGAATCCATAAATCTTGTATTTTCATCTAGTGGTTTTGGTTCACTATCTGGTTTATTCATAGGTTCTTTTGTTTTATTATTATTTGTTGCAACATTTAAACTATTTATTATAGAATTTTTTTGTAAGTTATAGTTTTGAGTATTAAATATAACTAATAAAGTTATAATACTGATTGTTAGTATAGAAACTATTGTAAAAAAAACTTTACTTTTTAATTTATTCATCACATACCTCCAACTTATATCCAAGACCTCTTACTGATTTAATATTAACCTTTGTTCCGAGTGCTTTTAACTTTCTTCTAATAAAAGATAAATATACCTCTAAATTATTAGATTCTACTTCATTATCTATTCCCCAAACTTTATCATATATTTGTTCTTTTGATAATATTTGAGATGGATTATTAAAGAAATATTCTAATAATTGAAACTCTTTACAAACAAGTTCAACAGTTTCATTTGTACCTATACATGTTAATTTAGAATTTGAAGTATTAAGTTTTAAATCATTATAACAAATTATATCTTTTTTTATTCCATTATTTACTTTTAATTGAATATTAATACGTGCGACTAATTCATCAATATGAAATGGTTTAGTAACATAATCATTAGCGCCGTTTTCTAATCCATCTAATTTATCTTCTAAAGAAGATTTTGCTGTTAACATAATTACTTTACTATCTATTTCCTTTTTTCTAATTGATTTTAATATATCAAATCCATTCATATTAGGAAGCATAACATCTAATATTATTAGATCATAAGCATTAGTTGTTGCTTTATAAAGTCCATCTAATCCATCAGTACTAATATCAACTATATATTTTTCTTTTTTTAATCTAGATGATATAACATCAGCTAAATTAAATTCATCTTCAATAATTAAAATACGCATAATTATCACCACCAATTATATATAACTTATTTATTAAATAAACATTAAATTATCTATTTTTATAATATCACAAAATTTAATAATGTACAAAAAAAGTACGGTTAATACCATACTCCAAATACTATAGCAGCTAAACTAAGTAATAAACCTATACATAAAAACACAACTACTATATCTCTTTCATTCCATCCAAGTTTTTCTAAATGATGATGAAATGGTGTCATTAAAAATACTTTTTTATGGAAATAAACCATACTTATAATTTGTATCAAACATACAAGTGTCTCGAATATAAATACACCTGCTACTACTATAAATGTTAATTCGTGTTTAGTTATTATAGCTATTGTAGCTAATGTTGCACCAAGAGCAAGACTTCCAGTATCTCCCATAAACACTTTTGCAGGACGTGAATTAAATGCCAAAAAGCCAATTAAACAACCCACAAGAACAAAACAGAATACTGATATATCAGAAGTTCCTTCTATTGCAGGTGAATTTGCACTTATAAGAGCAAACGTTAAGAAAGCTATTAAAGATAACCCCCCTGCAAGACCATCAAGTCCATCTGTTATATTTACAGCATTACTACTTGCAACTAACATAAATAATAAGAATATTCCATAAAACCAGCCTAAGTTAATTTCAAATCCTAAAGTATAAAACTCTAGTACTGGTTTTGCTCCACTTTTCATATAAATAAAGAAAAATATAAGAGCTATTATTATTTGACCTGCTAACTTTTGAAACTCTGTAAGTCCTACATTATTTCTTCTCTTAATTATTAAAAAGTCATCAATAAAACCTAGTGCTGCATAAGACAAGAATACAAACAATACAATAAATAAGTTTGCTGAAAACTCTATTTTATGCCATAGTATTAATATAATTATAGAAAGTACTGTAGGTATTATAAATATTAATCCTCCCATAGTTGGAGTACCTTCTTTATCTTTATGTTTTTTAAATAAATAAGTACTTACCGTTTGACTTGCTTTTATTTTTTTTAAGAGTGGTACTAATATAACTCCAGCTATTATAGATAAAATAAAACCTATCATAAGTGCTAGTACTCCTCTTGTAAGTTGATACATGTTCTCATCCCCTAATACAATTTAATACAATTTTTTTATCACTAAAAGGCAATTTTTTATCTTTAATTACTTGATATTCTTCATGCCCTTTACCTAGCAACAATAGTATATCATTTTTTTCTAGCATTTGTATAGCCTTTTTTATTGCTTTTTTTCTATTTACAATAATTTTATAATTATTTTTGTCAAGTTTACAAGTGATATCTTTTAATATTTTTTTAGGTTTTTCAAATCTTGGATTATCACTTGTAAATATAACATAATCAGAATACTTAGTAGCTATATCACCCATTATAGGTCTTTTAGTCTTATCCCTATTTCCTCCACAACCAACAAGGGTAATTATTCTATTATGTTCAATTTTTGATACCTCTTTTATTATTTTTTCTACTGCATCTGGTGTATGTGCATAATCTACTACTATATTATTATCATTATATCTTATTATATCCATTCTACCTGGTGGTGTAGTTAACTCTTCTATTACTTTATTTATGTTATCTACATTTAATAATTTTAAAAGAATAATTACTATAACTAAATTATAAACATTATACTCACCTATTAATTTAGTTTTATAAATTTCATTATTTAAATTAAAAGTAGTACCAGTAAGACTAGATTTAATATCACTAATAACATAGTCACTAGAACTTTTACCATAAGTTATATTTTTATTATCAAGTATAAAATAATCTTTATATTTATCATCACTATTAATTATAGCAAAGCTATTATTAGTCATCTTAAATAATTTTTGTTTTTCCATTACATAGTCTATCATAGTATGATGATAATCTAGATGATCTTGTGTTAAATTAGTAAATACTACATAATCAAATATAAGGGTATTTACTCTACCCATGGAAATTCCTTGACTACTTACTTCCATTACTACATATGTATAACCCTTATTTACACATTCAAGCAACATATTATATAATTCATATAAATTAGGTGTAGTATTTTTTAATTGTTTTATTTCATCAGTATAAAAACCAATAGTACCTATATAAGCACATTTAATATTTAATTTATTTAAAGCTTGATATATTAAATAACTTGTTGTTGTTTTACCATTCGTACCTGTTACACCCATTAGTTTTAATTGTTTTATTTTATCATAATAATTATTTTCTAAATATTCTTCTAAATATTTCTTAGTATTTTTTACTTTTATTGTGTTAACACTATAATCTCCATCTTCTACAATTACAGTACTAGCACCTCTTTTTATAGCATCCATTACATACTTATGTCCATCTCCATTTAATTCTTTTATAGCTATAAAAGTGTCTCCCTCATTTATTTCTTTTGAATTAATTTTTATATTCACAAAAAAACACCTCAATATATTTTATGGCAAATATATATTTTGGTGTTTTTGTCATTAATTAATTGCTATATTAAATGTATCTTTTACTATCATAATTTCTTCATTAGTTGGTAAAACCATTACATTTATTTTAGAATATGGATCGCTTACTATACCTTCATGAATTTCTTTAAATCCAGCTATTTTATCATTCATTTCTTCATTTAAAGTAATTCCTAAAGGAGCTAATCTATCAATTACCATTTTTCTCATTGCTGAGCCATTTTCAAGTACTCCTGCAGTAAATACAATTGAATCAACTTTACCTTCAAGTTCAATATAATAATCAGCTATGTATTTTGCAATTCTATCAGCATACATATCAAGAGCAAGTATAGCATTATCATTATCTTCACTAGCTAGTTTTTCAACATCACGACAGTCTGCTACACCACTTATGCCTAAAAAACCACTCTTCATATTTAAATCATCTGTTATTTCATCAATAGATTTTCCTGATTCTTGCATTACAAATTTTAATATAGATGGATCAATAGCACCTGAACGAGTACCCATCATAAGCCCATCTAATGGAGTTAATCCCATAGTAGTATCATAGCATTTACCATCTTTAATACAAGATATACTAGCACCGCTACCTACGTGACATATAATTAAATTTACATCTTCTTTATTTAATCTTTTTTTCATTTCACCAGTTATATACTTATGACTAGTTCCATGAAATCCATATTTACGTACTCCATATTTTGTATACCATTCATATGGTACTGGATAAATATAATTTGATTTTGGCATAGTTTGATGAAAAGCTGTATCAAAAACAGCAACTTGAGGTACATTTGGTAATGCAGTTCTCATAGCATTAATACCTGCTAAATTACCTGGATGATGAAGAGGAGCAAATTTAGAATTCTCTTCTATATTTTTTATAACCTCATCTGTTATAAGAACTGATTCACAATATTTTTCAGATCCATGAACAACTCTGTGTCCAACACCCTTTATCTCATCTAAAGATTCTACAACTTTATTTTTTATTAATTCATCAATTAAAACTTCTACAGCTTCAGTATGATTTTTTAAATACTTTTCAGATCTTATTTTTTCTCCATTAATCTTAACATTCCAAAAACAATCTTTTTGTCCTATTTTTTCTATATATCCACTAATTAAAACTTTTTCCTCAGGCATTTCATAAAGTTGAAACTTTAATGATGAACTACCTGCATTAACACATAATATTTTCATATTTCTCCTTCTTTCATTTATTTTATATCATATTCTATAATTCTTAAATTAGGTATATCTATTTTAGATAAATCTCCATCTTCTGGAATATTTCCTAACATATAATGAATTACTCTACTAACTGCACTATGAGTAACAACAAGTACATTTTTATCTTTAAATCTTACTTTTATATCTTCTATAAAAGATGAAACTCTATACATAAAATCTTGAATACACTCAATATTTTGAACTTTAGTATTAAGAATAACATCCCAACAGTCTATTCTATCAACCTCATCTATAAAAGCACCTTCATTTAGACCCCAATCTCTTTCTTTTATTCTATCATCAGTATTTATAGGAAGTTTAGAATTCACAAGTATTTTAGCAGTTTCTCTAGCTCTTTCAAGAGGACTTGAAATAACTACATCAATATTTAATGTTTTAATTAAATCTTGAAGACTTTCTGCTTCACTTCTCCCTTTATCAGTTAAAGGAATATCAGTTATACCTTGAACTCTTTTTTCTACATTCCAAATAGTCTGACCATGTCTTACAACATATAACTTCATTATTTTCTTTCTTTCATAGTTGGGAATAATATAACATCCCTAATAGAATCACATTCTGTAAATAACATACAAAGTCTATCTATTCCATATCCTATACCACCTGCTGGAGGCATACCATATTCAAGAGCTTCAATGAAGTCCATATCTATATCATTAGCTTCATCATTTCCTAGATCTCTTTCTTGTAATTGTTCTTCAAATCTTTCTAATTGATCTATAGGATCATTAAGTTCAGTATATGCATTAGCAAACTCTTTACCACCTATAAATAATTCAAATCTATCAACAAATCTTGGATCTTCTGGATTTCTTTTAGTAAGTGGTGAGATTTCTACTGGATGGCCATAAAGGAATGTTGGTTGTATTAATGTTTCTTCTACGTATTTTTCAAAGAAAGCATTAATGATATGTCCAACTGTAAAATGTTCTTCTACCTCTATACCATGACTAAAAGCTAATTCTTTAGCTTCTTCTAAAGTCATTTGAGCCTTAAAATCTATTCCAGTTTTTTCCTTAATCGCATCAGTCATACTAATTCTCTTCCAAGGACCTTCTAGATTTATTTCATACCCACACCAATTAAATATCATTCGATTAAATACTTTATTGGCTATTTCTTGATACATAGCTTCTGTCATATCCATCATACCCTCTAGATTAGAATAAGCAAGATATGCTTCCATTAAAGTAAATTCTGGATTATGTTTTGGATCCATTCCTTCATTTCTAAATGTTCTACCAATTTCATAAACAGCTTCCATACCACCTACTAATAATCTTTTAAGTGGTAATTCTAGAGCTATACGAAGGTACATATCTAAATCTTGAGTATTATGATGAGTAACAAAAGGACGAGCGCTTGCTCCTGTTAAAAGTGTTGTAAGTACAGGAGTTTCAACTTCGGTAAATCCTCTGTTATCCATAAAATTTTGAATACATCTAATAATCTTAGGACGAAGGAATGCTACTCTCTTAGAATCTTCATTCATTATTAAATCAACATAACGTCTTCTATATCTTTCTTCTATATCTGTAAGTCCATGAAATTTTTCAGGAAGAGGTCTTAGTGCCTTAACTAAATGAGTATATTTTAAACACTTAATTGTTAATTCACCTGTTTTCGTTTTCATAATTTTACCTGAAACACCTACAATATCTCCTAGGTCTGCTGACTTAAATAATTTATAAGTATCCTCCCCTACATCATTTATTGATATATAAACTTGAATTCTACCAGTTTTATCTTGAATTGAAAAGAATGAAGCTTTACCCATTTTTCTTATAAACATAATACGTCCAGCAACAGTTGCTGTATCATCCATATTATCAAATTCATCATGTTCTACATCAGAATATTTTTCTTTTAAATCTGCTGCAAAATCAGTTCTTTCAAATTTTTGTCCAAAAGGATCTATTCCTAATTCTCTTATATTTTGAGCTTTTTCTCTTCTTACTATTTCTTGTTCTGTTAATTCTCTCATTTTTTCACCTCGATGTATTTATAATACCATAAATTTACAAATAAATATATAGTTTACATTTTATTTTCTTTACAAAAACAATAAAAAGTCATACAATTATGACTTTTTAGGTATATTTTTATCTATATAACAAGGAGGAGTTATTACCTTAACTAATTTTTTATAAACTTCATCCTCATCCACATCAGTAATTTTAGTAGCGGCAGAATATCTATGACCACCGCCATTCATATCTCTCATAACTGATCCAACATCTATCTTATCATTAGATCTAGCACTTATAGAAATAATATTATTACCAATATCACCTATTACAAAAGATGCATCAACACCAAAGTTAAGTAAATAATCAGCAGCTTTTGCGAGCTCCTCTTTTGTATAAATATTAGTATCTTCACCCTTTACTATAGCAATACTAAAATTCATCATCTCAGCCTTTCCAACAAGACTATGTACTCTAGTATAACTATTGAAATCCTCTATAAACCATTTATTAATAATTTCGTTATTAGCTCCACATTCGAGTAATTTAGCAATAGTTTTAAATGTATCAGATGAAGTATTTTTCTTAAGTCTATTGGTATCTAAATGAATTCCAGCTAATAAATAATTAGCAACATCACTAGATATCTTTACTTTAAATAATTGAAGTAATTTAGTTACTATTTCAGATGCACTTGATATATTAGTATCTATATATTTAAAATCTGTATCAACAGTAGATTTATCAACATCATGATGATCTATAATAATTATATTATTTTTATCTATTCTTTTAATTTCATCTCTTAAACTAATTAAGTACTCCTTGTTAACATCTGTTAGTATAAACAAATCATTAGGTTCTTTAATTTCCAAATACTTTTCTTTATTTATAACAGGTGTTTTATCTTTAATATTATTCAGTATTATTTGTACACCTTTATCCAATTTATACTGTAAATCATTTACCACTACATATGGTACTTTCTTTAGTTTTTTTACTATTTCAGCTAATCCAATAGCAGATCCAATAGCATCAAAATCTATCACATTATGAGGAACAATTACTACCTTATTTGATTGTAATATTTTTTGTTCTAGATTTATCTTCAAATCTTTTATTCCTTCCATAACCCCACCTCTACAAGAGATATTCTATTATATTTACATACCTTTGTCAAATTCATTGTATATAAATATTATTTTTATACACAACATAACTAACCTTTGTGCTCAATTACATCCCAAGTTATTTCTTTACTAAATAGACATTTAAAGAAACAATAAATATATGTAAACAAAAATAAAGGACTCATAAATAGACATTTTAATCTATTATTTTTTTGTATGTTTAGTTTATTTTTTTCCGTTATTAATATATATAATGTTATAAAAAATAAACTAAAATAAAGAATAATAATAGTTATTAAAATAATAAACAAATTACTTAGATTACGTGTTATTAAAAGATTAATAATACCACATAAAAAAAGTCCGATTAAACTAAATATAATAAATAAATATGGAAGTAATCCAAGTTTAATAGATAGATTATCTTTTACTGTATTAAGTTTGTTATGTCTTGCTTCAAAAAAACCTCCTATCCATCTTACTCTTTGCTTTATTGAAGTTTTAAGTGTAGTTGGTTGCTCATCATAAAAAATTGCTTCAGCACTATAATTGCATGATATATTGTTACTTGCTAAATAAAGTGATAATTCATAATCCTCTGTTAACGAATAAAACGGAAAACCTTTCAACTCTTCTATTATTTTTCCACTTATATAAAAACCTGTTCCCGATAATATTATTGATCTATTATTTCTAATTCTTATTTTATTAATTATTGAATTTAATATAGAAAATAATATTCCTGAACAACAACTAATTGTACTTTTAGGATTTAATATACTTCTATAACCAATACATATCTCATATCCTTTATTCCAATACTTAAGCATATTTTTTATATAATTTTTATCTAATACATTATCAGCATCAAATATAAAATATAAATCATAATGTTCTTTTTTTAATATATCTTTAATACATTCATCTAATGCATAACCTTTTCTAGGTCTTATTGGTTTTTGTCTTACGTATATGTTTGAACCATACCTTCTTGTTATTTCACAAGTTAAATCATGATTGTCTTCAACAATAACATACACATTACTCATATCTTTGTTTTGAAATTTTATACTTTTAAGAAGTTTTTCTATTACTTTAGATTCATTTCTTGCAGGTATAATTATTGCATATTTACTATTATCATGATTAACTAAATTAACTTTTTTTAATTTATCTTTAATAATGCTTATCATTATTAATAATAAACCTATTAAAAATAAAATAACTCCTACTATAAAAATATATTTCATAAATTCACCTTTTAAATTATACCATATAAGAAAAAAATAGAAAAGTTAATTTCTATTTTATCTAGCTATTAATTTACCCTGTTTAAGTAAATCTAGTAAAGTTTTATTTTGAGTCGCTGTACCGACATAATTTTGTATACCATTTTTGCTTGCTATGGAAGTCCTATTATTGAATGAAGAATCTACTCCTATAGATTTTAATGCATCTACTATTGATACACTATTACCAATATATTTTGTATAATATCTAACTTGATAATTTGGTAATCTTAGTTTTTGTCCTATTATAATTAAATTAATATTTTTAATATTATTTAGTCTAGCTATTTCATTTACACTTGTATTATATCTCCTAGCTATATTATATAACGTATCTCCTTTTACAACGGTATATAATTCGTTATCAACTACTTTAGTATTTTCTTCTTTTAGATTATTTGTTCTTATCCATTTGTATCCACCACCATTTATTATATTAGTAGTATCTTTAACATATAAACCTTTATAAACGTCATATTGATTAGTTATACACCATACATTATTGCTATTCTTATACCAACCACTACCTGTAAATTTACCTTTTCCCACTGCTAAATGTATATGATTTCCTGTAGCATACCCTCTCGTACCTTCTTCATAATAAACCTCACCTTGTTTTACTATTTTTCCTACATATAAATTAGAAATATCATTATCATGTGCTGTTAAAACTGTCATATAATCTATTGTTCCATCTGCATAAAGTACTTTATCCACACTTTCTAACCAAACTGTATTAGATGGTGTGTATATTTTTTTTACTACTCCTGTAAAAGGTGCTTTTAAACTTGAAATACCTGAATCTTTACCACTTAAATCTAATGCTTTATCACCTTGATGTGAAAAACCTCCATTTGAACCCTGTGATACATTTAAATAATCAAGCATCAATGTTGCTTTTTCCATTTACTCACCTTCTTTCTTTTTTAAGGCTTTAACGAGTTCTTTTACTTCCTCATATGTTGCTGCTGCTCTAGCCACATCTACTTTACATTCAGCTACCATATATGAGATAGAAGCAGCAAGTGTTCCTATAATGCCTGCAACTATTCCTGCAGTACCTCCTAATTTAGTAAATACAACAGTTATAGATACTATATCGGTTAAAACTGCAACCCAAAATTTTCTAGATCTTAATTTTTCTTTCATAACTACCTCCACTATATATTATTCTGTGGAGATTTTATTGAAAATTATAAAAGAACAAAAAAAGAAGTTAAATCACTTCTTATATTTAATTTTTTTTACTTTTTGATAATTATCATCTGATTTATTATTTGTTGTTTCTAAACTATAGTTTTCTTCATTTATTTTTTGTTTATAAGTATTTATTAAAGTTTCTATTTTAGTTAAAGCAACTGATGTTTTCCTACTTAAATAATTTAAATATTCTCTTCTCTTTTCTATTTCATTTATTTTAATATTAGAATCTTCAATTTCTCTTTCGAGTTGTTCTAAAGATATTGAATTTAATTCTAATTCTTTTTGTTTAAATTTTTTATAATATTTTAAAAATTTATGAGATATAAATATAGTATTTGTAAATAACGCAGTTAAAAACATAATAAAAATATACTGTTTATAAAAAATTAAAGATAAAACAATTTCTAAAACAAATAAAAATAACGGATGTACAAATCTATTTAATTTTTTTATTAACAAATTTGTTTTTTGTTGTTTATATTCTTCCAATAAATTGATTTGATGTCGCCTAGTTTGGTAAGCAGCTAAAAGATCATAACATAATTCAGTCGACTCATCATTTAATCGAGAATATTCCTTATATTTAATTGCTTTTTGTTGCTCTAATAGTTTTATTTTTTTATCACAATCAATATTTTTTTTCATGCTTCACCACCAGTTATTATAGCCTAACAAAAATATATTCATTTGTCAAACTAAAAAGACCACTTAAAGTAGTCCATTCC
>CAVEJT010000009.1:0-28402 GCA_963616135.1 Bacteroidaceae bacterium | reverse complement strand
AAGCAGTAGCAAAAGCAAAATTAAATGGAAATACTTTACCAAGTGGAAAGTATACAACAGAAGATGGGAAAACATTAAAACAAGGAGATACAGAATTCAAAGTAGATTATGATGGATCAAAAACAGCATGTGATGTAATAATATCAACCAAAGGAAATATCTATTTAGAAAATTGTAAAGTAAATGAAAAGTCAACAGAATATACATATGGAGAGAAAGTATATTATAATGGAGAGGTTGTGTATTTTGATGTTGCATCAGGAAAACAATGTTCTGAAAAAGAATATAGTGATTCATATGGGGATGTAACAGCATTTAAATCCAATTTACAAACAGTTACTATTCAAGATTATCAAAATAGTAAACAAGGATATAATGGTACTAATTCAGAAGATAAACAAAATAGTTGCTTAAAATTTTATGCGTTTAATGATGATGGAGGAGAAAAAGTAAATTTGATATTAGATCATAATACTACAGCACTTATAGAATGGAATAGTACATATAAAGATTCTAATAATCTTTCAACTAATGTAAATGGACCAAAAGAATTACTAGATCAATTAAAAACAGATACAGCATCATGGGTTGGAACAGAAACTCCATCAAATTACACAATGGACCAAAGAGGACAAGGCAGCAATGCATACTATACAATAGATTATAGTGAATATAAAGCAAGATTAATCACAATGAATGAAATAGCTCAAATAACAGGAAATACAGTATGGGATGAAAAAACAGCAACTGGTGGTTATTATTTTGATAGTAAAACAGGTACTCCAAGTGACACATGCAAAGAAGGAACCATAATTAAAAGTGGAAATACGAGCGGATGTTCATATGGATGGTTATATGATAGAACAGGCTGGGACTGTACATACGATGGCTGTTTAAATAATGTAGAAACACAATATGGGGTTTATTGGACAGCTTCTTCTTACGCTGGTGACACTTACAATGCATGGTATATCTCTTCCAACTCTTTCATTTATGCATACTTGGTAGACAATGATGCTGGCGCTTACAGTGGCGTTCGCCCAGTAATAGAAGTTTTAAAATCAAATTTAAAATAAACTGATAAAATATCAGTTTTTTGTTAACATTTTTTTAAAAACGGGGTATAATATAAATATATGAACATTTATTCATATAAAAAGGAGGATGTATGAATTTATTAGATGATGACAAAATAATAGATATAGCAGAACTTTTTAAAATATTTGGAGATTCTACTAGAGTAAAAATAATAAATGTATTATTAAATGGAGAATTGTGTGTAAGTGAAATACAAAATAAATTAAATGTAAGTCAATCAGCAATATCTCATCAACTTAGAATATTAAAAGATTCAAAATTAGTAAAATATAGAAAAGATGGTAAAGAGATGTATTATTTTTTAGCTGATGATCATGTTGAAAAAATATTTAAGATGGGATGTGAACATATAAATGAAATATAAATTTAATATAAGTAATCTAGATTGTGTTAATTGTGCGAATAAAATAGAGGTTGCTTTAAATAAAGATAAAAATATTAAAAATGCATCAATTAATTTTTCTAGTTTAAAATTAACTGTAGAAACAGATATTACAAGGGATGTGTTAAAATATGTAAATAATATTGTTAAAAAGGTAGAACCTGATACAACTATATATGATAAAGAAGTAAAAGAAGAAAATATAAAATCTAAAGTAATTGTATTAATAATTGGTACTATAATAGGAATTGTGGGATTATTATTACCAAATATAATTGGTAAGGTGTTTGTAGTAATATCTTATATATTACTTTTATATAAAACATTTATTAAGGCTATAAAGCTTTTAATTAAGGAAAAAACATTAAATGAAAATTTTTTAATAACAATATCTTGTTTAGGTGCATATTTTATAGATAAACAAAGTGAAGGTTTGATGGTTATAGTATTATATGAAATAGGTAAAATTTTAGAAGGAATAGCAGTTAATAATTCTAGAAAATCTATTTCAAGTTTAATGAATATAAAACCTTTAACAGCAACTTTAAAAACAACTGATGGTAATGTAGAAGTACCACCAGAAGAAATAAAGGTAGGAGATACTATAGTAGTAAAAATAGGACAGAGAATACCTCTTGATGGCATTGTTAAAGTTGGAAACGCTAAAGTTAATACGAGCGCTATAACAGGGGAGAGTGTATTAAGAAAAATAAAAGTAGATGATCAAGCACTTTCTGGAATGATAGTGGAAGAAGGTTTATTAGAAATAAATGTTACTAAAGACTATGAAAATAGTACAGTAAATAAAATTTTAGAGCTTGTAGAAAATGCTAGTACAAATAAAGCTAAAACAGAAACATTTGTAAATAAAGCAGCGAAAATATATACACCGCTTGTATTTATGTTAGCTATATTGTTAATTTTATATGGTGTTATATTTACTAATGTTCCGTTTAATAATTGGTTTTATAAAGCACTTGTATTTTTAGTAATATCTTGTCCATGTGCTATCGCTATATCAGTACCACTTAGTTATTTTGCAGGTATTGGAGTATCATCAAAAACTGGAATACTTATAAAGGGGAGTAATTATTTAGATACCTTAAAAAATTTAGATAGAATTGTTTTTGATAAAACAGGAACAATTACTACAGGTAAATTTGACAGCATAAATATAAATATAATAGATAAAAATGATAAAGAAAAAGATGTAGAGAAAATAATATATAAAGGAGAAGCATTATCAAATCATCCAATTGGTAAAAGTATAGTTAAACTATTAAATTGTTCTTATAATAGTGATGATGTTAAAGATTTTAAAGAGATTAAAGGTAATGGTATAACTTTTAAATTAGATAATAAAGAAATTAAAATTGGAAATTATAAACTATGTAACACAAAAGATGTAGGAGCTATTTGTTATTTAAGTATTGATGAAAAGTTAATAGCTAATATTACTATTACAGATAAAATAAAAGATAGCGCGAAAAATACTATAGAGAATTTGAAAAAAAGAGGTATTAAATGTGAGATTTTAACTGGTGATAGTAAAGAAAATTCACTTAAAATATCAAAGAAATTAAATATAGATGTTAAGTATGAGTTATTACCAGAAGATAAATATAATGCTGTAAATGAATATATTAAAAACAATGAAATAGTTGCCTTTGTAGGTGATGGAATAAATGACTCACCAACACTTGCTTTATCACATATAGGAATATCTATGGGAGGAATTGGAAGTGATGCTGCAATTGAATCATCAGATGTAGTTATTATGACTGATGAACTAAATAAAATAATAGATGCTATAGATATATCTAGATTTACAAATAAAATAATAAAAGAAAATTTGATATTTGCTATAGGAATAAAAGTATTAGTACTTATATTAAGCGCTTTAGGTATAGCAAGTATGTGGCAAGCAGTATTTGCTGATGTAGGTGTTACATTACTTACAATATTAAATTCACTTAGGATATTAAAGCATAAATAGGTACTGAAACAGTATAATATTGATAATTGATTAAAAAACTAATAAAGTTAATTTTATTAGTTTTTTATATACTAGGAATTTGCTTTGAAAAAACGAAAAAATGAAAAAATGAAAAAAATTATTGACAAACATATGTTTGGTTTGATATAATTTTGTTACTGGAAGGTGATGCATATGTATAAAGCTTATAAATTTAGATTGTATCCAAATGATACCCAACAATTGTTAATTAACAAAACTTTTGGGTGTGCTAGATATGTTTATAATTATTATTTAGATAAAATGCAAAAAGAAGGTTATACATCTGCTTACACTAATATTAGTGATTATGTAAATAATTTAAAATATAATGCTTTATTCTTACAAGAAATAGATAGTATTGTTATTAGAAAAAGTATATTTAATTTAGATAATGCTTATCAAAAAATGTATAAAGAGAATAAAGGAAACCCAAAATTTAAAAGTAAATATAATAAAAATAGTTATAATACAAATGCAATATATAGTGCTTATAAAAATAAAGAGTATTGTAATATTGAACTTGATTTGATAAATAGACAAGTAAAACTACCAAAATTAAGTTGGGTACAAATAAAAGGTTATAGAAATATAAAAGAAATAAAAGGTAAAATAAAAAGTGCGACTATATCAAGAGAAGCAAATGGAAAATATTATGTATCAATTCTTATAGAATGCCCAGAGACAGGATTAGTAAAACCAACATATATTGTTGGAATAGATTTAGGAGTAAAGAAATTAGTAACACTATCAAATGGAATAAGTTATGATAATAATAAGTATATACAAAAATATGAAAAAAGAATCAAAAGAAAACAAAGAGAATTAGCAAGAAAAGAAAAAAGAAGTAATAATTATTATAAATGTAAAAAAAAATTAGCTAGATTATATACAAAATTAAAAAACTCAAGGAAATATTATGTACATAAGATAACAAAAGAAATAACTGATACTTATGACATTATTACAGTAGAAAAACTTCATTCAAAAAATATGATAATGAATGGCAAAAAAATCATCTATCAAAAAGTATAAATGATGCATGTTTTAATGAAATAATAACACAATTACTATATAAAAGTAGAATAAAAGGGAAATTGTTTTATCAAGCAAATGAATATTATGCATCATCACAAGTATGTAGTGTGTGCAATAATAAAGATAAAATATATAAAGATTTAAAAGAAAGAGAATATAAATGTAGTAAATGTGGCTTAGAAATAGATAGAGATTTAAATGCTAGTATAAATATAATGAGTGAAGGAATAAAAATGTATATGAAAAAGTTAGCGGTATAAAACAGAACAAATTTTCTTTAGGAAAAGAAGTAAGTACGGTAGCGACTATCGGAATTTAAGTCTGTGGAGAATATCAATAATGATATCTGTGAAGCAGAAAATAAGAACCGTGAGGTTCTTAAGATAAATTTTTAATTTATCATTTGTTCGTATATGTTTCTATTTACTTTAATTTTAAATTTGGTATAATAATTATAGATAATAAAGGATTTTATTATTTAGAAAGGTAGGAGAGAAATGAGTAGTATTCATGTGACAAGTGAAATAGGAAAATTAAAAAAAGTATTACTTCATAGACCTGGTAATGAGTTGTTAAACTTAACTCCAGATACTTTAGGTGAATTACTTTTTGATGATATTCCTTATTTAGCTGAAGCGCAAAGAGAACATGACATGTTTGCTAAAGCTTTAATGGAAAATGGCGTAGAAGTTGTTTACCTTGAAGATTTAGTAGCAGAGGTAATTGGTAGTAATGAAAGAATTCGTGATAAATTTATTCGTCAATTTATTATAGAGGCTGGAATTCATACTATTAAGTATCAAATTTTAACTTATAATTTTTTGGATAAAATAAAAGATCCTAAAAAATTAGTATTACAAACTATGGAAGGTATTCAAATTAAAGATTTTCCTTTTAGAAAAAGGGAAGTAGAAAAAACTTTAGTTGATTTAGTTGATGAGCCTGAAAAGTTTATAGCAGCTCCAATGCCAAATTTATATTTTACAAGAGATAATTTTGCAAGTGTTGGTGAAGGAGCAAATTTAAATCATATGTATTCTGTTACAAGAAATAGGGAATGCATTTATGCTGAATATGTATTTAAATATCATCCAGATTTTAAAGATACACCTTTATATTATAATAGAGGATATCATTGGCATACTGAAGGTGGAGATTTATTAAATATTAATGATCATACTATAGCTATTGGTATTTCACAAAGAACCGAAGCTGCAGCTATAGATCAAATTTCTAAAAATTTCTTTAAAGATCCATCTTGTAAAATTGATACAATTTTAGCATTTAATATTCCAGTATCTAGAGCATTTATGCATCTTGATACAGTATTTACTCAAATTGATAAGTATACTTTTACATATCATCCTGCAATTTCAGATACACTACAAGTGTTTGAAATAACAGAAGGTTTTGATCCTACAACTTATGAAGATTTAAATGTAAAAGAAATTAAGGGGTCATTAAAAGAAATATTGGAAAAATATTTAAATCATCCAGTAACTCTTATTCCATGTGCTGGAGGGGATAAAGTAGCAAGTGAACGTGAACAATGGAATGATGGTTCTAACACATTATGTATAGCGCCAGGGGTTGTTGTTGTATACGATAGAAATGATGTTACAAATAAAGAATTACGTAAAGCAGGTCTTAAAGTAATTGAAATTTGTGGAGCTGAATTAGGACGTGGACGTGGAGGTCCAAGATGTATGTCTATGCCACTTGTAAGGGAGGATGTTGAATGGTAGATTTAAGAGGTAGAGATTTTTTAAAGCTATTAGATTATACTCCTGAAGAAATTAGACATTTAATAGATGTAGCAATAGATTTAAAAAATAAAAAAAGAAATAATATATCTCATAGATATTTAGAAGGTAAACAAATAGCTATGATATTTGAAAAAGACTCTACAAGAACTAGATGTGCTTTTGAAGCTGGTGCTCATGATCTTGGAATGTCAGCAACTTATTTAGGGCCAACTGGTTCTCAAATGGGAAAAAAGGAAACAATTGAAGATACAGCACGTGTTTTAGCTAGTATGTATGATGGAATTGAATATCGTGGGTTTGATCAAACAACAGTAGAAGCTTTAGCTAAATATAGTAAAGTACCTGTTTGGAATGGTCTTACTAATGAATTTCATCCAACACAAATGCTTGCAGATCTTATGACTGTACAAGAAGAATTTGGTTCTTTAAAAGGAAGAAAATTAGTATTCTGTGGAGATGCTAGAAATAATGTAGCAAATTCACTTATGGTTGTATGTTCAAAATTAGGTGTTAATTTTACATGTTGTGCGCCAAGAACACTTTGGCCAGAAGAAGAATTAGTTAATAAGTGTAAAGAAATTGCTTATAAGACTGGTTCTGTAATAAGCATGACTGAAGATATTATGGAAGGTGTAAAAGGTGCAGATGCTCTTTATACAGATGTATGGGTTTCAATGGGTGAACCTATGGAATTATGGAAAGAGAGAATTGAACTTTTAAGTCCATATCAAATAAATATGAATGTTATGAATAATGCTAAAGAAAATGCTATTTTCTTACATTGTTTACCTTCATTTCATAACAATGAAACAACAATAGGTAAAGAAATAGAAGAAAAATTTGGAATAAAGGAAATGGAAGTTACAGATGAAGTATTTGAGTCTAGTAAATCTAGAGTATTTGAAGAAGCTGAAAATAGACTTCATACAATAAAGGCTGTAATGTTGGAGACGATGAAAAATGAGTAAAATTGTTATTGCATTAGGAGGAAATGCGTTAGGTAAAAATCCTCAAGAGCAACATGATACAATTGAAAATACAGCAAAATATTTAATAGATTTAGTACAAGCTGGAAATCAAATTGTAATAACACATGGTAATGGTCCACAAGTAGGAATGATTTATGATTCTATGAAAGAAGATAAGATTCCATTTGCTGAAAGTGGAGCTATGTCACAAGGGTATATTGGTTATCAATTACAACAATCTTTAAAAGATGAGTTGAATAAAAGAAATATAAAAAAAGATGTTGTAACAGTAGTTACACAAGTAGAAGTAAATCCTTTGGATCCTGCATTTAAAAATCCAACTAAACCAATAGGAGAATTTTTAACTCGTGAACAAGTTTTAGAAAAACAAAAACAAGATAAAGCTGTTTATAAAGAAGATGCTGGTAGAGGATATAGAAAAGTAGTAGCATCTCCAGAACCTAAGAAAATACTAGAACTTGGTACAATTAAGAATTTAATTGATCAAGGTACTATAGTAATTGCTTGTGGTGGCGGTGGTGTACCTGTAGTAATGACAAAAACAGATGGCTATGAAGGTATAGATGCTGTCATAGATAAAGATAAAACAAGTGCATTACTTGCTAAAGATATTAATGCAGATACTTTATTAATTTTAACTGATGTTGAAAAAGTATCTTATAATTATAAACAAAAAAATGAAGAGGCAATAAGTAAATTATCTATAGCTGAAGCAAGAGTTGGTATTAGACATGACGAATTTAAAGAAGGAAGCATGTTACCAAAAATAGAGGCTTCTATTGGATTTGCTAAAGCTACAGGAAATAAAGCAATTATTACATCTTTATATAAAGCAAAAGAAGCTTTAGAGGGTAAAACAGGTACTGTAATTTATAAGCCTGAAGTAAAAAAAGAAGAAAAGAAAAAGAGAATTTCATTCTCACTTAGTGCATTTACAATTATATTAGCTTTAATATTTGTACTTGCAATAATTACACATATACTTCCAGGAGCATCATTTATTGGTGATGAACTTGTAGATGGTAGTGGAGTAGTAGGAGCTACATTATCACAAACATTATTAGCACCTATTCAAGGTTTTGCAGATGCTATTGATATTTGTGTATTTATATTGATATTAGGTTCATTCCTAAAAATAGTAAATTCAACACAAGCTATTGAAACAGGAATTCAAGTTTTAATTAAAAAACTTCATGGACATGAGTTAGTATTAATTCCTATTCTTATGATATTATTCTCAATAGGTGGTACTACTTATGGTATGCTTGAAGAAACTGTTGGTTTCTATGCATTACTTGCTGCTGCTATGGTAGCTGCTGGTATGGATACAGTTGTATCTTCAGCAATTGTACTTTTAGGAGCAGGATCAGGAGTTCTTGGTTCAACAGTAAATCCATTTGCTGTTGGTGTTGCAGTTGATGCTGCAAAATCTACATTACCAGCAGGAGTAGCTATTAATCAAGGAACAATCATTGGTCTTGGAACAATATTATGGTTGTCAACTTTAGCAATTTCTATAATATTCGTAATGCTATATGCAAAAAGAGTTATTAAGAAAAAAGGTTCAACAATATTAAGTTTACAAGAACAAAGAAATATGGAAGCTACTTATGGTGAAGATATTGACAGAACTGAAGCTAAATTAACAGGAAAACAAAAAGTTACTTTAATTTTATTTGGATTAACTTTTGTTATTATGATTATGAGTTTTATCCCTTGGGAAGATTTTGGTATTACAGTATTTGCTGATGCTAAAGTATTTGGTCTATCTTGGTTAGCTGGTGTACCAATTGGTCAATGGTATTTCCAAGAAGCAACTTTATGGTTCTTAATTATGACTATAGTAATTGCACTTGTTAATCGTATGAAAGAAAAAGAAATTGTAGATAAAATAATTGATGGTGCTGATGATATGGTAGGTGTAATATTGATAATTGCACTTGCAAGAGGAGCATCAGTATTAATGAGTGAAACACACTTAGATAATTATTTAATTTATAATGCTGCAAATTTACTACAAAGTTTACCTAAGGTAGCATTTGCTCCATTAAATTATATTATACATGTTGGACTTTCTATATTAGTTCCATCTAGTAGTGGTCTTGCAACTTTATCAACACCAATTATGGCTCCACTTGCACATCAAGTAGGATATAATATTGAAGCAACTATAATGGGTATGGTAGCTGCAAACGGATTTGTAAATCTATTTACACCAACTTGTGGTGCTATAATGGGAGGTTTAGCACTTGCTAAAGTAGAATACACAACTTGGTTAAAATGGGTATTTAAAGTACTAGCTTGTATAATGATTGCAAATTTAGTTATATTAACACTTGCAATGTTAGTTTTATAAAAAATATTAAAAGAGTTCAAATGAACTCTTTTTTGTGTTAAAATTATAATAGGTGGTAGTATGAGGAAGAAAGTGTTTGGGATTATATTGTTAATATTTACTATATGTATTATATTAACAGGATGTACTAAAGAAAAAAAGGATGAGTTAGTATTAGTAACAGAAGCAGGATTTGCTCCATACGAATATTATTCTAATGGTAAAATTGAGGGTGTAGATATAGATATAGCTAGCAAGATTGCTGATTACTTAGATAAGGAATTAGTAATTAAAGATGTTGCTTTTGATTCAATAATAAATGAAGTAAAAACTAAAAAAAGTGATATAGGTGCAGCTGGTATATCTTATACAGAAGAAAGGGCTATGGAAGTAGATTTTACTGTTAATTATGCATCGAGTAAACAAGTAATTATAGTTAAAAAAAATAGTTTAATTACAGATGCAGCTAATTTACAAGGTAAAGTTGCAGTTCAATTAGGAACAACAGCAGATTCTTATTTAACAGAAAACTATCCAAATGTTACTTTAATTCGTGAAAAGAAATTTTTGGCAGCTATACAAGATTTAAAAGATAATAAAGTTGATGCAGTTGTAATGGATGAGTTACCAGCACAAAAATTAATTACTAATGATATGACTATACTTCCAAATCCACTTGTAGTAGATAGTTATGGTATGGTAATATCAAAAGATAATAAAGAATTATTAGATGCTTGTAATACTGTAATTGAGCGTATGAAAAATAGTGGTGAGATAGATAATATTATTTTAACTCACATGGGTATAGAGCAAAAAGTAAATAAAAATACAATTATTGATAGATTTTATAGCAGTGTTATATTAGATGGAAGATATAAATATATATTAAAAGGATTATTTAATACATTAATAATAGCGCTCGGTGCAGTTGTATTAGGAGTTTTTTTAGGTACATTGCTTGCTATTATTAGAAATTATCATGATAATACTAAAAAACTTAAAATATTAAATACAGTAGCTAAATTATATATAACAATTATAAGAGGAACACCTAGTATATTACAACTTATGATTATATATTATGTAATATTTAAATCAGTTTCTATTAATATAGTATTTGTTGGAATACTTGCATTTGGAATTAATAGTGCAGCTTATGTAGCTGAAATTATAAGGGCCGGATTAAATTCTGTTAATAAAGGTCAAATAGAAGCAGGATATGCACTTAGTTTAGATTATAAAAAAGTTATGAGATATATTGTTTTACCACAAGCAATAAAGAATATTATTCCTGCACTTGGTAACGAATTTATAACACTTGTAAAAGAAACTTCGGTAGGTGCTTATATAGGTATAGTTGAACTTACTAAAGCAAGTGATATAATCGCATCTCGTACTTATGATTATTTCTTCCCATTAATTTTAATTGCAATCATTTATTTAATTATTACTTATGGTTTAAGTAAAATAGTTAACTTAATGGAAAAGAGGTTAAACAATGTTAGAAATTAAATCTTTAAAGAAAAATTTCGGAACTAAAAAAGTTTTAAAAGGTATAGATTTAGAAGTAAATAAAGGAGACATTGTAGGTATAATAGGCCCTAGTGGATGTGGTAAATC
Organism: Bacteroidaceae bacterium; assembly: GCA_963616135.1. Lineage (GTDB taxonomy): Bacteria > Bacillota_I > Bacilli_A > RF39 > UBA660 > UMGS1613. Next base: position 17,160 of record CAVEJT010000009.1, on the reverse strand, counting down.
AACACTTTTAAGAACTATTAATTTACTTGAATTACCAACTAGTGGTACAATTAATTTTGAAGGTAAAAATTTAGATTTTAAAGATAATTTAACTTTAATTAGAAGAAAAATAGGAATGGTATTTCAACAATTTAATTTATTTAGTAATATGACTGTACTTGAAAATATAATTTTAGCTCCTGTAAAATTAAAAATATTAACACGTGATGAAGCGGTAAAAGAAGCTTTAAGACTATTAAAGAAAATAGATTTATATGATAAAAAAGATTATTATCCTTATGAGTTATCAGGAGGACAACAACAGAGAATAGCTATTATAAGAGCTCTTATTATGAATCCAGATTTAATGTTATTTGATGAACCTACATCAGCTCTTGATCCTGAGATGATAGGTGAAGTAACAAATTTAATGAAGGAAATAGCTAATCAAGGAATGACTATGATGGTTGTATCACATGAAATGAGTTTTATAAAAAAATTTGCAACTAAGGTAATTTTTATGGAAGATGGAAAAATAATAGAACAAGGTACTAGTGAAGAAATATTTAATCACCCAAAAGATGATAGATTAAAAGAATTTTTATCAAAAGTAGAAAATATATAGTTAAGTAAAAAAAAGAATTTGTAAGTTTTGATCAAATTCTTTTTATTTTGAATTAATAAACATTAATACTCATAAATTTAATTGGTGATAATATGTTTTTTAAAAGTATACATACTAGAATAAAAATAATAATATTAATTACTATTTTCTTATTTGTTGTAATTATGGGTAAAGTATTCTATATACAAGTAATTGATTATAAAAAATTAAATGGTTATGCAACTAGTCTTTGGAGTAGAAATTTACCACTTGCTGCTAATAGAGGAATTATTTATGATAGAAATGGTGTAGAACTTGCTGGAAATATTACAACAACATCACTTGTACTTATACCAAATCAAATAACAGACAAAGAGGCAGTAGCAAAGGATTTAGCGGATATACTTAAAGTAGATTATAAAGAAATGTATAGACATGTATCTAAAAAAACATCTATAGAAAGAGTACATCCAGAAGGTAGAAATTTAAGTTATGAGATTGCTGATAAAATAAATGATTTAGGTTATGATGGAGTATATTTAGTAAAAGAAGCAAAAAGATTTTATAAATATGATACACTTTTATCACATACTATAGGATTTGTTGGTATAGATAATCAAGGATTGAGTGGATTAGAACTTATTTATGATGATTATTTAACTGGTAGCGATGGCTCAATAAAATATTTTAGTGATGCTAAAGGAAACAGTTTATCTATGTCTCAAATATATGAACAACCTCAAAGTGGAGTTAATATGACTCTTACAATTAATTTTGGAATACAAGAAGCACTTGAAAGAGAATTAGATAATGCAGTTTCTAAATATAATCCAGATCAAGCGCTCGGTATAGTTATGAATCCAAAAACTGGAGAAATACTCGCTCTTTCTTCAAGACCTAATTTTAGTCCAAGTAAATATCAAAATTATACAGTAGAAGAAATAAATAGAAATCTTCCAATTTGGATGACATATGAACCAGGAAGTACATTCAAAATAATAACACTTGCAGCATCTTTAGAAGAAAAAATAGTTGATTTAGATAAAGATAGCTTTTTTGATGGAGGATCAATTACTGTAGGTGGAGCAACACTTCATTGTTGGAAACATGGAGGTCATGGGCAAGAAACATATCTTGAAGTAGTAGAAAACTCTTGTAATCCTGGATTTGTAAATTTAGGGTTAAAACTTGGAAAAGATACATTATTTAATTATATAGATTTATTTGGCTTTGGTAAAAAAACTGGAGTAGATTTAAATGGTGAAGCTAGTGGTATTTTATTTTCTAGAGATAAAATAGGAGATTTAGAGCTTGCTACAACAGCATTTGGTCAAGGAGTAAGTGTGACTCCTATACAGCAGTGAGTCTTATAAATGATACTCTTATAATAAATAAAAAAGGTAATAGTAAATACATGAAAAAGTATGATGTAGAGTACGAGTTTAGGTGTTTGGTGAATATAGAATAAAAACGATTAATTTAATTTGTCAAAAATTGTAAAAAAAATTGACAAACAAAAAAAATAGGAGTAATATTTGGTGTAACATTTTTTTTTAGTATAAAATATATAGTAGGAGGTGTTTAAAAAAATGATACCAAAGAGATTAAAAAAAGGTGATAAAATTATGGTTATCGCCCCATCTGGTAGTTTGGCTAGACTAGATCATAAAAATTTTGAGATAGCAAAACAAAGATTAGAAAAATTAGGGTTAGAAGTTATTATTTCACCTAATGCTTATAATGTAGATGAATATAGTACATCTACTATAGAAGAAAGAGTTTCCGACCTTCATATGGCTTTTTCTGATAAAGATATAAAAATGATAATATGTGCTATTGGAGGATATAGTGTAATTCAAATTCTAGATAAATTAGATTATGATTTAATAAAAAATAATCCTAAAATAATTATTGGCTATTCTGATAATACAGCTTTACTTAATGCAATTTATAAAATGACAGGTATAGCTACTTATTTAGGCCCAAATTTTACCGATTTTGCAGTAAAACAAGGATTTGACTATACATTAAATTATTTTATAAAAGCTACATTTTATAATGAAGATATAGAAATCATTGATTCAGAAGAGTATAGTGATGATAAATGGTATATAAATCAAGATAATAGGATATTTTTGCCAAATGAAGGTAGATTTGTTGTTAATGAAGGAAATGCACAAGGAACTATAATTGGTGGTAACTTATGTACATTACAGTTACTACAAGGTACAAAGTATATGCCATCGTTAAATAATGCAATTATTTTTATAGAAGATGATGATTTGGTAGGAGATACTTTTGTATTTGAATTTGATAGGAATCTACATTCCTTGTTCCTTCAAAAAGATTTTGATAAAGTCAAAGGAATTGTGATAGGTAGAAATCAAATCAATTCTAATTTATCAAATACAGAATTAATAAAATTATTAAAATCAAAAGAAAAATTAATTAATATTCCAATAATTATTAATATGGATTTTGGGCATACTAGACCTTTATTTACTATTCCAATAGGTTGTCAGTGCAAAATAAATAATAGTAGTGTAACTATTATTCAAGAATAAATTTGCAAAGAATATTTATTTTATAAAAGTTAATAATAAGGTGGTTTGTGTTTGATTTGTTAATTATACAGGTATTTGGTGTCCTAGGATCGTTATTTATAGAATAAATTTTCATGATGCAATATCATTATTAGGAGCAAAAGTTCAGTTTGAGGATGAATCAAATGAGTAATTACAACGTTACTTTCAAAATTAAAATATCAAAAAAATAATTAAAAAAGTAACAAAGCTATTTTCTTTTATGATTTATTATTGTATAATTATTATAAGAGAGGTGTTACTTATGAGTGATTTAGAAAAAATTTTACAATTAGTACAAAAAAATGATGGATACATTACTACTAAAGAAGTAGTATATAATGGACTAAATAAAATGGCATTAAAAAGATTATGTGATGGTGGAATATTAGAGAGAGTATCAACTGGATATTATTCATTACCTAATATGATTAATGATGATTATTATAAAATAATTTCTAAAAGTAAAAATGCTATATTTTCTTATACTACATCTTTATTTTTGCATGAACTATCAGATAGAACACCATTATATTTTGATATTACTGTACCTCGTGGTTATGGTGGACCATTACAAAATATTGATGTTGTATCACTTCATTATGTAGATAATAACATTTTAAACTTAGGAATGGAAACTATTAAATCTCCATTTGGTATGAATATTAAATGCTATGATATTGAAAGAACTATTTGTGATATCATTAAAGATAAAAATCATATGGATAAAGAAATATATACTAAAGCTTTAAAATGGTATGCAGAAAAAAAAGATAAAGATATGCTAAAACTTGCTAAGTATTCAAAAAAATTAAACATTGAAAAAGAAGTAGCGGAAATTATGCAGGTAATTTTATAATGAATAGTGATAAACTTAATGAACTTATTAAAAAACGTGCTAATGGAAGCAATGATATATCACTACATCTTCATCAAATGTTTTTCTTTGAACATGTATTAATGAGATTAGAAAAAAGCAAGTATAAACATAACATAATTTTAAAGGGTGGTGTATTACTTTCTTCAATTATAGGAAGCGATATGAGAACTACAAAAGATATAGATGCCACTTTAAAAAGTATTCCACTTAATGAGGAAACTATTAGAAATATTTTTGAAGAAATATTATCAATAGATATAGAAGATGGCTTTATCTTTAAAATTGAAAGTGTTAAAGATATTAGATTAGATGATGTTTATGGTGGTTATAGAATAAATGTATATGGAGAATTTGATAAATTAAAAACTCATTTCTTTATAGAAGTAACTACTGGAGATATCATCACACCAAGAGAAATAAAATATAAATATAATTCTATTTTTGAAGATAAAATTATTAACATTATAGCATATACAATTGAAACTATAATTGCTGAAAAATTTGAAAGTATAATTAGTAAAAATATTTCTACGACAAGAGCAAAAGATTTTTATGATATGTATATAATAGTAAATAATCATATTGATAAAGTAAACAAAAATACACTTATTAAAGCAGTAGAAAGAACTTTTAAACATAGAAACACAAATTTTAATATAGAATACTTAAATGATATATTTGAAATAATAAAAGATAGTATTGTATTAAAAGAATTATTTAATAATTACAGTAGGAAACTTAACTATGTAAGAAATGTGAAATTTGAAGATACTATTGATGCAATAAAACTAATAATAGATATATTAGAACAAGAATTAGTAATGGTGTAATTAATAAGATTTGTAAATTATATCAAAGATGAAATATTCAAACGTAAATTATGTAGATAGTAAGCAAAATATTATTGTAAAGAGCTACTTTATAGTGATGAAAAAATAAAAGATTTATTAAATGCCCATATGGAACATATACTACCATTAGCATTATATGTATTTGTTTTAAAAGAGAAGGGAGAAAAACAAATGATATATATAGTAAGACATGGACAAACTGATTGGAATTTAGAAGGAAGATATGCAGGTAGAAAAGATGTAGAATTAAATGCAAAGGGAATAGAACAAGCAGAAAGTATTCAAAAAGAATTAAAAAATGTAAAATTTGATAAGGTTATTTCAAGTCCCTTAAAAAGAGCTTATAAAACAGCGACCATAATAACTAATTCCGAAATTACAGTAGATGAGCGCATAATAGAAAGATGCAATGGCAAGTTAGAAGGCAAATTAAAAGGTGAATGTCCCCAAAATATAGATTTTAATGATCCTAATATTGGATTAGGAATTGAATCAATCATAGATTTTAGAGGAAGAATATTTAATTTTTTTGATGAAATAACTGAAAAATATAAGAATCAAAATGTTTTAGTAGTTACTCATGCTGGAGTTGGAATATATGCCAGATGTTATTTTGAAGGAGAACCAGAAGATGGAAATTATAGTAGCTATAAAATAAAAAATTGCCAAGTAGTTAAATATGATAATAGAATAATTGGCAATTAATCATTGATTTAATTTTTTTACTTAAATAATGTGAAAGATAACATGCAAGATATAGGTAGGTTGATTATTAATAAAACTGTAAATATATTTATACATTTATGAGTATTAGACTAAAGTTATTTAATTTTGGCCTTTTTTTTGATATAATTAAAATAATAGAGGAGGTAAATAGTGAAAAAAATAATTTTAAGTTTGGTTTGTGGTATAGTAGTATTAGGATTAACTGTTGGTTGCAATAAAAAAGAAGAAATAACTAATAATGAATTAACAAAAGAGGAAATAGCAAATATAGAAGAACAATATTATAATAGTGAATTAGTATTAAATATAAATTCGTATAGTAGAATAAGTGATAAGGGATTAGTAATTATAACAAATTTTGAAAATTCAGAAGCATTATCTAACAAAATTTTTGAATTTATTAATTCTAAGGGAAAAATTCAAAAAGCTGTATCTTTATCAGTAGAAAGTATGAATAGTACTACTAGTATATTATTGCAATCAATTAATGAAGAAGATATAAAATTTAGTAGTATTTTATTTAAAAATAAAAAATATAAAGGAGCTAATATATTATTTACTGGAACAAAGGAAGAAATGAAAAGTATTACAAAGTATCTTGATCAAAATCAAGTTATTAATATAAAAAGTAATAATAATACATTTGTAGCAGAGGTAGTAAGTTATTTTATAGATTATGTTAATGATAGTTTTAACACTTTAAATTTATCAGTTATATTTGAAGAAAATATAACATTAGATGATTTAGTATTTATTGAAGGCTATTCTTTACAGGGATCTATTAATAATTATATAGAGTAGTTAATATAGATTTTAAATTTTATTTAATAAAAATGTAGAACTTAGGTGTATAAGTTCTTTTTTTTGATTGAAAAAAATAGATTTAATAGGGTGTTAATATGTTAGATAAAATATCATCTGAAATAATAGAAAAAGAAATTAGTATTAAATTACTATCTTATTTAAAAAGAAATAAACATATAGATGAAAAATTATATGAATATATATTAAATAAATTATTAAAAAAATAATGGAGGGTATATGGATTTATATACGGTTAGAAATAATATTATATCAGGTAAACAACTACAAGATTTAAATTTAAGAGTAGTATTTTATGCAAGAGTATCTACAGATAAAGATGAACAAATACATTCACTTAATTCACAAGTAACATTCTTTGAAGAATATATTAAGAAAAATCCTAATTGGGAATATAAAGGCAAATATATTGATGAAGGAATAACTGGAACAAGTGCGTTAAAAAGAGAATCTTTCTTAAAAATGATTAATGATTCTAAATGTGATAAATTTGATTTAATATTAACTAAAGAAATATCTAGATTTTCTAGGAATACATTAGATAGTATTAAGTATACTCAAGAATTATTAGGTAGTGGTGTTGGTGTATATTTCTTGAATGATAATATAAATACCATACTTCCTGATAGTGAATTTAGACTTACAATAATGGCTAGTGTTGCTCAAGATGAAGTTAGAAAGTTATCAGAAAGAGTTAGATTTGGTATGAAAAGAAGTATAGATAGTGGAGTAGTTCTGGGGTGTTCTAACATATATGGTTATGTTAAAGATAAGGGTAGACTTATAATAGATGAAAAAGGGGCAGAAATGGTTAAACTTATATACGATAAGTATGCTAATACTAATGCGGGGTTATTAAAAATATCTAAAGATTTATATGCTTTAGGTTATACAACTAAAAAGGGTAAAAGACTAGATACCACAATAATAACTAGAATAATAGAAAATCCTAAATATAAAGGATATTATTGTGGTAATAAATCTAGAATTCTTGATTATAGAACAAAGAAGAAAAAAAGATTATCTCCTGATGAATGGGTTATGTATAAAGATTGTGAAAGTGTTCCTTCAATAGTATCTGAAGAATTATGGGAAAAAGCTAATAGAAAATTAAAAATTAGACAAGATAGTTTTACTAATAAAGTTAGTAATAAGGCTATATTTCAAAATAGGTATACTTATTCAGGTAAGATATATTGTGGTAAACATTTTGAAACATATCATAGGTCAAGTAGTGGTAAAAGAAAAAACAACCCTGTGTGGGAATGTCAAGAATATAGGCGTGATGGAATAAAAGGCTGCGATAATCCTAGAGTATTTGAACATGAATTAGATTTATTTTTTGAAAACTTAATTAATAAATTATTTAGTGGTAGAAAATCTATATTTAATAATGTATTAGAAAATTGTAAAAATTACTATAATGAAAATAGCGGTGAAGTAGAAATAAAAGTATTAAAAAGAAAATGTGATGATATAAATAAAAAGAAAGATAAACTTTTAGAATTAGTAATGGATGGTTATTTAGAAAATAATGATTATAAAAAACAAATAGATAATTTAAATAAAGATTTGAGCAAATTTATGAATGAGATTAAATTATTGCATGATAACAAAAAAAATCCTTTGTATATAGAAAATCAAATAAATAATTTAAAGATTGATTTAGAAAAAAGTATAAGTGATAAACAGTGTTTTAGTGATATAGTAAATTTATTAATAGATAAAATAATTGTATATAAAGAAAATAGTGACAATAAAAAAATAAAGTTAAATATAGTATTTAAAGAAGGAGAGAGTATAAATATATACTCTGATAATTTAGGCAAAAAGTTTCATTTATTAGAATACAATACAACAAATAACAGCTGTTAGTGCGGCTATTAATGGTGGTATACTATATAAACCATTTATAGTTAAAAGTTTAAATGAACCAGAGACAAATAGTGTAATACTTGAAAATAAACCTACAATAGTTAGAAAGGTATTAAGTGATGATACAAGTGCTAAAGTAAGATATGCTTTAGAAAGTGTAGTAGCAAGAGGAACAGGTCATAATGCATATATTGGAGGATATAGAGTAGGAGGTAAAACAGGTACTGCTCAAAAAGCTGTTAATGGATCTTATTTAAGTGGAAATTATATTACAAGTTTTATAGGATTTTTACCAGCAGATGATCCAGAAGTAATTGTGTATGTTGCTGTTGATAATGCTAAAGGTATAACACAATATGGTGGAACAATAGCTGCTCCTATAGCTAAAAGTGTGCTTCAAAGTGCAATTGATATACTAGATATAAAAAGACGAGATAATGCAATAGAAAGGGAATATATGTATTTAGATAAACAATATTATGAAGTACCAAATGTAGTTGGAATGAGTGTAAGTGAAGCCACAAAACTTTTAAAAAATTTTAAAGTAGAATATAGTGGAAGTGGTAATGTAGTAACATATCAATCACCAAGTAGTAAAGAATTTGTATATGAAGGAGAAACTATTAGACTTTTGCTAAATGAATAAATCTTACAAAAATTAAAAAATTGTTAATATATATTGACAAAAAAATTAAAATTAAATAAAATAGATTATATTATTACTAAGGTTGTAGTATTAATCACTATGCTAGGGGGTGTAAGAATATGGCAACTAAGAAAAATAAAGTAATAAGTGTAAAAGAAACAAAGAAGGGTGTTTCAAAGAAAAATATCTTTACTAAATTTATAGGTTTCTTATGTACTCATAAAAAGGCTGTTTTATTAACAGTAATATGCATATTAATTGCATTATTATCTCTTCTATTAGGACTGTTTTATTTAAATAAATCTAAACTTAATGAGAAGGTAATAACTATTAATAACGAAAACTATACAAGAAGTGATTTTATGGTTTATTTTTATTCTGTAAAATATGACTATTTTGGTATGGAGAATGCAAATGCATCAAATGAAAATTTGAAAGTAGAGTTAGATTCTGAAAACAATATTACTGTTGGAGATTATCTAAAGGGACTCGCACTTACTGAAATAAAGACAGCAGCTGCAATAAAACAATTTGCTTATGATAACAATATAGAACTTGATCAAAAAGATTTTGATGAAATAGCTAGTGAAAAACAAAGTTTTATAAAAAAATTAGGCGGTAAAAATAAATTTAAAAAGGCATTAAAAGATAATGGAACATCAGAAAAATCATATGATAAAATGGCTCAAGTTGATAAACTATATAGCAAAATTTTAAAAAAACTATATGGAGAAGGTAAGAGATATGATTTGACTGAAGAAGAGTTAGAGAGTGCTAAAAAAAGTTATAAAAATGAGTATTATAAAATTGAACAAGTTATTTTAACTACAATAGATATGGAAACTAGAAAAAGTTTATCAGATACGGTAATCAACCAAAAAAAGACATTGATAAATACAATTTATTCTATGGCTGTTGAAGGTGCCAAATTTGAAGACTTAATAAAAAAATATAGTGAAGATGCAGAGGATAAGGAACCACCTTATTATGTTTATTATAAAAAAGGTGAGTTATTAACTGAATTGGAACAGGCTATAGAGAAACTAGAAATAAATGAGATAAGCAATGTTATTCAAACAAAATATGCTTTTCATATAATAAAAAAATTAGAATTAGACGATAGCAAGTTTGATGAATACATTGACACTTTAAGAGAAGCAAAAGCTCTAAAAGCATTGAATGATACCCTAGATGATTTAAAAATAATCTATCATGATGCTTACAAAAAAATATAGTTATAAGAGAAGGAGTATGTTTTATGGTAAAAACAAAGACAAAAGGAACAAATAAAGCATTAGGAATAACTATTACAGCAATAGTAGCAGTTATTCTAGTTGGTGTAGGACTTTTAATATTTAGAGAATTTAAGTATATGCCTTCAACTTCTAATGAAATATTAGATAATATGAAGAAAAATACTACAAATATTAAAGATAATAATAAAAGTTTAACTGACGAAATTCTTGAGGATTTAGATAAAAAAGATACAACACTATCAAATCTAGGTTCAAATCAAGAAAAATATTTTTACTCAACTTACAGTAAAATAGTAAGTGCAGAAAATGAAATAAAAAAAGATATAAAAGATTCTACTGAATCAATAAATAAAAATGTTGATGAAGCAGAAAAAGAACTAACAAAAGAAATTAATGAAGCTAAGAATTCTATAAATGAGAATATTGATAATTCAAGAAACTCAATTAACTCAAACATAAATGCAACAAGAAACTCAATTAACTCAAATATAAATGCAACAAGAAATTCAATTAACTCAAATATAAATGCAACAAGAAACTCAATTAATTCAAACGTAAATGCAACAAGAAACTCAATTAACTCAAACATAAATGCAACAAGAAACTCAATTAACTCAAATATAAATGCAACAAGAAATTCAATTAACTCAAATATAAATGCAACAAGAAACTCAATTAATTCAAACGTAAATGCAACAAGAAACTCAATTAACTCAAACATAAATGCAACAAGAAACTCAATTAACTCAAATATAAATGCAACAAGAAATTCAATTAACTCAAATATAAATGCAACAAGAAACTCAATTAATTCAAACGTAAATGCAACAAGAAACTCAATTAACTCAAACATAAATACGACAAGAAATTCAATTTCAAATTTAATGACAAGAAGATTTGATACTGTAGATGACACTTTAACACAATTATCAAATGATTTAGAGTCTAACAAAAATACAATAATAAGTGCAGTTGGAACAAAAGCAAGTGAACTTGAAACAAATTTAACAATTGTAGCAGAAAGTATCCAAAAAAATTTAGCAAATGTGGCAGAGAATATTCAAAAAAATTTGGCTGATTTAATTGAAAGAAAATCAACTACATTAAATAATAAAGTAGATGGAATACAAATATTAATAGATGCTATAAATACAAATAAAATAGGAACAAATACAGATACAACTAACAATACCTTATTTGGAATAGCTAAAGCATCACTTTCAAAAGTAAATGATATTCAAACTGATTTATCAACTTTGATGACAAATGTATCAAATAATTTAAGTACATTATCAAGTGATGTTTCAAGTATTAAAGGTGATGTAAGTTCCTTATCTAGTAAAATAGGTGAATATAGTGATGCCACTACTGATACTACATTATTTGGAAGAACAAATTTAATATTAGAAAAAGTATCAAATGTAGAAAGTATGGTTAATACTTTAATAACTGATCAAAGAACAGCTAATACAGCTATTACTGCAAAATTAGATTCAATTTTATCTCAAAATAATCTTGCTCAAATAAATGATGCTATAATAGATGATTTAACACGTGCTTATGTAAATAATTGGCAAACAAATTCTGGATTAACTGATAAACAAAAAATGGAATTTGTAATAACTTGGTTAAGAGATAGAAACTATATTAAATAATTAAGACTGTTTTGATAGTCTCAGACTGTTGACAAATTGGTATGTTCGAATGAACATATCAATTTTTATATTTTTAAATATAATTCTAAAACACTAGTAACACAAATCAAAAAATGTATAAAAATTTAAAGTGTAATAAATGCCAATTAAAGTAATTTTAATTGGTTTTTTAGTGTAAAGTGCTCTTAAATATGATATAATAAAAAATAGGTGAGATTATGATAGAGAAACGAATTGATGAATTAGTAAAACTTTTAAATAAAGCAAGTTATGAGTATTATGCATTAGATAATCCAACTATTACAGATCAAGAATATGATTCATTAATGGATGAATTAATCCGTCTTGAAACTCAAAATCCTTCACTTGTAAGAAGTGATTCTCCTACAGTTAAGATAGGTACTGAAGTTATAAGTGAATTTAAAAAAGTTACTCATGAAATACCTATGATGAGTTTAGGTGATATTTTTAATGAAGAAGAGGTTATTGCCTTTGATGAAAAAGTAAGAAAAATAGTACCTAATCCTAAGTATGTATGTGAACTTAAAATAGATGGATTAAGTGTTTCTTTGTTATATAAAAATGGACGTCTTGTAAGAGGAGCCACTAGAGGAGATGGAACTGTTGGTGAAGATATAACACACAATGTAAGAACAATAAAGAATGTTCCATTATCTCTTCCAGAGGATATAGATATTGAAGTAAGAGGAGAAATATATATGCCTAAATCTTCTTTCGAAAGTTTAAATAAAGAAAGAAGAGAAAAAAATGAAAAAGAATTTGCTAATCCTAGAAATGCAGCAGCTGGATCAGTAAGACAACTAGATAGTAAAATAGCTTCTTCAAGAAATTTATCAACATTTATGTATCACATACCAGAACCAGATAAGTATAATTTATCAAATCAATATGATTCTTTAGAATTTATGAAAAAGTTAACTTTTACAGTAAATCCTAATATAGTTTTAGTAGATTCTATTGATGCTGTAATGGAATATATAAATTATTGGGATAAACAAAGAAAAGAATTACCATATGAAATAGATGGTATTGTAATAAAAGTAAATAATTATAATGATCAAAGAAAACTAGGAGTAACTGCTAAAGTTCCAAAGTGGGCAATTGCATACAAATTTCCTGCTGAAGAAGTACTAACTAAGGTAAAAGATATTGAATTTTGTGTAGGAAGAACTGGTAAAATTACTCCAAGAGCAGATTTAGATCCAGTAAGACTTGCGGGTAGTATAGTTAGAAGCGCTACATTAAATAATCAAGATTACATAAAAGAAAAAGATGTTAGAATTGGGGATATTGTATCAATTAGAAAAGCAGGAGAAATTATTCCAGAAGTAGTAGAGGTAAAAAAAGAAAGAAGAACTGGTAGTGAATTACCTTTTGAAATGATAGAAAACTGCCCTATATGTGGTACTAAACTTTCAAAGAAAGAAGATGAAGTTGCTTATTTTTGTACAAATCCTAATTGTGATGCTAGAAATATAGAGGGACTTATACATTTTTCTTCTAGGGATGCTATGAATATAGAAGGATTTGGAGAAAGAATAGTAGAAGATTTTTATAATATGGGATTTTTAAAATCTATTGATGCATATTATAATTTAAAAAATTATAAAGAAGATTTAATGGAATTAGAAGGCTTTGGAGAAAAAAGTATAAATAATCTTTTAATTAATATAGAAAATAGTAAGAAAAATTCTTTAGAAAAATTAATATTTGGATTAGGTATAAAGCATGTTGGTAAAAAAACAGCTTATATACTTAGTGAATATTTTGGTAATATTGATAAATTAATAGAAAGTGATGTAGAAAATTTATCAAATATACCTGATGTAGGTACTGGTATTGCAACTAGTATAGTAAATTATTTTAGTGATAATAAAAATATTGAATTAATAAATAAATTAAAGAGTTATGATTTAAATATGAATTTTATAAGTAAAGAAAAAAATATAAATGAATTATTTAATAATCGTACTTTTGTCCTTACAGGAACACTTAATGGTATGTCAAGAAATGATGCTAAAGAATTAATCGAAAGATTAGGTGGGAAAAATACAAGTTCTGTTAGTAAAAAAACAGATGTTGTAATAGTAGGACAATCTCCAGGTAGTAAATATGATGATGCAGTAAAACTTGGTGTTACTATTTGGAATGAAGATGAATTTATAGAAAAAAGTAGGAGGATTTAATATGAATGAATGGGAAGGATTTAAAGGAACTAAATGGCAAAAAAGCATAGATGTTGCTAATTTTATAGAATGTAATTACAAAGAATATACAGGTAATGATACATTTTTAACTGGTATAAGTAAAAAGACTAGTAAAGTATGGAATAAATGTAAGAAATTACTTAGTAAAGAAGCTATAAGTGGAGTACTTGATGTTGAAACTTATATAATGAGTGGTATTGATAATTTTAATCCAGGATATATAGATAGATCAAACGAAGTCATAGTTGGATTACAAACTGATGAACCATTAAAGAGAATTGTTAATCCATATGGTGGATTTAGAATGGTTAAACAATCTTTAGAAGCCTATGGGTTTCATTTAGATAAAGATTTAGAAAATAAGTTTATAGAATTTAGAAAAACACATAATGATGGAGTATTTGATGCATATACACCAGAAATAAGACGTGCTCGTCATAATCATTTAATTACTGGATTACCAGATGCTTATGGTAGAGGAAGAATTATAGGTGATTATAGACGTTTAGCGCTTTACGGAGCAGATGCTTTAATTGAACAAAAAAAGTCTGATTTAAATAAATTAAATCAAATTACTGATGTTTCAATTATTCAATTAAGGGAAGATGTATCAGAACAAATTAAAGCCTTAGAACTTATTAAAAAAATGGCTTTAAGATACGATTCTGATGTATCCAAACCTGCTAGTAATGCACGTGAAGCAATACAATGGACATATTTTGCATACTTAGCTGCTGTTAAGCAAAATAATGGAGCAGCAACTAGTATTGGAAGAAATACTGCATTCTTTGATATTTATATTGAAAGAGATATAAATAAAGGGATACTTACAGAAGAAGAAGCACAAGAATTAATAGATCAATTTGTAATTAAGTTAAGACTTGTAAGACATTTAAGAACTCCAGAATATAATGAGTTATTTGCTGGTGATCCTACTTGGGTTACAGAATCTATTGGTGGTATGATGGATGATGAACATTCTTTTGTAACTAAAACATCATTCCGTATATTAAATACTCTTAATAATATAGGTGAATCAGCAGAACCTAATTTAACTATTTTATGGAGTAGAAAACTTCCTTTAAGTTTTAAAGAGTTTGCTAGTAGAATGTCAATAAAAACACATACATTACAATTTGAAAATGATGATTTAATGAAACCTATATATGGTAATGATTATGCTATAGCATGCTGCGTGTCTGCTATGAGTTTAGGACATCAAACACAATTTTTTGGAGCCAGAATTAATTTTGTTAAAGTATTGTTATATGCTTTAAATGGTGGTAGAGATGAAGTAACTGGTGAACTTGTAATAGATGGTATAGATGAGTTAGAGGGAGAATATTTAAATTTAGAAGAAGTATTTAAACAATTTGATAAAGTGTTGAAAAAAACCGCAAAAATATATGTAGATGCATTAAATATAATACATTATATGCATGATAAATACGCATACGAAAGTAGTCAAATGGCTTTCCTAGATACTAAACCAGAATATTTAATGGCATTTGGACTTGCTGGACTTTCAATAGTAGTTGATTCATTTTCAGCTATAGAATTAGGACATGTAAGAGTTAGAAGAGATTCAAGAGGACTTACAAATGCATTTGATGTAGAATTTGATTTTCCAAGATATGGTAATAACGATGATAAAGTAGATAGTATTGCAGTCAATTTAGTAAAAAGGGTATATAGAGAATTAAAAAAATATCCATTGTATAAAAATGCATATCCAACATTATCACTTCTTACAATCACATCGAATGTAGTATATGGTAAAAATACAGGTGCAACACCAGATGGAAGAAGAGCTGGAGTACCATTCGCACCAGGAGCAAATCCAACGCAAGGTGCAGATAAATCAGGGGCTTTAGCATCCCTTTCATCAGTTGCTAAACTTCCATATTTAGGATGCTGCCAAGATGGTATATCTAATACTTTCTCAATAACACCTACTACATTAGGAGCAGATAATGATGCGAGAGTAAATAATTTAATTCAAATATTAGATGGATATTTTAAACAAGGTGCTCATCATTTAAATGTAAATGTGTTAGATAAAAATATGCTAATTGAAGCTATGAATAATCCTACAAAATATCCAAATCTTACAATAAGAGTATCTGGATATGCTGTAAACTTTAATCATTTAACTCGTGAACAACAAGAAGAAGTAATAAGTAGGACATTCCATGAAAGAATTTAAACAAGGTTATATACATTCAATAGAAACTATGGGCCTTAGAGATGGTCCAAATATTAGAGTTGTAGTTTTTATGCAGGGATGTAATCTTAGATGTAGTTTTTGTCATAATCCAGATACTTGGGATAAAATTTCAAATTTAAAGGTTACTTCTAAAGAAATAGTAGACATGGTAAGAAAATATAGACCTTATATAGAACAAGGCGGTGGAGTAACTTTTTCTGGCGGGGAACCATTAGTTCAATCTGAATTTTTATTGGAAATGTTAAAACTGTGTAAAAAAGCTGGAATACATACTTGCTTAGATACATCAGGTACCGGTTATAATAAAGAGTTACTAAATGACATTTTAAAATATACTGATCTTATACTTTTAGATATAAAGGCACTAGATGAAGAAGGTTATAAAAAAATTACTGGAAGACCTATAGATGAATTTAATTACTTTAAGGATTCGGTAATAAAAAAAGATAAAAAATTGTGGTTAAGGCAGGTAATAGTACCTACTATAAATGATAATGTGGAATATATATTAAAATTAAAAGAATATATAAAACAATTTAAAAATGTAGATGTAATAGAACTTCTGCCATATCACACAATGGGTGTAGACAAGTATAAAAAATTAGGAATAAAGTATAGATTAGCTGGAATACCTGATATGGATAAAGATAGATGTAAAGAATTAGAAGAATTATTAAAAAAATAATTCTTTTTTTCATGAAAAAAAAAGGAAATCAAGAAAAAAAATAGAATGATATATATGAGGAGGTGATTATATAGTTAAATTCTATAAGTTAAAAAATGATGCTGTTTTTAAAGCTGTTTTCTGTAAAGAACATAATAGAGATTT
>CAVEJT010000008.1:0-30099 GCA_963616135.1 Bacteroidaceae bacterium | reverse complement strand
ATATTAATCTTAAAGTAGATAGAGCATTTTCAATAATTTTAGAAAAAAATATAGCTAAATAAATAAACATATAATCACCTTTTATTATTTTTTGTTCTATTATAAAATATTATTCATATAAAAAAATGTTCTAAAAAAATAAAAAAAGAATAAAATTAATTGGTGATATATATGGATATAAGAGAAGGAGATTATGTAACAAGAATATCTCATAAACATGATATGGTATTTAAAGTAATTAGTATTACTGATGATATTTGTTATTTAAAGGGCGCTAATGTAAGATTATATGCTGATAGTAATATAGATGATTTAGTTAAAATTGATTATAAAGAATCTGATGATAATGAAGAGGTAGAGAGATTAAAAGATTCAACAACACTTGATAGAGATGATTATTTTTATTTACCAGGTAAAATATTACATATAGATGGTGATGAAGATTATTTGGGTAGATGTTTAAAATACTACAGTAAAATAAATTTAATGGCTATGGGAATATGTGAGAATGAAAATAATGTATCTTCTAATATAAGAGAATATTTAGAAGAGTATAATCCTAATATATTGGTAATAACAGGACATGATGCTTTTTATGATAAAAAGGGAAGCAAAGATAATATTAATAATTATAAAAATAGTAAAAATTTTGTAAGTGCGGTAAAAGAGGCAAGAAAATTTGAAAAAAGTCATGATAAATTAATTATTATAGCGGGGGCATGTCAATCAGATTATGAGGAATTAATAAGAGCGGGCGCTAATTTTGCTTCTAGTCCTAAAAGAATAAATATTCATGCTTTAGATCCTGCAATTGTTGCGAGTCGTATGAGTTTATCTGATATAAATAAAGATATAGATTTAAAAAATATAATAGAAAGTACTAAATATGGAAAAGAGGGAATAGGTGGTATTATTACAAAAGGAACAATGTATATGGGGTATCCAAGATGACAATATCTAAAGTAAAAAAAGATTTATTAGAACATATGGGGGATATAGTTTCTATAAAGTATAATTTAGGTAGAAATAAATATGAAGAATATGAAGCAAAAATAAAGGAATTATATGATTATATATTCTTGGTAGATACTGATTATGGTGTAAAATCTTTTTCATATATAGATGTAATAACAAAAGTAATAAGAATTGACTATTAACAAAATTAATGTTATAATTCTTTTACATGGGGCCGTCTAGTTTCGACGGGTATGTTTGAGCTTTAATTGCAAGTCGTAAGGTAATGCGATAAATTCCAAAAATAAATAACTGGAAACAGAAATCAATTAGCTTTCGCTTAATATAATTTAGAAGGCACTCTAATAAATTTTTTCCTATGAAATTTATATAGGGTTCGATTAAGTAGGATATATTATTGTGATGTCTATAAGCAATAATGAAATTTATAGACTTATCTTAAAATTGTTTGTTGATTAACGTATTTTAAGAGAAATTTAATAATCAACTAAACTTGTAGATGTTATTGTGTTAATGTATTCGGACATGGGTGCGATTCCCATCGGCTCCACCATATTGATTGATACTCGAACTTTTCGAGGTAATATAAAAACTACTCTCAAATTAAATTGAAAGTAGTTTTATTTATTTAGAAACACACTTGCAAATTGACATGATAATTAGTTTATAGAATTACATTTAGTAATTCAATTTTAAATAAGCTGTGTTATAATAATAAATTAAAAGGAGATGATAGTTATCAAAACAGAAGAATTAAATAAATATATTAATGCACTACTAAATAAATCAGAGGAAGCATATTTAATGTCAATTGAGATAATAAATAAACCTACTATTAATTATAGAACTGAAGGATTTTGTTTTTTTATCTGTAATGCTTGGGAATTATTATTAAAAGCATATCTTATTAATAAAGCAAAAGATATCAATGTAATAAATTATAAAGATGATACTAATAGAACAATTGGACTAGATGAATGTGTAGAGAAAGTTTTTACAAGTACAACAGATAAAACAAAAAACAATATTTCTTTTGTTAGAAATATTAGAAATAAAGCAACACATCTAATATTACCAGAATATGATTTTATATTATCTCCTGCTTTTCAAAGATGTTTAACAAACTATAATAAATTTTTCAAAAAACAATTTCCAGAATATAATTTAAATGAAAAAGTAACACCATATATTGCGTTAGTTAATCCTGGAGATGATAAAGATGTTTCATCTTTAATATTAAATCCTAGTAATTTGCTAATGCTTAAAAAAATAAAAAAAGAATTAGATTCAGATGAAAATTTAACTCAAACATTAAGATTAGTATCTACTAAAAAAGAATCGGAAGCGGATATTAAATACACAGTTGTTAAAGATGGTGGAGAAAAAGCTACAGTAATTAATGTCCCAAAAGATATTGATAAAACTCATCCTTATACTGCTACAGAAGTAATTAAAAAGATAAAAGAAACATTGGAGCTATCTCTAGGTCCAAATCATAAATTTACATCAAATAAATTTCAAGATATATGCAAAAGAAAGGGAATAAAGAATAATCAAGATTATTGTTATCAGTTTCCTTATTCTAAAACCAAAATTTATAAATATAGTGATATAACAATTGAATATATTAGTCAAGTTTACATCGAAGAATTCAAGAAATAAAAAAGTTGTGAATAATTAATAATTATGTGTTATAATATATATGTAGATGGGATACTTGTGAAGGAATAACGATGTGTTGGCAATGCCAGTAAGCATACTTTGTATGTGAGCATTCATCTCGCCTGGGGTACCCATCATTTTTTTATGAAATTTGACTTTTTGTAGAAATTGTATATAATAGTGTACTAACGAAAGGCGGTTTTATATATGAATAAAATTGACAAATTTAAATATATTATGAAATTAGAAGAGAAAAAAGCACAATTAGAAAGAAAATTAGCTATTATTAATAGAAAAATTGAAATTGAAAGAGAAGATTGTTCTCACGTTAGTGTTGATTTAGGTTATTATGGTTTATATCCAAGTACAGGTGATGAATATTGTTGTTTATTATGTGGAAAAGGTAAAAATCGTGATTTTTATTATGATTCAAGATATATGGTACACGCAGAAGAATATTTACCACAATATGATATAAAAGATGATAAACAATGTTTGGATAAATTTGAACATCTTCAAATACTAACACTTGGAATTTTAAAAGAGAATCCCGAAATGTCAAATGAAGAATTAATTTCTAGACTAAATAATTTAATTCAAGAAAGTATTTCATATAATAAAAAACAAAGTGGTCCAAAATTAGTAAAAACTAGAAATTCCAAAAAATAATTTTTTGACAATCTCAATAATTTGTGTTACTATTAGTATGTAAGCAAGAAAACTTGCATAAAATAAAAAAGAGAAACATTCAATTCTGTAGGTGAATGTGCCTCTAAAAAACTTAGTATAGACACTCAATCAGAGATGAAAGAGTGTCTATTTTTTTATTACTATTACCAATAAGATAAGGAGTCTAACTATTAAAAGTCTTAGTTTTAATCTTTGTTTACCTCCTTAATTGGTGTGAGGGATTGTATTTAATAATTAGAATTTAATAAGTTGTGAATAATTAATAATCATGTGTTATAATATATATTAAAGCTTTAGGAGGATGATGCATATGGCAAAAGTTAGTGTAATTATTCCTGTTTACAATGCTGAAAAGTATTTGAATCAGTGTATTTCAAGTATCGCGAATCAAACAATGCAAGATATTGAAATAATAGCAGTTAATGATGGTTCTACTGATAATAGTTTAAGTTTATTAGATCAATTATCAGAAAGGTATAAAGGTAAATTGAAAATTTATACTAAAGAAAATGGGGGAGCTGGGTCTGCTAGAAATATAGGTATTGAAAATTCTAATGGCGAATTTATAAAATTTGTAGATGCCGATGATTATTTGAAAGTTGATATATTAGAAAAAATGTATAATATTGCAAAAGAAAATGGAGTATCTTTAGTAAGAGGAAATTATCAAACTATTTTAGGTCCAATAAAAATGGAAGATAAATGTAGTTGGAGTGATATAAATGGTAGTAAAATAGTTGATTTAAACAAAAATAAAGATTATATTGTTACAGAAACACCCGGGATTGGAAATAAATTAATAAGTAGGGATTTAATTGGAGATTTAAGATTTCCTGAAAAAACAAAATGGGAAGATTTAGCAATTATACCTGTAGTTATAGCAAGTAGTGAAAAAATATTTCATATAGATGAACCAGTTTATAATTATAGAGTTAGTATGAATACAACAATAAAAGATTTTATAAATAAAATTCCCAACATTTTAGATATTATAAAATGTGTTGAAAATATTGAATTTCAAATGAAAAAAAGAAGGTTATCAGAAGAATATAAAAGTCAAATTGAGAGTTTATACATTTTACACACTTTATTTAGAGTTGAAAATGCTATGTTATGGATAAACTTTCCATATAAGAAAAAAGAAATAGTTGTTAGTTCTCTATTGGGGATTTTAGATGCAAAGTATCCAGATTGGCAAGAAAATAAAATTTTAGAATTATATAAATCTAAAAATGGTCTATTTAATTTTCATATGAATGGATTAAATAAATATATAAATAAAGAGTATAGAAATGTTGATAAAGAAACGGCTGAAATGAATATAAGAGGAGCTTTTAGATAAATTAACAAAATATTTAAATGATAGAAAAAACAATAATTTAAAGTTTGAGTATTACATTTTAACAATTTGACTTAAGTAGTTAACTATGTTAGAATAAGAGCTAATTTAAGGAGAAAGTGTTAAAATGATAAACATAGTTTCAGATAATGAAAGAATAAAAAAGTTAATAGAATACTATAAAGATAGTGGATTATTAATAGTGGGACTTAATGATTCCCAGGGAGTAAATACAACCTCTACTTTTTTTAAGAAAGGTTTACTAGAGTATTTAGCTTCAGCTTTAACTTCTGAAGAATTGAAACCTGAAGTTATAAATGCCTTTTCACTTACTATGAATAAAACTGAACATATTGATTATTTCTTAAGAAATAATTTAAGTATAGAAGAAATTAAGTTATCACAAATTTATGGAGTTGTTAGTGCTTTAGAAAAAGTTATGACTGATTTTGGATTACCTAAATTTTTAGGTGGTATTGGAAATGCATATAGATTAATTTATACACCTAAAAAGGGTGATAAAGATACTAATATTACTACTTCATTAAAACAATCAAAAGAACCTGTTATGATATATTCAAGTGGTGTTAATGACTTAATGAGAGAAGCTGGTTCCAATCCTTTTAGTATAAAAAGTGAATATAAAGCAAGAGATAAAAAGCCAAATTATTATTATACTTTGAAAAAAACAAACGATCCAGAAACATTAAAGAAAGTTATGAGTGGTATAGAGAAAAATTATGATACTATTTTGGGTATTAATTCAAGTACAGATATTTATGCTTTAGGTGCATATATTCCAAAATCTTTACAGAGTGATGAAATGAATATTTTTAGAGATTTGGTGCTTGCTTATAATGAAAAGTTATTAGATTTATGTAAACAATATGGTGTTACATTTGTAGATACAGAAGAGGTTGGAAAAAAATATAATAATAGTGAAAATAATTTCCATATTTCAACAGCAGGACATAATGCTTTAGCAAACTATATATTAGGATATATGTATTATAGTAAGTTTGAAAAAGATAATTCTTTAAAAAGAGAAATAAATATCCCAATTGAAATAACAAATGAGGGTGCTAGAGGAATTATCAAATCTACCATGTTTGATTATGAACAAAGTTGTAAAAAAGCTTCTGACTTATTTGGATATGAAAAAGAAAGAGAATTGGAAATTGCTGAAGAACATAAAAGAGAAGTAAAAATATTCCAAAAAGTTTTAACTAATAAGAAAAAATAAAAATATAAGTACTTAATCTAATGAAGATTGAGTACTTTTTTAATAGTTAGTAGTATTTAAATTTGTATATAAAATAATCTATCTTTTAATAAATATAATATATTATGGAAGATAAATTAGATAGACTAAAAAAAATAAATATAGAAAATTTTATTTGGGTTATATATATTGGGATAATAATACTTAGTTGGTATGCTAATAGTAAAGAGAAAAAATTTATATTATTTGATGATCAAAAAAGTAAAAAAGAATATCAAAACTTGATGATATTTATTTTTTCAATTTTAATTGTTGTATACTATTATTATACTAAGGATAGTTATGATGATATAAGTAAATTAAATGCTGAAGATACTAATAAGAAGGTCGCACTAACATATGCATCTTTTATAGGTTCATTATTAATTTTAATAAGTGGAGCTATATTTTTAATTATAGCCATATTAGATGATAATATAGATACAGAACTTGCATTTAATTGATTTTAGTGTTATAGTACTACCTACTGGAGGGATAATATGGCTTATTGTAGTGAATGTACTTATTTAAATTTAAATTCTTGTGATGATTACGGTAGATTTTGGTGTGAAAAAAAACTTGAAAGACATTCAGCAACTGAACTTGAATGTGATAGATACTGTCGTGCTTATTCAAGAAGTTCAAGTGAAGCAAACAGTGCTTATAACTATTCTAAAGATCATTCTAGTAGTGGAGGATGTTATTTAACTACTGTTATGTGTGATATTTTAAAAATGCCTGATAAAAATTACTATCTTAATACATTAAGAGTATGGAGAGATAATACATTACATAATGATGAAGCTTATAAACCACTATTAGTTGAATATGATGTAGTTGGACCAAAACTTGCTGAACATTTAAAAGATGATCCAATTAAGTATCAAATAGCTGCTACTACATTTTTTAGTTATATTAAACCTATTTGTGGTTTAATTAAAGAAAATAAAAATGCTGAAGCTGTACAAAAATATGTAGATATGACAAATAAATTTAAACTTATATATAATATAGATAGTACTATGATAAATCAAAAACTAATAGAGAATGCTGATATTGAAAAATCAGGTCATGGTAAATATATAGTAAAAAAATTAACTTATTAATTTATTTTAATAAGTTTTTTTGATACAATAAAAGTGTCAATAATTATGATGGAGGTTTTTATGGGAGTAGAAGATAAATTAATTGATTTACACACACATACTTGTTATTCTGATGGTGAATTGAGTCCTTATGATTTAATAAGTAAAGCTATAGATAGTAATATAGGTGTTATAGCAATTACAGATCACGATACAATAGAGGGATTAAAGGTATTAAAAAATGATATAAAAGCACAACAATTAATAAAGAATAATATTAGGGTAATAAATGGAATAGAACTTTCAGCAAAGTTTTCAATAGGTAAAATGCATATATTAGGTTTAGGAATAGATATAACTAATAAAAAACTAAATGATAAAATGATTGAGTTAAAAAATAATAGTTTACAATCTGTATTATCGATAATGGAACAGATAAAAAGAGATTATAATATTGTATTTGGATATGAAGATATAAAAAATATGATTTGTTCTAATCATAACTTGGGTAGACCAGATTTAGCTAAATTATGTGTTAAATATGGATATGCGACAAGTATTAAGGATGCATTTGATAAATATCTAATAGATGCACATAATAAGATAACTAAATTTCGTAAAGGAATAGATTATGAGGAATGTATAGATATAATAAAAGGTAGTGGGGGAATACCAGTTTTAGCGCATCCTAAATCATTAAATTTAACAGAAAAAGAATTTTTATTACAATTAAAAAGAATGATTAATTATGGTTTAGAAGGTATAGAGGTATATCATTCTAGTTTTTCTTGTGATGATATTTTATATTATAAAGATATAGCTAAGACTTATAACTTATTAGAAAGTTGTGGCAGTGATTATCATGGCATGACAGTTAAACCTGATATAGAATTAGGCACTGGTAAGAATAATAACATAAAAATAAAAAAATTAGATATATTAAATAAAATAAAAAGTTTTAACTGAGTGCTAAAACTTTTTTATTTATCTAAATTAAGTTTAAGTGCTAACTGCTTTATGTTTTCACCAGTTTTGTCTTTATCTTTTATTATTTTTAAGCTTTCAAGTAAATCATTATCTAATAAATAATATAGTAAATCTGTTGGAATATTTAATCTATCTTTGCAAAAAGCATCCATTATTTCTTTTTGTTCTATTTCAGTTAATAATATATTTTTAATAATTTTATTTATAACTGTCATTGTTACTTTTCTATTATTATTTTCTAAATCTGAAATATAAACAATACTAAGTTCAATTTTTGATGCAAATTGTCTAACAGTTAAATTTCTAGTAGTTCTAATTCTTTTTAAAATTTGCCCAAATTCTAATTTTTCATTATTCATATTAACTCTTCCTTTTTGTTCTATATTTTAACATTTATATGTGATTCTTTCAATATTTAATAAAAAAAATAAAAAAGAAGCAAGATATTTTGCTTCATAAACTTTAATTTATTATAGATTTTATTAAATTTACAAATTCATTATTTGTTAAATTGGTTGCTTCAATAAAAAATTTATAATTATTATTTTCAAAAAATGCTTGTTTTTCGTTTGTATTATCAACACTAAATAATAGAATTTCTTTATCATTTATAGTTGATGATTTAAATTTATTTTTATCTGGTAATAAACAACTTAATATATATTCTTCTTTAGTAAATGTAATTTCAATATGCTTTGGGTTTTCTTCATTTGTGCTATAAATAAGTACATATTGCCATAATTTAGAATAATTTGTATCATTTATATTTTCTTTCTCATACATTTCAAAAGATCTTTCTAATATATAATTCTTTGGGATACTTAGATTATTAACAAATTTAAATTCATTTGTTAAATCTTTATCAATAGCTTCACCATCTATATCTAAATTTTGTTTTAAATTACCATTATTAATGATAATATTGTCATTTCTTTGCATAGAATCAGGTGTTTTTAATTCTTTTGAATTGTTATTTAATAACATAAAACTAAAGATAAAAACTATAGCAAAAGAGCAAATAGATATAATGTATTTATTTAATTTATTCATATTTTTTTCTCCTATCATATTTATAATACTATTATAATTTTTCTTTTTATCAAAATCTTTTTTTATTATATTTTTAAACTTTTCATTATTACTCATTTTAATTACACTCCTTTCCTAAAAGAGAGTACAATTCTTTTAGCGTTCTATATATAATATTTTTTACATAAGATTCGCTTACTTTTAATTCTTGTGATATGTCTTTTATTTTAAGTCCCAATACATAATATAAATAAAATATTTTAGGTATATTTTGATTCTTTTTAGATTTTATGTATTTCCAAATTAAATCATATTCTTCATCTTTAATAATTAAATCTTCTATATCAATACTAGAACTTATGTTATCAATTAACTCTATATTTTTATCATTTTTATCAAATATAGAAATAGTTTTAATTTTTTGAATTAAAGTATAATGCTTTTTAATTTTGTTAGTCGCTATACCTATTAAATAACTTTTAATATTTTCTTTAACTATTGTCTTTTTATTTAGTATTTTCCAAAATTCTAAATAAACTTCTTGAATAATATCATTAGCATCGTTTATATTATGACATTTTATTATTATATATTTCAAAATATCATAATATGTTTCATCATAAATACTATTAAATTTATTTAGGTTAGTCATTTTTATCACCTACAATATAATAATCCTTAATAATTATAAAAAAGTTTCAATTTTAGTATTAATAATTAAATTTCTAATATAATTTTATCATATATTTATTTTATAATAACAAAAAAACTAACATTGTTGTTAGTTATTCTTAATTTGGAGCCCTTTTGGTGGAAGTACAACAACCATTAAGCATAAATTTATAGGTAGTAATAACTACTAACATTTACACTTATACTGTATTTTTTGTAAAGTTGACATGGTTGTTGATTAAGTTGTGCAAAAATATGATAAAATAAATAATAGAGAGGTAGTGTGATAAATATGAATCAAGAACAAAATAACTTGAATCAAAATAATTTTAATTCACAAGGTAATAATGGAATACCTAATAATCAACCATTAAGTAATCAAAACTTAAATAATACATCTAATCAACAAATACCACAAACACCTAGTTATGAGCAGCCAGTAATGCAAGAGTCTGTACCACAAACTATGAGTGATACTTTTGAAAGTAGAAATTCTAATAATCAAAATTTAAATGTTAATCAAACATTTAATCCGCAATCTATGCAAAATTATCAACAATCAATAAATCAAATGAACATACAACAACCTACATCACAACCATTGAATAGTTCATTTGAAAATGTTAATTTTAGCAATCAAAGTTCAAATAATAAACCACCAAAGAAAATGAATATAGGTTTAATTATAGGAATAGTTGCTGCAATAGTTATTGTTGGTATTGGTGTTGCTTTTGGAAGTAAATTAATATCAAATAAAAATAACAACAATAGTAATTTAAGTAATGGGAAAAATAATAGTAATGTAAAAATGGGAAATGTTGAGGTCAAAGCATTATCTAACGAAGATCAACTAAATAATTCGGGTTTATATAAAATAGGAGATGAATACATTTTTAAAGGTGGAGATTTATATACAGAAAAATCAGAAGATGGTAGCTATAATAAAACATCAAAATTAGGTAACTTAAAAAACTTTGTTAAATTTAATAATAATTATTGGAGAATTATTAAAATAAATTCTGATGGCACAATTAGGTTAGTTTGGGCTGGAAAGTATAACGATATTATAAATGAGGTTCTTAATAACATAAATCTTGATATCAAATATGTTGAAACAAAAAGTAATAATTTTAGTTATGAAAATAGTTATATAAGAAATTACTTGAATACAACATTTTTAAATGATACTTCGATAATTCCTAGTAATTATAATGATTATTTAGTAAAATTTAATTTTGACATATCTACATATAGTGATTCAATTTATGATATATATTCATACAAAAATTCAGAAAATGTTGTAACTAAACAAATATCATCATTTAAAGATTACGTAGGTATTTTGTCAATAAATGATTTTTATAATGCTAAAATAGATAGTAAACTACCTCCAGAGGGGAAATATGATAATAATTTTATAGTAGATATTTTAGAATCTACAGGAAAGTCAACTGTATTAGAAGTGAATACATCAAATATTATTGTGGATGAAAATAATAATACAATTGGAGTTGCTAAAATTTTAAGATCTAATGGTTCTTGGTTTATGCTAACTAACTATAATATAGATAGAAATTATAGTAATAATGTTATTCCTGTTATAACCTTAAAATCAAATATCAATTTTGAATCTGGTGATGGTTCTATAGAAAATCCTTATATTGTCAAATAAACATAATTTCACTTGGTTTATGCCTTGCTAAAATTATGTTGTATGGGTTTCAAAAGGAATTTTCCTTTTGCACACCGTTATTGGCTTTGCCAATAGTGTAGTGTGTTACCATTTCGACAAAATGGTATTTTACGACGAGCTGTAGCTCGTCTTTTAATTTTATATATTATTGATTTCCTCTTTTATTATTTTTACTAAATTATCCTTACCTTCCAGAAGTAGATTTGCAATGTCTTTTATATAAAAAAATGAAATTAATCCAAATACTAGATTTTCATATTCTAATTTTATATAAAGATATTTTTCTAATACATTTTTATTTATAACTCCTTGAGATGCATAATCTAAAATTGTCTCGTAATTTCTAAATGGTATTTTTATATAGTTTAAAAAATCTTCATTTTTGTATAAAATATTATCACAATCTATTTTATTTTTTACATATTGAAATGTATCTTTTTCAGAAATAATTTTAATATATTTTAAACAACTTTGATAATCTGTTTTCAACATATATTTAACTATTTCTTCTTGATTTTTCTTCCTTTGATTTGATTTTTTTTCTATTAAGAAATATGTTAATGAATAAAGAAGTATTGTAATTATTAAATTGCAAACTATAGACATTAAATCCCAATTTATATTCTTCATATCAAAACCTAAATAGCTTAAAAAATTTTTATAATCAATAAAAGTTGTGAAAATCAAAAATGTGAAACAAAGTAATATAATTTTCATTAAATTTTTTTCATTAATATTCACAAAATCCCTCCGTATCTATTATACTACTTTTTGAAAGATGATTCTATATATTAAAATCTCTGTCATCATATTCATAATTTTTCGTATATAAATAGTCATTTATCTCTTCTTCTTTTGATGTGTTATCTGCTATATCGCGTAAATCAAAATTATCATATAAATCTTGTTTGTGGTATTCTTTTATTTCTGATATTACTTTCTCTTTATCTTTTTCAGTAACTTCTTTAGTTTCTATTGTCATAACTCAACCACTTTCCTTTCTTAAATGACAAAAAAACTAACTATTTCTAGTTAGCATTTGTTACTTAAACTCGAAAAGTTCGAGTTTCCTATCAATCTGGAGGGCCTAGTCGGATTTGAACCAACGATCAGGGAGTTGCAGTCCCACGCCTTACCACTTGGCTATAGACCCAAAAATTAATTACATACATAATATTACACTAAATAAATTATTTTGTCAATTAATTAATATGTTTATAGTAAAATTTATGAAAAAAATATAAAAATATGATTATGTTTTTTTTGTGAAAGTTATTGACAAAAGTTTTAAATTACTATATATATAAATAAGTGCTTACATAAAAATAATTTTTTTTTAATGTTTGTATATAATATATGAGGTGATAAAATGTTTAAAGTTTTAGGCAATTTAAAGAAAAAAGATATTATGTTTATATTTTTGAGTTTTTTACTTGTTGTTGTTCAAGTATGGTTGGAGTTAAAAATACCAGATTATATGAGTTCAATTACTAAGTTAATTCAAATGGATGGAAATAATATGGGTGACATATTACTTCAAGGCGGATATATGTTGTTATGTGCTTTAGGTAGTTTAGTAGCTGCTATAATTGTTGGATATGCATCAGCACATGTGGCCGCTAATGAATCATTAGAACTTAGAGGTAAGATATTTAAAAAGGTTGGGGAATTTAGTAACGAAGAAGTTAAAAAGTTTTCAACTAGTAGTTTAATTACTCGTACTACTAATGATGTTACTCAAATTGAAATGTTTATATCTATGGGATTACAAATGATTTTTAGAGCTCCTATTATGGCTATTTGGGCTATAACAAAGATAATTAATAAAAGTATTGAATGGAGTGCG
Organism: Bacteroidaceae bacterium; assembly: GCA_963616135.1. GTDB lineage: Bacteria > Bacillota_I > Bacilli_A > RF39 > UBA660 > UMGS1613. The sequence continues at coordinate 16,860 of CAVEJT010000008.1, read as the reverse complement.
CTTACAGGTGGTTGTGTAGTTTTACTTTTAGCAACCATTATTACTCTTATGATAATTGTTATACCTAGATTTGAAATAGTACAAAAATTAATTGATAAAATAAATGGAGTTACTAGAGAAAATCTAACAGGTATAAGAGTTATACGTGCTTTTAATGCTGAAGATTATCAAGAAAAAAGATTTGGTAAAGTAAATGATGATTTAACAAAAAATCAAATGTTTAATCAAAAGTGCTTTGCTATACTTAATCCTATTATGAATATAGTTATGCATTTTTTGACACTTGGTATTTATTTTATTGGGGCATATTTAATAACAAGTGCGACAATATCAGGTAAAATAGAGTTATTCAGTAATATGATAGTATTTACAAGTTATGGAATGCAAGTTATTATGTCTTTCTTAATGCTTGCTATGATATTTATGATATGGCCAAGAGCAAGTGTATCTGCTCGTCGTATAAATGAAGTATTAGATGAGAAGGTATCTATTAAGGATGGTAATTTAAATACAAATGATTGCAAAGAAATAGGTACTGTTGAATTTAGAGATGTTTCATTTAAATATCCAGATGCTGATGAATATTTACTTAAAAATATTTCATTTAAAGTAAATAAAGGAGAAACTATAGCTTTTATAGGTTCAACTGGTTCAGGTAAGAGTACTCTTATTAATTTAGTACCAAGATTCTATGATGCTACTGATGGTGAAGTATTAATTGATGGTATAAATGTAAAGGATTATACATTGGAAGATTTACATAATAAATTAGGTTATGTTCCACAAAAAGCAGTGATGTTTACAGGAACTGTTAATTCTAATGTTGCATATGGAGATAATGGTAAAGGAAATATTTCTAAAGATAAAATAAAAGAGGCAATTAAAGTTGCTCAAGGTGAAGATTTTGTACTTAAAATGAATAAAAAATATGAATCACATATAGCTCGTGGTGGTACTAATGTATCCGGTGGTCAAAAACAGAGACTTGCAATAGCAAGAGCAATAGCAAGAGATCCAGAAATTTATATTTTCGATGATTCATTTTCAGCTCTTGATTATAAAACCGATTCTATTCTTAGAAAAGAATTAAAAAAATATACTAAGGATGCTACAAGTATGATAGTAGCGCAAAGAATAGGTACTATAATTAATGCTGATAAGATAGTAGTTCTTGATAAAGGAGAATGTGTTGGAATAGGTACACATAAGGAATTGTTAAAAAAATGTAAAGTGTATAAAGAAATTGCTTTATCACAACTTTCAAAGGAGGAGTTAGAAAATGCCTAGAATGGGAGGACCAAGTGGAGCACCGGAAAAGTCTAGAGATTTTTCTGGCTCTATGAAAAGATTAATTAAGGGATTAAATAATTGGAAAATTATTATGTATATAGCATTAATACTTGCTATGATAAGTGCCATTTTAGCGCTTATCTCACCAAATAAATTATCAACACTTACTGATGAAATAACTATTGGAATAAAACCTAATATAAGTGAAGATGTTATAAAGGATATAATGAAAGATCCTAAAATATCACAAAAAGATAAACAAGAATTAAATAAGTTAATGGATGATTATAAAAATGGTAATACTGAAAATTTGATTGAAAAAATAGATAATTTACCAGAATCAATTACTAAAAAAATAGAACCTAAAATGAATATGAATAGAATTAAAAGTATAGCTTTATTACTTACAATATTATATATATTGAGTGCTTTATTTAATTATATAGAATCTTATTCAATGACACATGTTTCTAATAGGTTCGCACAAAATTTAAGAGGTAAGATAAGTTCTAAAATAAATAAACTTCCACTTAAGTATTTTGATACTCATGAAACAGGAGATGTTTTATCAAGAGTAACTAACGATGTTGATACAATATCACAAAACTTAAATAATAGTTTAGCTACATTAGTTACAAGTTTGACACTTTTTGTAGGTTCAATAATTATGATGTTTATAACTAATTGGATAATGGCAATAACTGCTATAATATCAAGTTTAATAGGATTTAGTTTAATAGCTATTATACTTAAAAAATCACAAAAATATTTTACATTGAAGCAAAAACAATTAGGGGATATCAATGGATATATAGAAGAAATGTATTCTGGATATAATGTAGTAAAAGCTTACAATGGAAATAAATCTGCAAATATAGAATTTGATAAATTAAATAATAATTTATATGATTCTAATAAAAAGAGTGCTTTCTTATCTGGACTTATGCCACCAATAATGGGATTTGTTGGAAATCTCGGATATGTAGCAGTATGCATAGTAGGAGCACTTCTAGTATCAAAAGGTCATATATCATTTGGAGTCATCGTAGCATTTATGATTTATGTTAGATTGTTTACCAATCCATTATCACAAATTGCTCAAGCTATGACATCTCTTCAATCAGTAGCTGCTGCAAGCGAAAGAGTATTTGATTTTCTTGATGAAGAAGAAATGAGTACACAAGAAAATCAAAAGAAACACTTAGATAAATCTAAAGTAAAAGGTGAGATAGAATTTAAAAATGTTAACTTTGGATATAATAAAGATAGAGTAATAATAAATGATTTTAGTGCGAAAGCAAAAAAAGGTCAAAAGATTGCTATAGTTGGTCCTACAGGAGCAGGTAAAACTACTATGGTAAATTTACTTATGAAATTTTATGAAATTAATAAAGGTGATATTTTAATTGATGGAGTATCAATACATGATTTAACTCGTGAAAATATACATGATTTATTTGTAATGGTATTGCAAGATACTTGGTTATTTGAAGGCACTGTTAGAGATAATATCAAATTTAATAAAAAAGATGTAACTGATGAACAAATATGGGAAGTATGTAGAATTGTTGGAGTGGATCATTTTATTAAAACGTTACCAGGTGGATTAGATGCAGTGTTAAATGATAATGAGTCAATAAGTCAAGGACAAAAACAATTAATTACAATAGCTCGTGGTATGATAGAGGATGCACCTTTCTTAATACTTGATGAAGCAACTTCTAATGTAGATACAAGAACCGAAGAATTAGTAAGTAAAGCCATGGATAAATTAACACATGGTAGAACTTCTTTTATAATTGCTCATAGATTATCTACAATTAAAAATGCAGATTTAATATTAGTTATGAAAGATGGAAATATAATAGAACAAGGTAATCATAAAGAATTGATGAGTAAAAAAGGTTTTTATGCTGATTTATACAATTCACAATTTGATACAATAATTGATTAAAAAGTATTTACAAAATAAAAAAAATAGTGTATATTTTATATATCACTATTTCTTGCAGGTGTAGTACAATGGTTAGTATATGGCCTTGCCAAGGCTAGGATGCCGGTTCGATCCCGGTCACTTGCTCCAGTGACGAATCTGTTCGAACTATTTAGTTTGAACTTGATATATAGAAATCAATCGAAAGATTGATTTTTTTTCATTTTTGTAAAGAATTAATTATTTTAAATGTAGTTTTCTTCCCTTTATATAGAGTTTGAAGCAATTTCATGTGATAGTTATTATGTTATTATTTAACTAAACTAACGGTCGAGTTAAAATTTTAAATTTATATGATATAATTATTTTGAGGTGGAAAACTATGGATAATAACAAAATAGGAAAATTTATTGCTACTTTAAGAAAAGAACAAAATTTAACTCAACAAGATCTTGGTAATAAATTATTTGTAACTGATAAAGCTGTTAGTAAATGGGAACGAGGTTTAAGTTTACCTGATATTTCATTATTAAATAAGTTAGCTAAAATATTGGATGTAGAAGTTGTTGATATTCTGGATGGTAAAAAGGGTACTACTAGAAAAATAAATATTGATAAAGAACTTGAAAAAATTAAGAATGAGTTAAATAAAAAAAATAAGAAAAGAACAAAAAAAATTATATTATGTATGATCGGATTGATTTTTATTATAATGTATCTTATCTTTAGAAATATTTATCTTGGTTTTGAAATAAAAAATGTAAATTATTCTCATTCTAGTAGAAACATAAACATAGGTATTCCTAAAACATCATTTATGGCAAAAAATAATGATCGAAGTTATTCATTTAAAAATTTAAGAAATTCTAATATTGTTGAAAATGAAATTAAAAAATATATAAAAACTTTAAAATATTCTACTTGTAATGATACTATTTATTATTATGATGAAAGTGACAATTTTTCTATAATAAATTATTCAGTTAAAAACCATATATTATATAGTACAATTTCTTATGAGATAGTTGAAAAAGATTATTGTTTTACTGAAAAAATGATTGATTATTCTAAAAAATTAAATGGTGTTAAAAGATTCCATACTCTTAATGGAGAAACAATTTCTCTTTCTGAAGATAGAAAATTCACACCACGATTAGTTGTTTCATTTTTAGACGATATAGACATAGATAAACAAGAATTTACTGCAACTTTAGAAATTAGATATTTAACTCCTATACCTAATGAATGGAAAGTAGTATCAAGAAAAGAAATAGAAAAGTCAACAGGAACTTATGAAATTAAAGAAGATAAACTATATTATTATAGAACTGATATATTAGAAAAGGCAGATGATATAAATATTCCAGAAGTGTCAGTTTTTAAAATTGAAAATGGTAATTTAGTTCTAATTGATAATTATTTATCAGAATATGAGGATAACATAATATTAAAATAAAAACTATGTATTGAAAGTAAGATGATAATAGTTGTTAAATTTTGATGAAAAAATTAAAACAAAAAGCAAAATATATACGATAAGTACTTTATCTATAATTTGTGTAATAATATTGTTTGTTGTGATTGGTATTTTTTCCATGAAATCAGTTTTTGAGTCTTTATTTACCAAGAATGAGCATTTTGTATTACTTGTAGATGATAAAAATAGGGATAAAGTTATTGAATTATTTGAAAAAGAAAAAGAAAATATATTTTTTGTTAAAAATCATTGTGAATCTATTTACAAAATAGAATATTATCATTTATTTCCTGATGGTACTCAATATACAATGTATTGTAAAACTGAAGATAACATAACCTTTGGTATAGATAAAGTAGAGGAAGATACTTTGGCAACATATATTTATGAAAATGGAAAAAGAAAAACAAAATAATGTGTGAATTGTAATTTGTTCAAATGATTATAAAATTAACAAAAATTTATTCCACAAATACTTAAATTAGTGGCAATTATTACTAACAACGTAAGATTATATCTATTCTTTCATTATTGAAAAAAGTCGTAGATACCTACGACGTTGGTTTCATAAAATAAAATCGTTGTACCAATGTGGCGTTAATGATTAAGTCAACTAGTAATAGTTGATTTCTTTGTAAGACAAAGAAATCAAACAAAAAAAGATATCGATTTAATAAATCTTTATCTTTTTGAATTTTATTCATTAAAATATGTTGTTTTTGACTCTTTTATTAAAGTTTCAAAATTATTTTTAGTTTCAGTTAATATAAGTTTAGTTATATTACATTGAGTTTCAACATATTCGCTATCATTATAGTTACAAGAACAAGTGTATTCATCAGTATTAAAATTATAAGTAGCATTAGTTTCAACACCTAATAAATAATTGTTGTACGTAGCGCTATTGTTGTCCCAACTATAAATTGTTTTTGATGTGTTTAATCCATCATTTCCATTACTTTCTTCAGTAAGTGTTTTAGAATCAAAATTAAACTCATAAGTAAATTGGATTAAATTACCAGCACTTTTATCCATTTTGCAAATGTTTTCTGAGCAGTTAAAATTTTTTTTCTTTTTCAAATATTCTTTGAATTTGTCTAATTCAGTTTTAGTAGAACTACATCCTACTACTAAAAATAAACTTAAGAATATTAAAATTATCATTTGCTTTTTCATAAAAACCTACCAATTAAAGCAATTATAATTAATACTAAATTTGCAACTAATATTAATGCTGATATAAATTCTGCAACTATCATAGCTTTTGATGCATTACCATTTTTCCTACTTATTTCAACAATAATAAATATTATTAAAGCAACAATTATTTTTAACAAATTATTTTTTAAAAAAATCCAATTTAATAATGATAAAATTAATAACAACACACTAACATCCTCCTAACTCAAATTCACTAGATTCTTCTCCAAAACACACAATTTTATATTTACAATTTTCTATTATAATGGAACAATCATATGAATAATCTAAATGTTCATTGTTTATAGATATTGTGTTGTTTGGTTTTAATGTAGCAAAACTATAATTATTAAATTCTTTTTGCTGACTGTTATATTTAGAAATTAAATCTTCTATACTAATAGCCGCATTCTGAGTATCTTCTAAGTTTTTATTATAAACCAATTCAAAAACTGATATGTTAAGTTGTCCATCACTAATTTCTGCACTTTTTTTCAAACTTTTTCTTATTTCATCTGCTTTCTTTTTTTGTGCGAAAAAGCGAATTCCTATAATTATTGCTAATAGTAAAATAAATACTAAAATTTTTTTCATTTCAATTCCACCTTCCTACACTAACATTATATCATATTTATGTTAAAAATACATTAGAAATTTCTAATTTATCATTTATTTTTCTAATGTATTAAAATATTTATAGAGAGGTGATATAGTGAAGTTTGTTCCAAAGAAAACAAAAGATAAAAATCAATCCACCTATAAAACCTTATATTTAAAGGAAAGTTTGGTTAAGGAAATAGAAAAAATAGCAAAAGAAAATGATACTTCTTTTAATAATGTAGTTGTAAGTATGATAGAGACTTGTTTAAATATGAAGTAAATCTATAAAGAAAATTATTTTTTAATTTTCTTTTTTGTTATTGACTAAACTAATGTAATTAGTTATAATATAAATGTAATTAGTTTTGGAGGTTAATATGTCAAAAAATAATATTAGTAAAGAACTTATTATTGAAACTTCAGCACTTATTTCAAATAGTGTTGGGTTGGATAATCTATCCTTAAAAATGATTGCTGAAGAATTAAATATTAAATCGCCATCTTTGTATAACCATATTTCTGGTCTTGATGATATAAAATATCAACTTATGGTTTATGGTTGGAAACAAATGGAAGAGAAAATGATTTATTCTGCTATTGGAGTATCAGGTTATAAAGCTTTAAGCAATATGTGTAATGCTTTTTATGAATATACTACGAATAACAGAGGAGTTTTTACTGCTATGTTGTGGTATAACAAGTATGAAAGTGAAGAATTAGAAAATGCTACTACAAGATTATTTAATATGGTATTTAAAGTTATGAAACCTTTAAATATTAATGATGATAATATAAATCATATCATAAGAACATTAAGATCATTTTTAGAGGGATTTTCTTTACTTGTAAACAATAATGCTTTTGGTAATCCAATATCAATTAAAGAAAGCTTTGATTTATCATTAGAAATAATTATGAATGGTATAAAATCATTAGAAGGGGAAAAATAAATGAATGAATATGTAAATTTAACGCTAGATAATATTGATGATGAACATATTTGCTGTGCGATTGGGGATAAAAAGCATCAACAAGGTGTTGATAGAAAAAAAGAATGGATTAAAAATAAATTAGAAGATGGACATGTTTTTAGAAAATTAAATGTTAGAGGAAAAGTATTTATTGAATACGAACCAGTAGAAACTGCATGGGTTCCTATAGTTGGCAAAAACTATGAATATATTTATTGTCTTTGGGTAGCAGGTAGTTTTAAAGGTAAAGGAATTGGTAAAGAATTATTAGAGTATGCTATAAATGATTCAAAAGAAAAGGGTATGAGTGGTATTTGTACTTTAACTTCTAAAAAGAAAAAACCTTTCATTGGAGAAAAAAATTTCTTTGAGCACTTTGGTTTTAAAGTGGTTGATGAAATTGGCGATTACGAGTTATTATCTCTCTCTTTTGATAATAGCAAAACTCCTAAATTTAGTGATAGTGCAAGAGGTATGAAAATAAGTAATCAAAATTTTACAATTTATTATAGTAATGAATGTCCTTATGTAGAATATGAAATTAAGGAACTTACTGAATATTCAAAGAATAAAAATATTAATATTAATTTTATAAAAATAGATACATTAGAAAAAGCAAAAAATGCTCCTTGTGTATTTAATAATTGGGCTAATTTTTATAAAGGTAAGTTTGTATCAAATACTATATTAAATGCTAACTCGTTTGAAAAATTAATTAATAAATATTAGGAGAGAATTATGAGTAAATATAAACCATTATGGGACTATGTTAATAGTAATAAAAAGAAAGAATATAAACTTTTTTATGAAGATATAAAAAAGATTTTAGGTTTTGATATAGATCACTCATTTTTAAAATATAAAAAAGAATTATTAGAATACGGGTATAGGGTAGAAAAGATATCTCTAAAAGAAAAATATGTTTTAATATTAAAAAACTAATTATAAATTTAGGGACTCTAGTAATGTTTCCTGTTAAATTTAATAAATAAGTGTAATAATTAAAACAGGAAAAGGAGAGATTTTAATGGATCAAGAAAAAATTGGAAAGTTTATTTTAAAATGTCGAAAACAAAAAAACTTAACTCAATCAGAGTTAGCTGAAAAATTAGGAGTTACTGATAAATCAATTAGTAATTGGGAAAATGGAAGAAATATGCCGGATTTATCTTTATTTAAACCATTATGTGAACTGTTAGATATTTCAATTAATGATTTAATAAGTGGTGAAGAAGTAGCTGAAGATAAATATCAAGCAAAATTAGAAGAAAATATTATTAGTACTATTGATTATACAAATAAAAAAGTAATAGAAAAAAATAATTTAATTGGTATAATTTTATTAATATTTGGAATAATACTTATGATAACTGCAATGGTTATATTTCCAAGTGAAAGTAGCTGGGGGAGTATTTATTCTATATTTGGAACAATTGTCTCTTTAATTGGTATATCTAGATTTACTAAAAGATTAACTTTATTAAAAAAAGTATTGATTAATTTTACATGTTTTATTTTATTTATTTGTATGTTATTTATTATTGATTATATAAGTGTTGTTAATATAAAACAAGCACCAAGATTTTCAATTTATAAAATAACATCTAATACATCTATTTATTATGATACATTATTTTACGACGTTGTTAGATGTAATAGAGATACTATAGATGAATATTATAAAATAATAAAAAATCAAAGTTATGATAAAGAAAATATAAATAAGTATTGTAAATAAATATAAAAATGATGGCTTTTAGTCATCATTTTGTGTATTTGTTAAATTACTATAATATTTAGTTTTACCTGATAAAATATCATCATAAAAAGATTGCTTCCAATTAATATAATCGATACTATCTTGGATTTCTTGCTTTTTATTTTCTAATTTTTTTAGTTTAATATTAAGAATTTCTTTTCTTTTAATAATAGACGATTCTCCTTCTAAACAAAGATTAAGATATTCTCTCATTTCTACAATACTCATTCCACATTTTTTCAAACAAGATAAACTATTAATCCAAGCTATATTTTTGTCATCAAATATACGATAATTATTTTTGTCTCTTTTCACATCGGGAATAAGTCCCTCATTACAATAAAATTTTAAAGTATCATATGTTAAGCCTGTTTTTTCACATACTTGTTTCATTGAATAAAACATAAATTCACCTCATCATTAAATTAATAATTAAAAATTTTATAAAAGTACTTGACCGTGTGTTACTCACGACATTTATAATTATAGTGTAAATGATTATAAATGTCAATTTATATAATGAAAGGGAATGATAAAATGGAATATGTAAAATTAAATAATGGAGTAGAAATGCCAATACTTGGATTTGGTGTATATCAAATACCAAAAGAGGAAACAAAAAAATGTGTATTGGATGCAATTAAAGTAGGATTTAGAAGTATAGATACAGCGCAAAGTTATTTTAATGAAAATGAGGTTGGTGATGCTATAGAAGAATGTGGTGTTCCAAGAGAAGAATTATTTATAACTACAAAAATTTGGATAGATAACTATGGATATGAAAACTGTAAGAGATCAGTAATAAAATCATTAAAGAAATTAAAAACTAATTATATTGATTTATTATTACTTCATCAACCATTTGGTGATTATTATGGAGCTTATCGTGCTTTAGAAGAATTATATAAAGAAGGAAAAATTAGGGCTATAGGTGTATCTAACTTTTACCCAGATAGACTTTCTGATATTTGCTTATTTGGAAGAGAAGTTATACCTGCTGTTAATCAGGTAGAAGTAAATCCATTAAATGCTCAATTTGAAGCACAAGAAAATATGGAAAAATATGGTGTAAAAATGGAAGCTTGGGCACCTTTTGGAGAAGGTAGAAATAGTTTGTTTACTAATGAAATATTAGTGAATATTGGGAAAAAATATAATAAAACATCAGCTCAAGTAATGCTTAGATGGTTAATAGAACGAGGCGTTATTATAGCGTGTAAATCAACTCATATAGAAAGAATGAAAGAAAATTTTGATGTCTTTGATTTTAATTTATCAAAGGACGATATTGAAAAAATAAATAAATTAGATACATCCAATAGTTTATTTTTCAATCATCAAGATCCAAAAATGGTTGAATGGTTTGATGGTATTGTAAAATCTAGAAGAGAAAATGAAGATTGTCGTAAAGATAATAAAAATTGGTAAGGAGATTTATTATGAATAAAACTTTAATAATAATTATATTCGTTTTACTTATTGTTTTAGGTATTGGGACATATTTTATTTATAATAATAAAGAGGTAATACAAAAACAAGATAATCAAATAGAAGATAATAATCAAAAAGCTAATAAGGTTTTAGTAGTATACTATTCAGCTCAAAATCATACAGAGAAAATTTCTAAAGAATTAGCTAATAATTTAAATGCTGATATTTTTAAAATAGAACCAGTAGATGACTATACATCAGCTGATTTAGATTGGACAAATAACAGTTCAAGAGTAACAAAAGAACATAATGATGAAACTTTAAGAGATATTAAATTAAAAAACACAAAAATTGATAATTGGCAAAATTATGATATTGTTTTAATTGGATATCCTATATGGTGGGGAATTGCTGCATGGCCTGTAAATTCTTTTGTTAAGTCAAATGATTTTAGTGGAAAAATAGTTATTCCTTTCTGTACATCAGCATCATCTTCTATAGGTAATAGTGGAAAATTACTAGAAAATGATGCAGATAGTGGTGATTGGATGGAAGGTCAAAGATTTTCTTCAAATGCATCTAGTAGTGATATTAAAAAGTTTTCTGAGGATTTAATAAAAAAATATAATTTATAATAATTTTGTGATATAATTTTATTGAAATATAAAGTAAAAATTACAATAGAAAGAGGGAATTTGTATGATTAAACAAACTGCTGGAAGAGATCAATTAGGAAATTTTGCTCCTGATTTTGCACATTACAATGATGATATATTGTTTGGGGAAAATTGGAATAACCAATCAATTGATTTGAAAACAAGATGTATTATTACAGTGGTTGCTTTAATGTCTAGTGGAATAACTGATAATTCAATAAGATATCATTTGGAGAATGCTAAAAATAATGGTGTAACAAAAGAAGAAATGGCAGCAATTATAACACATGTAGCATTCTATGTTGGATGGCCTAAAGCATGGGCAGTATTTAATATAGCTAAAGAAATTTATGGAATAGGAGAATAATATGAAAAAATTAGTAATTTATTATAGTTATACAGGAAATACAAGGTTAGTCGTACATAAAAAAATTAAAACAATTATTTATTAATAAATAATAATATTATAATTATTGGAGAGAGGATGAAAAATGGTTATTGAAAAACGTATAAAATTAAAAAATTCAATATATTTATTAGGGGTTGAAGTTAAGTACCAAAAAAATGGAATTCTTTCCAAAAAAGATAATACATATTTTGATATTGGTGATTTTAGTTTATTAATTAATTTTATAGAAAATAATTATCAGAATAATTGTATTTATGATGAGAAAGTGTGTTATATGGATAATATTATTTATTTATATGATAGATTCCCATTTATTAGTTATATAAAAGATGTTACCTATGATCAATCTGATAATCAAATATTTCAAATTGGACTTATAGAAAAAGAAGAAATTGATATATATATAAAGGAAAATAATATAAAAATTGGAAAATTTGATGGTAAGAAAAGTATATGTCCTTTATTATACAAATAATAGTTTTGCTACTAACGCAGGTTGGTTAGGACATACCTTTAAAGATTTTGAAAAATTATGTAATGTAAAACATAGTATGAATATTGTATTTGACTCAAATAAATTAAAAACAAGTGAAGAAGAGTTAGATAATTGGATAGAAAATTTATAGGAGATAAATATGAATAAAGAAGAATTTGAAAAAGAAAATATTTTTGGATTAGGAAAACCTAATATAGATTATCAAAAATATTTTATAGGAAATAGTTTTTTAAATCCACTTACAAATCCTGGTGAAAGTTTATTTTTAGCAAACGTTACTTTTGAGCCAGGATGTAGAAATAATTGGGCTGGAATGATTTATGCACAGTATGAATAAACCCTTATTATAAAAGGTTTTATCAAATTATAATATTCATAAAAGGAGGAAATTAAAATGAATAATAATGATATACACGGTGGAAAATTTGGAATAGGAGAGCCTAATGTAAATTTTGCAAAATACTTTACAGGAAACTCATATTTGAACCCTTTAACAGACTTAAACAAAGTAAACTTATTTATTGCTAATGTGACTTTTGAGCCTACTGTTAGAAATAATTGGCATACACATTGTGCGAAAAATGGTGGAGGACAAATATTGATATGTGTTGATGGCGAGGGTTGGTATCAAGAAGAAGGCAGAGTTGCACAAAGTCTAAAAGCCGGAGATGTTGTAGAATACAATTCTAGACTTCATTTAAATTTAAAATGTTTTAAAGAAAATTTGCAGTAATCCAAAAAAAGGTAGATGAGTTCAAAACTTATCTACCTTTTATAATTTTAATTGGCAGGGGTAGTAGAACTCGAACCCACACAGGTGGTTTTAGGGGTTATATTTTAGGACACCTTCACAAAAAAACTTATAGTTTTGAACAGAGTAACAAAAAAATCCCACTCAAACATGGTATAATATTTAAAGTTTGACGGCTATAAATATTAAATATGAGAGGAGTGGGATGTATGAAAAATCCATACACAGACAGTTTATCACATACAACATGGGAATGCAAGTACCACATAGTGTTTGAGCCTAAATATAGGAGAAAAGAAGTACACGGAAATTTGAAAAAAGAGATAGGAATGATACTGAGAGAGCTATGTAGAAGAAAAGTTGTGAAGATAATAAAAGCGGAGGATTGCCCAGACCATATACATATGTATGTGAGTATTCCATCTAAGATAAGTATTTCAAGTTTTATGGGATATTTGAAGGGTAAGAGTACGCTACTAATATTTGAAAGTCATGGAAATCTAAAATATAAATATGGGAACAGAGTATTTTGAGGTCGAGGCTACTATGTAAATACAGTAGGAAATAATAAACAAGCAGTAGAAAAATATGTAGAGAATCAATTAAAAGAAGATATGGTAACAGACCAAATAACAATAAAAGAATATATAGACCCTTTTAAAGGGGAGTAAGTAATAAATGCAAAAGCCGTTGAACAAGTACCGCTTAAGCGGTGGCTAGTAAGAAGCCCTTATAGGGCGAATGAAAATCCTCCGGCTATGCTGGAGAATAAGTATCACTTTTTCAAGAAAAAATTCATAAAATAGTATAAAAAGTATTGACTTTTTATAAAAAGAATGTTAGCATAAATAGTAATTTAATCAAATCGTTGATTCAGAGTAGTAAGTATTATTGAAATTAATAGAGAGTAATTGATGGTGGAAATATTACAATGGAGATTTTACTGAATGGACTGATGAGAGCAACCCGAAATTATAAGAAAAAAGTAGGCGTTGACGGGAATCCAACCCGTTATAAATGGGCATGTATGTTGGTACATAGATATTAGGTGGCATAGCAAGATTATTACTCTTGTCCTTTTATTAGGATAAGAGTTTTTTGTTTTTATACCTGTGTGTACTACTTCTATGTTAAAGGTGGCATAGCAAGATGACACTCTTGTCCTTTATTAGGATAAGAGTGTTTTTTGAGAGGTGGTGTATTATGGATGTAGATTGGATATGTAATCAACAAGAAAAATTAAAATTGAAAGGAAGTTTTATTATGAATTATGGGGAATTTGGTGGACAATATGTGCCATAAGAATTAAAAGAAAAGTTATTGGAGATTGAAAGTGAATTTCAAAAAATTAGTAAGGATAATGAATTTAGAAAAGAATATTTATATTATTTGAAAAATTACATAGGAAGGCCAACTCCTTTGTATTTTGCAGAAAATTTGACTAAATACGTAGGTGGTGCAAAAATTTATTTGAAAAGAGAAGATTTGAATCATACTGGTGCACATAAAATAAATAACGCAATAGGTCAAATATTACTAGCAAAAAGAATGGGAAAAACGCATATAATAGCAGAAACAGGAGCTGGTCAACATGGTGTGGCAACTGCAACTGTATGTAGTTTATTTAATGTTAGATGTACAATATTTATGGGAAAAGAAGATATAAAAAGACAAAAGGTAAATGTTGAAAAAATGAAATTATTAGGTGCAGAGATTAAAGAAGTAATAAGTGGGACAGGAACATTAAAAGAAGCTGTAGATGAAGCATTTGATTATTTGATTAATAATAAGGATTCATTTTATTTAATAGGTTCAGCAGTTGGTCCTAGTCCATATCCGGAAATGGTAAAATATTTTCAGAAGATTATAGGAGAAGAAGCTAAAAAACAAATTTTAGAATTAGAAGGAAAATTGCCAAAAGCTATAATTGCCCCAATAGGTGGAGGCAGTAATAGTATAGGATTATTTACAGATTTTATAAAAGAAGATGACGTAGAGATATTTGGCGTTGAAGGAGCTGGATTAGGTTTAGAAACTGGTAAACATGCATCTGCAATAACAAATAACACAATAGGTATAATGCATGGAATGAAAACATATATAATGCAGGATAAGAAATGAAATATCAAAGATGCATATTCGATATCAGCTGGATTAGATTATCCAGGAATCGGACCAGAACATGCATATTTAAAATCTATAGGAAGGGTAAAATATGATAGTATAACAGACAAAGAAGCTATAGATACGTTTAAATTATTTAGTAAATTAGAAGGGATTATTCCAGCACTTGAAAGTAGTCATGCTATTGCATATAGTATTAAAATCGCGAAAAATATAATAAAGAAGATAGTATAATTGTTAATTTATCAGGAAGAGGGGATAAAGATATAAATACAATATTAGAATATAAATAAAAGTATTAGCTTTATTAAAATAAGAAAGTTTGTTATATAAAAAAAGGAGAAATTTATGGAAAAGTTAAATTATGATATAAATGATGTTATGAAATATTTCTATGAAATAAGTAAAATACCTAGAATGTCGGGGAAAGAAGATAAAATAGCTGATTACGTAGAAAACTTTGCTAAAGAAAACAATTTACAATATTTTAGGGATATATATAATAATATTATAGTTATTAAAGAAGCGAATAGAAACGGAAATCAAAATAGTATTATATTGCAATGCCATTTGGATATGGTATGTGAAAAAGATGAAAATAGTAATCATAATTTTGAAACGGATAGCCTAGAGTTGTATATAGATGGTGATTATATAAAAGCCAAAGGTACTAGTTTGGGAGCTGACAATGGAATCGGTGTGGCTATTGCCCTTTCAATCTTAAGTTCAACTAAAATATGTCATCCAAGAATTGAAGCGATATTTACAGTTCAAGAAGAAACTACTATGGGGGGAGCAAAACAATTAGACACAAGTATGTTAAAAGGAAATAAAATGATATGTTTAGATAATATGAATGAAGAAGAATTAATTATTGGATGTGCAGGAGCAAAAATTTTTAATTATGAAATAGTTGGTGAAAAAATAGAAAAAGATACTAATGAATATAAGTTGATAAAAATTGCAATGAACGGATTTAGAGGAGGACATTCTGGAAAAGATATATCTAAAGAAAGAGGAAATCCCATAAAAGAGATGGGACACTTTTTGGAAAATATATTTAATAAATATAATATTACATTGAGAAATATATATGGTGGAAAAAAAGTAAACGTTATTCCAAGAGAATGTTATTGTGAAATATATATTAACAATAAAGATTTTAATAAAATAAAGCAAGAAATTACTAATTATAATGAAAAAATAAAAGAAAAAATATTACAAGATAATGAAAATATAATAATAGGTTTAGAAGAAGTTTCAGATGTTGATTATAGTAGTTTTGATATAGACACTACAAAAAAAATCATAGATATTATAAATGATATTCCAAATGGAGTTTATTTTAAAGATAAATATGATAATCCAATAATTTCATTAAATATTGGAAAAATAGATAATGATGCTAAAAAAATAAATTTATATTTTTCTATAAGATATAACAAAAGAATATTAGAAGAACAACTAGAAAAAGAATTAAGTAAATTACTAACTAAATATAAAATAAAATATGCTGAAAGCGAATTGGTAGGATATGAGCATATAGAAGAATCACCGTTTATAGAGAAGTGTAAAAAAGTATATAATTATTATTTTGAAAAAAAACCTAGAGTAATTAATGTGCATATATGTTTAGAAGCTGGTTTTTTTGGAAGTAAGATACCAAATTTGGACTTTATAGCTATAGCACCTAATATATATGATGCACATAGTCCAAAAGAACGTTGTTCAATTTCATCATTGAAAAAGATATATAATTATAT
>CAVEJT010000007.1:0-30154 GCA_963616135.1 Bacteroidaceae bacterium | reverse complement strand
ATTTCTATATTACCACAGAAAGGATTCATCTTTACACAAAATTATTTACAGACTCATTCAAATCTCTATTTTTTCCAAACATCTTTTTTACTAGATTCCATCTTTCTTATTTTTGGCAATTCAACATTATCCAAATCTGGAACATCTTTAATTTCTTTTTTCTTCTTTTTTGTTTTATCTAGTTTTATATCTTGAATATCACTAAGTAAATCATTTTCTAAAATATCCTTCTTAGGTATCAAAGAATTGAATTCATCATCAAAAGCACTAAAATTATCTGATTTAGAAATATCTTTATTAAGTTCTACATTAATTTCATTTTTTTGTTTCATCAGACTTTTCCTTATCTCATTTAATTGTTTTTTATCTATTGATTTCATTATTTTAGGCTTTGTTTGTTTGACTATGGGATCTTCATTGACAACTATATCCATATTTTTAGTATCACCAGTCGTGCTATCAATAGTATTTTCCTCCATTTGAAGAGGATCAACTAAATTTTGCGAATCATCAATTTTCGATTCTTCTATATTTTCTTCCTCTACCTCTGAATCTTCAAACTCAACAGGTTCTATTTTATTTTCTTCCAAAGCTTTACCATTGTCTTTGTTTTTATTGTTATCATCATCTTTTTTAGGTTTGCCTTGTCCAAAGTTTGTTTTATCGGCATAATACCCTATTACAGCTAGAAGAATTAAAATTGCTCCACCTAAAAACCAAGTATAATTTAAAGTAATATACTCTAGTAACTTTGTCATAACTCCCCTCCCTATTCTTACAATATATATAATATCATTTTTAGAAAATAAATTCAACTATTATTTTTCTAAATAATCAGCGCCTTTTATTATTTCAACTTTTGATAAATCTGGATAATCTTGTTGTCTTAAAACTTCAAACAATACGATTGCTACACAATTTGATAGATTAAGTGCTCTAATATTACCATTAGTAGGAATCCTTAGGCATCTATCTAAATGTTTAGATAATATTTCTTTAGGTATACCTGTACTTTCTTTTCCAAATATTAAATATATATTCTTGTCTCTATTTGAAAAATTAAAAGATGTATGTGGTTTTTTACCATACCTAGTTAAATAATAAAAATCTCCATCTTTGTTTTTACTTAAAAAATCTTCATAATTTTCATAAACTGTATAGTCACAATGTTCTATATAATTTACTCCACTTCTTTTTAAATATCTATCATCTAATGAAAAACCTAATGGTTTAATTAAATGTAATTTTGCATATGTACCTGCACAAGTTCTCATTATATTACCTGTGTTTTGTGGTATTTCTGGTTCAAATAAAACTATATTAATCATTAAAAACCTCTTCACTTATAAATTCATTTAATTCTAAATTATCTTCTAAATATACTACTTTATTAATTTTTTTATCTACAACAACTAATAATACTGGTGTTTTTTTCTTATCTATTGATTTACCATACTTAGATTTTAAACTTGATAGAAACTTTTTAGATAAAGTACTCTTTTCTAAATAAACTATTTTATTTTTTAGTCCCTTTTTCTCTATCTCATCTTTAAGAGCAGATTCTTGTTCTTTAAAATCTAAATCATTCTTATCACCTATATATATTATAGAATCAGGATTTTCCATTATAAATTCATCAAATTCATTAGAATTTATTTTATTACAATATTCATAAAAATCCGATACTACGTCATTTCTACTTTTATATAAACTAGATAAGAAAAAAGTTAAAAAAACAGTTACAACTAATAATACTGCAAGTAATATATAATTTTTATATTTCATGAATCCTCCTATTCAACATTACTAATTTCTTTTATATCTACAACAGGAAGTGATATTCCTTCTTGTGCGCATACATCCTTAAACTTTTCTCTAAAGGTATTTAACTCTCTTATAATAGAATCAGGGTATATTCTCTTACTATTTTTAATTGCATTATAAACATCTTCTACATTTACAAATTGTCTATTTTGAAACAAAGCTTCAGAAAAAGCTGCTGTTAAGACTGAAAACGCAATATCAGGATACATTGCTCCCAAACCGTAAACTCTTTTATATTCACTAGTAGCGCTTACTATAGATTCTAAAAGCATTTTTGTAACATATTCATTATATTTAAATCTAATACCTGTAGATGCCACTATTTTTGGTAAACTTCTAAAAAGAATTTCAACAGTCATTTGTTCTGTTGGTTCTGCAACATCTATTTTTTCAAATCTTCTTAAAAAAGCTCTATCTCGTATTAAATATGTATTATATTCAACATCAGTTGTCGCACCTATTAATTTTACAGCGCCCCTATCTATTGCTGGTTTCAAAATGTTAGCTAAATCCATAGATACTCCATTATTATTTGTACCTATTAAAGTATGGATTTCATCTATAAATAGTATTACCTTACTTACATGCTTTAATTCCTCAACAAGTAATGTTATTATTAAATCTTCTCTACCATTATAACTTATCTTACCTAATAATGATGATGAATTTATCTTAAATACTCTATATCCTTGAAGAGCAATTGGAACTTGTTTTAAAAGAATTCTATATGAAAGGCCTTCTACTATTGAAGTTTTACCAACACCAGCTTTTCCTACCAATAATCCTGATTTTTCTGGTGTTAATAATACCATCATTAGTTTTTTTAATTCTAGATCTCTTGCTATAGATGGATCAGTAACATAAGACTTAGCCGTTAAATCTTCACCATAATTTTTAAGTACACTAAATCCATTATAAGTATTCTCTTGCATAAAATCATACCTTTCAAAATATTATTTCAATTTAATTATAACTTATTTTAATCAAAAAAAAAAGAGTTATTTATCTATTTGTCTCTTTTTTATGTACAACTAACTGATCTTCTACTACAAAAATTCTCTCATTTTCATTATTAAAAGTATTTGCATCTATACCTAAATTTTTAATAATTGCATCCACAGTATCTCCTTCTCTTGTTACATAAATAGTAACATCCTCTCTTGGTACTATAATTTCTTGATTTGGATATATATATTCATTTTTATTTAAACCATTTAATAAAAGTAAAGTTTCTGGATCAACATTATACATTTTAGCTATTGAATATACTGAATCGCCTTGTTTTATTTTATAACTTTGAAAAACTTGGCGTTCTTCTTTTGGTACAACAATTAATCCACCAACAACTAAATCAGAATCATTATTAAATCCATTTATATTTTTTAAATTATCTACAGTAGTTCCAACCTTTCTGGCTATACTATCTATAGTGTCTCCATATTCTACTTGATATATTCTATACATAAACTCACCTCAATATACTATATGACAAATTAACTATTAAGTTCTATTTTTAAAATAAATTAATACAATTAATTAGAGGTGGAACATGAAAGAATTACCTAAAGTATTTCATAATAAAGTTAATAAAAACTTTAATAACAATAGAAGTTTTTATTATAGTAATAATGAACCTATAGAAGAAGAAAAAAAGGATACTAGAACAATTACTCAAAAAATTAATGATATTTTTTCTTCTCCAAATTATATTTATAAAGCTAATGTAGAAATTACATTAAAAGATAAAAAAATTGTCAAAAGAATTATTGGAAGAAACAAAAATTATATTATTACTATGGATAATGATTTAATTTCTATAAACGATATTATTGATATTAAATCATTAAAAAAATAAGCCTTAAAGACTTATTTTTTTTATAAGCATTCTACATAAGTATCTGGTAAACATCTAAGACAGCAGCAGCAATTTAAGTTCATAGTAAAGAATGAGTTAGTTGCTACATAAGGATATAAACTTGTAGAATCTGGATTGTCTGCTAAAACTCTGAATGTTGCACAACATCCATCTATTTTTTCAACCCTAAATACATTTGAACAAGTAACTCCTGATTCACCACATACTACATTTTCACGAGTTGTTGGCATACTCCAAGGAGTACCGTTACCACAGCAAGTATATAAAACTACTGGTCTAGTATTGCAACCAAGTGTTGTAGTTCCACATCCTAAAAATCCTCTATCACAAGTCTCTAAACAAGTATCTCCACAACAATTAGCATTTTGTTGTAATACATTTATTACTGTAAGGATTTCTGCTATGCAACGGCAGCTTTCTGCATCATTATTGTTATTGCACATATATAATCCACCCTTTCATTATTTCTAATATAATGTATTCAAACTAGTAAAAAGTGTGTAAATATTTGCCCAACTTTAAATAATTACATTTAATTCTTGATTAATACTTAAATTTCTTCTATAATTGAATTAGGAGTGAGCTTATGAAAAAAAATAACGATTGTATTTTAGAAAGAGAAGAATATACAATATCAAAAAGCAGAGAAAAAGATATATCTGTAAGAGTTTTACAACTTGAAGTATTATCAATTATGGATGAAGTACATAGAGTATGTGAAAAAAATGACATTAAATACTGTTTAATAGCAGGTAGTGCGCTAGGTATTGTAAATTATAAAGGATTTATCCCTTGGGATGATGATATGGATATATGTATAGAAAGAAAAGATTGGAATAGATTTATTGAAGCTTTAGAAAAAGATCTTAGTGATAAATTTTATTTTCAATGTTTTGAAAAAGATAAAAGATATAATACAATTATGGGTCCAACAATGAAAATAAGAAAAAAGAATACTTATATAAAAGAAGTAAACTTTCTACTTAAGAATAAATGTAAATCTGGAGATGGAATTTTTCTAGACGTAATAATATATGATAATATATGCGAAAATAAATTTATTGATGAATTAAATAGAACAGTTATTAAAATTGTTATGCCTTTTATTGTTTTATTAGATAATTTACATATTAATCCAGTACATTTAAAAAAATTTGTAGTTTGGTATTCTAATCGTTATTCAAGAAAATATGAAAACAGTCGCCTTATGAGTCAACCTATATCCGTGCCATGGGAAAAATTTTTACATGAACCAGTTTTTCTTAAAGAAGATATCTTACCATTCAAAAAATACGAATTTGAAGGTAGACAATTTTATTCTTATAATAATATAGAAAAAATATTAAAAGAATGGTATGGACCAAACTGTTTAAAAAAATGGGATGGGAAAAAATGGGTAGAAACATTACCTAAAGAAAAAAGAAAACCTAAACATACTGTTGATCTTAATTTAAATGGAAGCGGTCCTGTTGATAAAAAATAATTTAATTAAATATGTTTTGATACTAAGTATTTTATTTATATTTTTATCTTTAGTATTATTTAATCAAGTAAGTTTTTGGTTTCTCGGTATAGGTATAGTATTAATAGGTTTTATTATTTTACATATAATCAATCACAAGTAACATAGTGATTGATTTTTTTTGTTACTATTAAGCCTAATATTAAAAATACAATAGATATAATAAGTTCTATCAAAGAATAACTAGATTTTAAACATTTTATTCCTATTACAAATATAGTAGATATACTAAAGCCATATATCGCACTATATGTTTTGCTTTTATGATATTTAAATAAAAAACTAATTAATTTAACTGTTATTATAACTCCTATAAATATACCTAAAACAAATGGAAATAATATTTTAATATTATCTAAAAACATATTAAAATTAAATATATTTGAAAAACACTCTATAAGTGTATTATAAGCCCCTATAACCATTAAAGTAGCAGTGCCACTTATACCTGGAACTACCATTGTAAAAGCATCTAAAAAGCCTGCAAAAACGAAATATATAAAATTTAATAAACCATTCCCTATAAATATATTATTGTCTATATTTATAAAACCTAACAAAATAAAAACTATAAATGATATATATATAATTATATTATTTTTTTTATCTAAATTATTTTTTATATCATTCATACTTCCAAGTATTAATCCAATAAAGAAAAACATAGTAATTAAATAATAATTATTAAGTGCATAAATAATAATATTACTAAAAAACACAATAGATATTAAAACACCTATTCCAATTTTAAATAAAAATTTAAAATTATCACGTTTATTGTCAAAAAAATAATTAATTGAGTCTATCATTTTTTGATATAATCCCATAGAAATAGCTAATAAGGACCCACTTACTCCTGGGATAATCTTACCTATACCAATAATAATTCCTTTAAATACTAACATATAATCACCAATTAATTATATTTATTTAGCTATACCAAAATACCCATTTTGTACATATTTAGTCTCATTTACAACTATAAAAGCTTTACTATCCAACTTCATTACTAAATTTTTTAATTTTTCTAAAGAACTTCCCATTGTTTGTATATATAACATATATTTATTATCTTTATATCCCTTAACTGAAATAGCAGTTACACCATATCCATTATCTCTAATTTTTTGCACTACCTCATCATTTTCATTAGATAGTATTATTTGTACTTCTAAATTTGATTTAATAAATCTTTTAGATAATTTTCCACCTATATATGTACCTATTGAAAAACCAAGCGCATACGAAGCAACTATCCAAAAACTATTATTTTCTGTATTCAAAGCTTCCTTTACAACTAAAAACCAAACAGTTATTTCTACAAGACCTATTAAAGCTGATATTAAATCTTGTCCTTTAACACTAATAATAGTCCTTATAGTACCTAATGATACATCTATTAGTCTAGCAAAAAATATTTTCATACAAGTTAAGAAAAGAATCATATTATCACCTTTATTAGTATTATTTATTATTTTTTTTATATACTAAAAAAAGAGCTATTAACTCTTTAATCTTGATAATTTATCTACTATTTTTGAATTACCAACGTAATATTTTTCTATTTTTTTATTATTTATTTTAAATAATACCTCATCATTAAGTGTTAAAGTGCTCAAATCATCTGTTATATTTAATTTATCTGATACATACTTTTTATTTAATGCATCATCTAAATTTACTCTATAAATTTTTAAAGCATTTTCATCTTTTTGATAATCGTTTATATAATTATCATAAATTTTAGTGTAATTAGCACTCGAATCATATAAACTTTCTTTTGTAACTAAAACATAGTATTCATTTTCTGGTCTATCTAATAAATTACCTAAAGTAATTTTATTTGAATCTATTTGTGCTGGAGTAGCTGTTTCATCAACTTTCTTTGGATGGGCAAACTTTACTGTTATAAAATAGAATACAACAAATATTACAGATAAAATTAATAGTATAATTATCATATTTTTTAATGAATACTCATCATTTGTGTAACCTTTTTGTTCTTTTATTTTGTTATTTTCTCTAATACGTGCTACTTTCATTTTAATCACCAAATAATATTATAGCACATATTAATTAAAAAGTTCAATTATTTTCCAACAGCTTTAACACTTATAGATTGAGCAACAGTTAAAAGTTCATCAACATTCATAGTATCAGACATAACTGAATACTCTATTCCATTACTAATCCATGATACAGAATAATCAGTAATAGAGCCTACAGTATCTAAAATTAAATATGGATCACCATAAATATAGTTTGTTGAATTAACATCTTCTAATGTTTCTTGAACGACAGTAAACGAAGATTCACCTGTAAATGTTAAAATTACTCTTTCTCCATCATCTGTCTTAACAACATCTTGAGCAGTTAAATATGTATCTACAGGAACATACATAGGATATACAATATCCTCTACTTTAGAAGTTTTCGAATCTTTTTCTTCGTTTTTAGAATTATCATTGCTTTCTACTACTTTTAAATATTTAGATGCTTCAAATATATCTTTATCTATTTTTTTATTAAATTCTATATCTATTACATTAAGCACCATCTTAATATTATTATCCTTATCAAGTATTTCAACCTTAGTTATATTTTTTTCTGCATCAACATATACTTTTTGCTTACAAAAATCTTTTTCAGTTGAATAATTAACTTTACTCGTTATTATATATCCATCTTTATTTTTTTCAAAAGTTCTATCCTTATCACTATTAAGATCAGTTATTATAGGCTGTAATAAATATATTTGTGAATTATTATATGGCCAATCACTTTGAAATTTAAAACTCTTATTAAGTGATGGAGTTAATACATATATTCCTTCAGTGTTTCTTAAGATTATTTGTTCATGATTATTGTTTTTATTAAGTAAATTTACTTTAAAATAATCTCCTTTCATATATGTCGAATCAACATCATAGCTATATTTTTCTTCATTCCTATAAATTTCAAGTGTACCAGTTAAATGATATGAACTAGAGTTTTCAACCTTTTTACTTAAATCTTTAACCAAATTCTTATCATTATACTTTCCACATCCTGCAAGTAATAAAACTGCACCTAAAAATATAAATATTTTTTTCATTATTCACCTCATTTTTCAATTAATTATATGGTAGATAATATCAAATATGAATAATTTAGAAAAATATGTAAAAAATAAAAAATGATAGAAAGGATGGTTTTATGGAAACATTACAAAAAATTTGTTTAGTTTTTACAATAATAGGAGCAATAGTTTGGGGATTAATAGGTTTCTTTGATTTTAATCTAGTAGAGTGGATATTTGGAACTTCTATTATATCTCGAATTATATATATTATAGTAGGAATTTGTGGACTTATAAACATTGGTTTATTATTCAATCATATAGAATCAAAATAAAAAAAGCACTTTAAAAAATGTGCTTTTAATTTTTTCTAGTTATATCTACTGTAGCCTCAGTTCTCTTAGCTTTATATGTTACAAGTGGATTAGAACCTTTTACTATAACTTCTTTAGTATACCTTCCCTCAGTTAATCCTTTTAAATCGACATAAGCCTTGATATCTGTTTCATCTATAGTAGCAAGTACTGAACTTGCACCTTGAACTTCTACAACTATGAAACCGTTTTCACTATCTATTGGTTGAGCATTCAATCCTTCACCTACATTTATACCAGTCAATGGTATATTAAACTTAATAGGTTCTGACGATGAATCAGTAATAGTAAGTGATACAGTTACATAATTTGTACTTAATGACTTAACTCCAGCAGGTTTCTTTATTTCAGCCTTAAATGAAGAATCTGATGTTAAATTAGAAATATCAACTATAACATCCAAACTATTAATGTTAGCAAGTGTTTCACTATCACCATAAATAGTTATTTCATTTTGACTAAATGAATATCCACCAATAGCTTTACCTGTAGCAAGTTTACCCTTTGGTGAGAAATTTAATGAAACTTTCTTAGATGGTGATGCTAAATCTACCTCTGCACTTATCTTAGATGGTACAAATTCCACATCTACAACATTACCTTTAGCATCATAAGCTTTTAATTCAACATTATTTAATGTATGAGTTCCTGCTGATTTATCAGATAATTGATCAACATCAATAAGTGCTTTAACAGTAGCAACTTGATCAATCTTATATTCAGCTCCTCTTATCGTAACTTCATCAGTACTAAGTTTTACACTATTTACTAATAATGTATTATCTAATTTATTATTATTTACAATATCATAAGTTAAATTTCTAGTATCAGATACCTTTTTGTAAATTATTACAGTAGCAACACTAGGGTTAACACTATATTCAATTCCAGATAACCCATGATTATACTCTATACTAACTTTATGAGTTCCAGGAGTAAGACCTGTAAGATCTACAGTAACTCCATTATTTGATGATTGTTTAGCAATATATAAATCAGCTTTACTACCAATTAAAGTAACATCTACCTTTTCTGGCAAACCTTCTACTACATATTGTTCTTCATTATATATAACATTTACCTTTTGATCTTTAAAAACTTCCGCTGATTGACTAGAAAATGTTATAATTTTTCTATCAACTACTATAAAAATTGTAATAGCTAAAAATAATGATAAAAACAAAAGAGTAGTAGATTTTGACAACCAAGTTTCAAACTTTTTATTTGGCTTACTCATTTTTTTAGTTACATTAAATATAAATCTAGTTATTGGCATAATAATATGTCTATCGAAGAAGTTAAATAGGATTTTAAAGAAATTATTGGTCTTTTTCATCTGAAATCTCCTCCTCTTCTTCTATTAGTACAGCTTTCTTAGGACTTAACTCCTCTAAAAGTAAAACTTTTATTTCATCTGGAGTTAAATTATAATGTAATTTACCATCAATAGCCATAGAAAGTCTTCCTGTTTCCTCAGAAACAACTAAAGATATACAGTCTGTTATTTCAGATATACCTAAAGCAGCTCTATGTCTAGTACCAAGTCTTTTGATAACTTTTGAATTCTCACTAGTTGGGAAAACTGCTCTTGCACATGTTATTTTATCGCCTTGAATAATTACGCCACCATCATGTAATGGATTATTTGGGAAAAATATAGACATTAATAAATCGCTAGACATATCCGCATATATTTTTTTTGCCTTTTGAATATAATCATTTAAACTATTATCTCTTTCAATAACAATAAGTGCCCCTGTTCTTGTCTTTCTAAGAGAATCCATAGCGCTTACGATTTCATAAACCACTCTTTCTCTTTCATCAACGGTAAGAACCTTGTGTCTTCCTAATAATTGACTTCTACCTAATTGTTCAAGTACATTACGAATTTCAGGTTGGAAAATAACAATAAGAGCTAAAATTCCCCATTCAATTACATAATCTAAAAGAAAACCAATTGTAGCCAAGCTAAACGCATCACTTACAAGTTTTAAAATAAAGATAAAGATTATACCTTTAAATATTAATACCATTTTAACATTTTTACTAAGACTTTTTAAAACATAATAAAGCACTAACCAAACTAATAGTACATCTATTATTTTTTTTACTAGATCAACAACACTATCAAATGTCATATCATACCTCCTTATTCTTTTACAATTATATCATATTAATAAAAAAAAGAAAATAATTATTAAAAATTTATATTATTTAATGAATTTGTTACCTTTTATAATTTTAGTCATGTATTTGAACAAAACAAAAGTATTTATCATGTTTATATATTAAAACACTTGATAAATACTTTACATTATTAATACTTAAACAAAAAGGACAAAATAAAACCCTAAAAATTTAGGGTAAATATCATACTGGTGGAGAATAAGGGACTCGAACCCTTGACCCCCTGCGTGCAAGGCAGATGCTCTAGCCAACTGAGCTAATTCCCCAGTAGTAACAAAGTTACTAATAAAGTATATCATTTTTTTATATATGTGTCAATACTTTTTTAAAAATTAATGAATTTCTGGACATATATTAGGATCAGGTTCATAAAAACAATGATTTTTATACTTGCCAGAATTTCTTTGATCATACCAAGTTGGTCTGCATGACACACCAGTACCTGGTGCATAAAACCATAAGGCATTAGTAGCTGGATAATAATATTCTCCTTTTAATACTCTATCCGCAAGTTCTCTTTCTTTACTTGTTGGATTACTGAAAAACAACGGACTATCTACACCCGAAAAGCCTCCTGGATTTTGATATATCATCGCACTTATAGTATTAATATTTTTAAAAGTTAAACATCTACCTATTGCTCTATTAACTCCAACATTACCTACCATAAGCATACCTAAATTACCTTCGCCTACAGCCTCAGCTCTCATAAGTCTAGCAAGTAAATCTCGCTCATTTGATGTATAATTAATTATAGACATTTTATCACCTATCATATAATATGCAAAAAAATGTTGAAGATTATCAAAAAATATGATATAATGAACTAGTCACAGGGGTATAGTTCAATGGTAGAATAACGGTCTCCAAAACCGCTGATGTGAGTTCAACTCTTGCTACCCCTGCCATATAAAAAGAAACTCCAAAAATTTGGAGCAAACATATATAAAAGCACGGAAAACTTTGAGTTTATCCGTGTTTTAGTTTGCCTAAAAAATGGAGGAAAAAATGATTAAAAATTATGTTGATTTAAAAAGAAACGAAAAGTTTGAAAGGAAAATAAGAATTGCCTGTGATTTTCATAGTGCAAAATATGAGTTTACGCGTGGAAGAATATTAAATGTAGATAAAGTTAATGTTAGTTTTATTGAGCCTCATAAGTTTTTAATAAAATTAAATGGTAAAAAAATAATAGTAATATATTTTGATGAGGATAATATGTTCTTATATAATAGGACAATGCAAATAGATATGAAAAAATTAAATTTAATATTAGATACTATGAGAGGTGCCTATAATGAGTAAAAGTAAATTAGGTATGTCTAGTTTTGATATAGATATTAAATTTAAAGATAAGGAAGAAGCAAGGAGATATGCTAAAAGGTTAATAGAAAAAATAAGGTATATATGTAATAAGAAAGAATGGTCGGCAACAGCAATGGTATGTATTAGTAATACTGAGGGTAATAGCACATATATTCATTACGAACATAATAATAAGGTTGGTCGCCCTAGAAAGATAAAGGAAATATACCCACATAAAAGTAATATAGAGGTTGATTGGCATTTACATATATTATTAGTATCTAAACCATCTTATGCTTTTAGAGAAGAAATAAAAAGGTATATAGATAAATGTTGGTATGGTGGAAAGAAAAAGAATAACTTTGATATAAGTAAGTTATATGATAAGAAAACATACAAGAAGAACACTAACATCAATAAAGCAGAATATTTTATTAAACAAGCAGAAGAAATATTGTTTTGTACTTATAATAAAGGTAATGAAATAGTTATTCCTAAAGGTTATAGTTTAAAAGATTTAAATAATGCTTATATGAAAATGATGACTGCTAGAAGATATGCTAAAACTTATGGTAATGAAAAAAGATTAGCATTAGAAGATAAGTATTATAAAATAACAGAGTTTTATTGGAATATAACTAAGGAACAAGATAAGAAGTTAATTGATAAATATATGAAAGAGGCACAGTTAGTTAAGATAGCAGAAAATTATGAAAGAATAGAAAAAAGGAATAAAGTACAGGAAAATTATAGTTTACGCCGAGAGAAAGAGGAAGAATATAGCATATTTTAAAAGGAATTATTAAAGTATTGATAGTAGTAATGACCCTCATATAATAAATATGTTAATAATATTATAATGATATTATATTGATATAGTATAAAGTATTATTTATTAGATTAAAAGGAATAGATAAGAGGAATATAAGAGCATTATAAGTTAGGAGCATTATAGTATTGTTTAAATAGATAATTGCGGTAGATAAAGGTAAAATAAAAATGCTATATGTATAAATGATATATAGCATTAAGTATTAGTTATCGTTTAAGCCATCTATATATGCTTCGACTTTTGCTTTATTTATAGTAGATAGTTTATTGATTTTATTTAGTAGTATAAAATCGGTATCAGAAATATTATTAGGTTTAATATCGTTTATTGGCATATCGTATTTAGTTCTACATAATAGATAGTCAATAGATGTATTGTAATAGTTTGCTAATTTAATAAGCATATCAGAACTTGGAAATACTCTACCAGTTTCGTAAGAAGATATAGTTTCTTGGGTAATATTTAAATCCATAGCAACTTTGGTTTGTAATAAGTTTTTACTATTACGAATTTGTTTTAAATTGTTCTCCATAATCTTACCCTCCTTCTATATATAATTTTAAAGATATTAAATGTCAGTGATAGTAATATTAGTAATATTGATATGTTCCAAATTATATAATTTTGTGTTATAATGATATTGGTGATTTTATATATGGAACTTGGAAAATTGGAAAATGTTGAATTAAGAGAGATTTGGAAGCACGAAGCATTAGATTTTACTAAGTGGTTGGCAAAGAAAGAAAATATTGCCCTACTAAGTAAAGAAATAGGAATAGATATTGAGGTTATAGATACGGAAATGAGTGTTGGTAGGTATAATGTTGATATTTATGCTAAGGATAGCAATAGTAATAAAAAGATTATTATAGAAAATCAATTAGAAAATACTAACCACGACCATTTAGGAAAAGTAATAGTTTACTCAGCAGGTTTAGATGCTGATATTGCTATATGGGTTGTTAAAGATGTTAACGAAGAACATAAACAAGCAGTTGAGTGGTTAAATGAAAATAGTTTTGAAAAGATAAATATATTTTTAGTTAAAGTAGAATTATGGAAAATAGGTAATTCCCCTATTGCTCCTAAATTCCAAATAGTATGTGAACCTAATAATTGGTCTAAGTTATTAAAGCAAAAATCAGATGATGAGTTATGTGATAGAAAATTAGAGCAATTAAAGTTTTGGCAAGGGTTTGTAGATTATAGTAGAAATAAAGAAAAAGAATTTACACTTACTAAACCATTATTGCAGAATTGGTATAGTATTAGTGTTGGGTCAAGTGATTATAAAATTTGCTTAGTTTATAATATAAGTGTTGATGGTTTAAAATGCCAATTTGAAGTATCTAATAAAGATGTATTTAAGAAGTTAGAACAATATAAAAATGAAATAGATATGGAAATAAACAATTTAGAGTGGGATTATTTAGAAGAAAGAAAAACTGATAAGATCATTTTAAATTATGGTAATAAAGTAAGTAATGATATTGATAGTGCGTATGCTTGGTTATTAAATAGTGCTAACAAATTTAAAGAGGTATTTTTAAAATATATAAATAAGTAGTTTTAACGGCGGTTATAGGTAGTTTAGGTAAAAATAATATAAATATATTGAGTTAGCATTTATTTAGTAAATATGCCGAGATAAATAGCGGAATAAGTAAGAATAGATTTTGAGAAAAGAAAGAGGTGTAAAAAATGCAAGATTTATTTTATATGTTATTAGGGGTTGCAGTTATAGTATTACCCATTTATTTGATTATTAAAGCAATAAAGAATAAAAGTGGTAAAGAAAATAGAAATAATGATTTAGTAGATGTGGCTAAAAAAGAAAAAGTTGAAATAAAAAAAGAAATGCCAATAGTTAAGGAAAAGAAAGTTAGGGTATTAAAATTAACTGACATTACTCATATTGAGGGAATAAGCAGTTTACGAGAAGAAGAAAAATGCGAATTAAATGTTAATGATAACGATTTAATAGTTATAAGTAGTATAGGTAATTTTAGTATATCATTAGATAGAATTGTAAATGCTGGTATATTAAGCAAAAAAGAAATGGAAAGCAAGAATAAAAGTGTTTTAGGTAGAGCAATGGTTGGCAGTTTGGTAGGTTTAGGTTTTATAGGTGCTTTATCTGGTATAGGTCAAAAAGTTAAAAAGAAATATAATTACTTTTTGGTTATAAATTATAAAGATAAGCATACCGAAGAAATTAAATTGTTAGTATTTGGTTTAGGAAAATATAGCAGTGTTGGAAAGTTATTTGTTGATAGATTAACTAAAAGATTAAGTAATGAAAAGGTCAATATTGATTTATAGTAGTTTTAAGGTAGTTAAGGTAATTTAGTATAGATTATATTAGATTACCTTTTTTAGTAAAATTTGCGAGGAATAAATAGTAAATAAAGTAAGATTATAAGAAAGGTTTTTGATAGTATGAGTATTTTAGATAAAATAGTAAAGTTTATTGGTTATATGGGTGTGCCTAAGAAAAGAAGATTAGATTATTATTTTGAAAAGATAATAAGTAATAAGACAGGCTTTAATGTAAATAAAATAGATATGTTATATGCTGAGAAAAGTAATATTGATGTTAATAATGAGTTTGATAGTTTTATATTTAATTATATGGGCTTAACATATAAGTTAATTGGCAATAAGTTAAGTATAATAGAATATTTTATTATATAATAGGCTTAGGTGGTGTGCTATGAGTAAGCTAGATATAGTAAGTGGTAATATATTTAATTATTTAGATAATAAAGATTTAATAGTAAACAGTGCTAATAAATATATGACATATGGTAGTGGTGTTTGTGGTACTATATATAAATTAGCCGATAAAGATTTATTAGAAGAATATTGTAAGAATAATTATAGTGAATATATGAAAGTTAATGAGGTAAGAATTACCCCAGGTTTTAATTTAGGTATAGATATATTGCATATATATTGCCCTAAAAGTTATGAAAGTAAAGAACCATTAAAAGAACTTTTAGATAGTTATAATAAAATATTTGAGTGTGTGGTAGAAAAAGGTTATAAAAATATAGTATCTGTTAGTATAGGTACAGGTATACATGGTTATAAACATTTTGATATAGCAAAAGATGTTGTAATTAGATTAAAAGAATTAGTTAATAAGCATGATATTAGTTTTACATTAGTATTACCTAATAAGGAAATAAAGGAAATATACTATTAACTTATAAAAAATTATTGACTTTTTAATAAAAAAGGTATAAAATATACCAAAAAACGAAGAAATATTAAAAAAATAGTATATTTTTTTGAAAAAAATGCTATAATATTATTGAAAGGGTGATTATAATGATAAGGTATGTAAAACTACATAATTATAAATCTCTAGTTGACTTGCATGTTGATTTTATGAAAACTAAAACAAAAGCAAAAAATCTTATACTAATTTATGGAGAAAATGGTATTGGAAAGTCTAACTTTGCAACTTCATTTTATACATTAAATGAAACAATGAGAACATTGTCTTCTATAGAAATGTGGAAAAAATTTGTTGAAGATAATAGTGAAGATTTAAAAGAAGATAATTATAAGGATT
Source organism: Bacteroidaceae bacterium (assembly GCA_963616135.1). Lineage (GTDB taxonomy): Bacteria > Bacillota_I > Bacilli_A > RF39 > UBA660 > UMGS1613. Next base: position 13,596 of record CAVEJT010000007.1, on the reverse strand, counting down.
TCTTTGAAACTCATTTTAGACCAAGATTTAAAGATACTGAAATGATTATTAAGGATTGCAAAACTATAGGATCATCAGATAATATGATTTTAGAGTATGGATTTATTTATAAAGGCAAAAATGGAGTTTATCATATTGAGATGAATGATAATGAGATTGTATCTGAAAAATTAGAGTATGTACTAAATAAAAATCAGACTTATTATTTTGATATAAAGCCAAATTTAATGAAAATCAATAATAATCTTTTTAAAGATAAAGATTATTATAATGAATTTTATAAATTGTTGGAACAATATTGGGGAAAACATTCATTTATGTCAATATTATCATATGAAATAGAAGATAAAAAAAATGGATATATAAAGAAAAAAATTTCTAGCAATCTTTATAGTATATTAAGTTATTTAAAAACTATGTGTACAAAGGTAAAAGGTGGAAACCATAGTGAATTTGGAATGATGGGTACTCAACATCAAATGATGGGTAAACTAGATAAAGGTAAAATTTCCGTAAAAAAAGAAGATGAACTAGATAAGATTGAACTTGTGCTAAATGAATTTTTTACAACATTGTATTCGGATATTAAGAAAGTTTATTATGAAAGAGAATATATGGAAAATTATATAAAGTATAATTTGATTATGACGAAATTTATATATGGTAAAATGATTGATATTGATTTTAAATTAGAATCAACTGGTACACAAAATATTCTTGATTTATTCCCTTATTTGATTTCGGCGTGTGAGGGTCAAACTGTTATAATTGACGAATTAGACACAGGAATTCACGATTTAATGGTTAATAGTATTCTTGAAAATATTTCACAATTTATAAAAGGGCAAATGATTATAACAACTCATAATACTATGTTGATTGAGTCAGATATACCAAAAGAAAATATATATATATTTAACGTAAACGGAAATGCTGAAAAAGAACTAATTGCAATAACTGATTTTAATGGCAGAATTCATAAAAATGTAAATCCAAGGAAAAAATATCTAAGTGGAGTATTTGGTGGAATTCCAATGGTTTCTGATATTGATTTCGAAGATATAATTGATAATTTAAAATAGGAACTTTGAAGTGAAGAAGTATTCATATTTAAAAGCAGTAGTTATTGTACATGGAAAATCCGAAAAACAAATATGTCAGCATATAAAGCAGAAATTAAGATTAAGAATTGAAATAGAAAGCGATAAAAATGGTGAAAAATCTATACAGATAACTAGCCTTGAAAAATTATTAAATAATAAAAAGTTCAAAAGTAAAACCGCATTTTTAAAATATTTCCCTTATATTGAATTAGATGAAAGTGGAAAAAATATTAGCCCTGATTTTAAAATATTTATAATAATGGATACTGATGATTGTACGGAGGAACAGAAAAAACAATTTATAAATAAGGAAATGTTTAAAGAACATTGGGCATATAACTATATTACCCCTATATATAATTCGCCAGAATTGGAAACTGTTTTAGCAAAAGCAAAGGTTCCTTTTAAAAAGATCGGTGATAAAAGAAAAAAAGAATACATAAAATTGTTTCCGACAGATCCCAAATATGATAAATCAGATATTATGCAAATAGATGAGTTATTAAATAACCTTGCAACAATAAATCAAACAAATTTAGATGAATTCTTAAAATTTTGTTTAGATAAATTTCAATAATTAAAAATGTGTAGGTTTTCAAAGACTTGAATTCAAATTGAATTTAGGTCTTTTTTGTATTTATAAAAGTCCTCTACTCTATTTTTAAATATTTATAAAGTTTTACCACTTTTTCAAATAAACGGCTCGTATCTTTTGTAAAAGTCATATATTATATATTTTATGGTAAGGAGGTGTCATAAAGTGAAAGAAGATATTGCAAAGAATATTTTTGCTAATATATGCTGTGATTTAAAAGATGTATTACTTGTAGGCATAGAGCAATTTCCTTATTCTATTGCTTGTATAGATTTTATATATAACCTAAAAGAACAAGGAATAAATACATCATTAAATAGTTTTAGTGAAAATATAAGATGTGAGTTATACGAAGAATGCAAAAGATATTTAGTAAGGTAGGTTTATATGAAAAGTAAAGTATTTGGTTATGCTAGAGTTAGTAGTAAAGAACAAAATGAAGAAAGGCAATTAGTAGCATTTAAGGAGTATGGCATAGATGAAAGAGATATTTATATTGATAAGCAAAGTGGTAAAGATTTTAATAGAGAGCAATATAGCACTCTAAAACATATATTAAGAGAAAATGATTTATTAGTTATTAAGTCCATAGATAGACTTGGTCGTAATTATGAAATGATAATTAACGAGTGGAAAGATATAACAAAAAATATTAAAGCAGATATTGTTGTAATAGATATGCCTTTATTAGATACTAGGCAAAATAAAGATTTATTAGGAACTTTTATTAGTGATTTAGTATTACAAGTTTTAGGTTATGTTGCAGAGCAAGAAAGAACATTTATAAAGCAAAGACAAAAAGAAGGTATAAAAATTGCTAAAAATAATGGCATCAAATTTGGAAGACCTAAAATAGAAAAACCACAAAACTTTGATGTTGTGGTTAATCAATGGAAAAATAAAGAAATTAAAAGTAAAGAAGCAATGGAATTATTAGACCTTAAACCTAATACATTTTATAATTTTATTAAAGATATTTAATCTTAGAGTTCTCTATAAATTTTGTTAAGACATCAAAATCTTTTGAAGTTATACATTTTTCAATTGCTTCGTCTCGTTCATTCTGATATGTTAAATATTCATCATTACACTTATCTATAATTTTATTTTCAAGGGATTTACTTGCTGTTAAAAACTTTTTATATTCATTTTGTTTTTTTATAAAGTTTCTAACTAAACCACAAGGAACATTATGATTTTTGATTACATTTGTTCTGGAGCAATAAAAAGTACGATAATAAGTAACAACAAAATATTTTTTACAATACTTACATTTTCTTACATAATAAGGTATTTGTGGTATATTAAATAAACATTGTAAAAAATCATATAACAATTCTATTTCATTTTTACATACTGCTTCTTTTTTGATTATTAAATTATACTCTGCACTCTTATTATTAGTTAAATTGTCAAATATATTTTTAGGTTTAGATTTAAAAAAATCCTCATTATTTTCAAACGTAATTTTATGGGCTCTTCTATTACGATAATAAGTCAATTCAATTCCATTACTATTGTCATTCTTAATTTTTGAAAAAGATTTAATATAACTTTCTCCAATTTTAGGAAGAGATAAAGAATTTGCTACTTTATATTTAAACCAAGTTTCTTGAGTTATACATTCATTTTGAGAATATTCTAAAATTTTATCAAGCTCTTTTAAAATATTTTTTAGTAAATCATATTGTAAATTTTCAAAGAAGTCATTAAAAAATATTTGCGATATTACATTTTTGGGGTCCTTTGGATTATCATAATATCCTAAAAATACATTAGGAGCATAATATTTATCATCGCCGTGATATTCATTGAAACAAAAATACATAATAATCAATCCTTTATTTTATTTGCTTCGGCAATACTTTTGATATTTACAGCCGAACTTAGTAATTCAATTTTACCATATTTAAATGTTACAATCAATGTGTAAGCAAAAAATTATTTAAATTTAAGCTGCAGCAAATAAATTTTGCTTACGAAAAAAGGAGGAAAATATATGAAAGATAAAAAAATTGTGGCGTTATATATACGCCAAGGAGATGGTGATGGTAAAGTAAAAGCACTTACCATCAAAAACCAAAAAAGTGAACTACATCAATTATGTAGAGAAAAAGGATACACAATTTATAAAGTATATTGTGATGAATGGAGTAATGGAGCAAATTATAATAGAACTGGTTTAACTGAATTATTGAAGGATTTAAATGATAAAAAATTTGATACTATAGTTACTTACAGTAGAGATAGACTAATGACAGGGCTTTTCAATGTTAAACCATTCTTTGAAATGCTAAATAGTTATAATTGTAATATTGAAACTTACCTTTCGTTTATTAGAAGTAAAAATAATCCTAATGCATAGCGAAAGAAAGATAGTTGCCATATATACTAGGGTTAGTACAACTGACCAAGCCCGAGAGGGACATAGTTTAGAGGAACAAGAAAAAAGATTAAAAGCAAGATGTGTTTCTAATGACTATGAAGTATATAAGGTATATACAGATGCTGGTATAAGTGGCAAGTCTGCTGAAAACAGACCTGCCTATCAGCAAATGTTAAGTGATATGAAAAAAGGTAAATTCAATTTAATTATGGCTTTCAAAATGGATAGAATAAGTAGAAGCATTATAGACTTTGAAGATTTTTTTAAAGAACTTAAAAAATATAATTGTGGTATTGAGTTTTTATGTGAAAATATTGATACTACTGGGGCAGCAGGTATGATGTTTGCAAGAATTCTTGGTATATTTGCTCAATTTGAAAGAGAGTTAATCCAAGAAAGAACTTTAATTGGTGTTGAAAGTGCTGTTAATAAAGGTCATATTGGAGGAAAACCACCTTTAGGTTATAGGCATAAAATGGACGAAAGTGGAAAGCAAAAATTAAAGCAATGGGAAATAGATATTGAAGAAGAAAAAATAGTAAAAGAAATATTTGAGTTATGTGCTAGTGGTAAAACATATTATCATATATCTAAAATACTAAAAGAAAAGTATCCTAATATAATCTCTAGCATAAAAAAAGATAAGAACACAGGTGAAGAAAAGATTTGTTATAGAAAATGGAATGATAGTTCCCTATCTCGTATTTTAAATAATAAATCTTATATGGGTGTATATGAATATAGAAAATGCTTAAAAAACAAAGATACTATTCAAATATGTGGTGTTGTCCCACCTATAATATCTAAAGAATTATTTAATGACTGCCAAGAAATGATAGCAAGAAATGGAAGAAATTATTATAGGTCTAAAAACTATTTATTTATTCAAAAATTAGTATGTCCGCATTGTGGTAGAATTATGGCTTGTAATAGTGTTAAGAATAAAATGAAGAACGACTATCTTTATTATAAGTGCAAAGATTGTGGTATTTATGTAAGAGAAAATCTTATAGAGAATGCTTTACTAACTGAATTAAATAATTTATTTGAACTTAGTAGTATTATAAATAGTAATTATTGCATAACAGATAGTAATACGGCTGAGAAATATAATAGTTGTAAGTTAGACCATAAGATTAGATTTGCAGTAGATGAAAGAATAATTAAAGATAAAATGAATTTATTAGATAGTAACGAACTAAATGAGTTATGGAAAATGACTTCTTATGAAACTAAATGTAATTTCATTGGTAACTATATTGATACCATTACTATTAAAGAAAGAACTGATAGTAAGAAGAAAATAATTAAAGTTAATTTAGTGGACTTAAAACTAAAATCTAATAAGGTAAAAGAATTATTAGATTTAGAAGAAAACAATATGATAGATAAAATAATTGGTAATGGTGTTTTTAAAGCAAGTATAACCGAAGTAAAACACGATAAAGATGCGATAGATTATATGGAGTTATTAAAAACTAAATATAAATTTGCTGCCTTTGATTGTTTTAATGAGGAAGAATACTACACTAACCCATTATTATTTAAAATAATTAAGGTTAATCCTAAGAGTTATGTTGAAAAGAAAAAGATATATGGTTTAGTATTGTTAGAATATACTAAATTATTAAAACTATGTCCTACTACTTACGATAATGCTAATCAAAGTGCTTAAAGATAGTTGTTAAATGGTAAAAACTATGTTAAAATAGTATTATATTTATGTGGAATATATCATAAAAAAAGTGGTAATTAAAATTTGGAAACTCGTTCTGTTTCCGTGCCATTTGAAAGATTCGAACTTTTAGTTCGTTAAATAAATTGATACAAAATATCAAGTGAAAGACTAACCACTACCAGTGTTAGTCTTTTATTTAAAATGGAGGTACACATGAACATACAAAATCTTTGTTTATCTTTTGGATTGCAAACAATATTTGATAATGTTTCAGTCAAAATAAATGAATATGATAAAGTTGGAATTGTTGGTGTTAATGGGGCGGGCAAATCTACATTATTTAATGTAATACTAGGTAAAGTATTACCTGATAGTGGAAGAATAATTATTAAAAATAATTCAACTATTGGTTTTTTACCTCAAGTTATAACCGATGAAATTCCAAATGATGATATAACTGTATTTGAATATTTATTGCTTGGCAGACCTATAGAAAAATTAAACAGCAAATTAACAAAACTGTATGAAGAAATAGCTTTAATTAACGATGATTCAAAAATGAAACAAAAACTAAAAGAGGTTTCAAAAATTCAAGATAAACTAATTTATTATGATGAATATAATGCTGAAAACACTTTATTAAAAATTATAACAGGAATGAATATTGACAATAATCTTTTAGATTTAAAATTGAAAAATATATCTGGTGGCCAAAAATCTAAAATTGCATTTGCAAGATTGTTATATTCAAAACCTGAAATAATGCTTTTAGATGAACCTACTAATCATCTTGACATTGACACAAAAGATTATCTTATAAACTACTTAAAAAAATATCATGGATTAGTTCTTGTTATCTCCCATGACACTGATTTTTTAAATGAAATAACAAATAAAACTTTACATATAGATAAAATTAAACACAACATTGAATTTTTTAACGGCAATTATAAAAAATATATAGAAGTGAAAAATGAAAGAAAAATAGCACAAGAAAAACTTTATGCCAAACAAATAAAAGAAGAAGAAAAATTAAAAATAATAATTAGTAAATATATTAGAGGAAATGAAAAAAAAGCTAATATCGCTAAAGATAGAATTAAAAAACTTGAAAGGTTAGAAAAAGAAAAGGTTGTGCTAGAAAAAAGCGATAGATATGCAAAAATTAAAATGAAAATTGATTACCCTAGTTATTCTATACCACTTGCTTGTAAGAATTTAACATTTGGATATACAAGTGATAATTTATTATATGAAAACTTAACTTTCGATTTAAGCAGAGGTGAAAAATTTTTAATAGTAGGTGAAAATGGTATTGGTAAAACAACTCTATTAAAACTAATTATGAATTATTTAACACCTAACTCTGGTGAGGTAATGATCGGTGAAAAAACTAAAATAGCATACTATGCTCAAGAACATGAAACACTAGAAAACAATAAAACTATTATAGAAAATTTTAATGAATTTAACAAAGAAGAATATGAATTAAGAAAAATTCTTGGTGGATTTTTATTTTCAGGAGATGATGTATATAAAAAAATCAACATCTTATCTCCAGGAGAAAGAAGTAGAGTTGCTTTAGCAAAAATATCTTTAAGTGGCGCTAATACATTACTTTTAGATGAACCTACTAACCACTTAGATCCTATGACTCAAATAATTATAGCTGACACTTTTAAAGATTTTGAAGGAACCATACTTGTAGTATCACACAATTTAGAATTTGTAGATAATTTAAATATAAAAAGAATGTTATTATTACCAAGTGGAAAAATTATGGATTATGATAGAAACATCGTTATGCATTATGAACAATTAAACAAAAAAAAATCGATATAATTCGCATATATATTTTTAATTTAATATTATATTTCATTGTGAATTAAATATTAAATTTAATTTTTGCTTTACTTTCAATTTTATAATATGATAAAATGATTATGGAAGTAGGAGTGTATATGGAAGAATTATCAAAATTAGTTATGTTATATTTAAAAAAAGAAAATAAATTTCACACATTAAATGAAATCAAAAAGAAATTAAATATTAGGGGCTTAGAACAAACGGAAATTTTTAATAGGGTAATTGACACTCTTATTGAAAACGGAAGTTTGTTTTTTGACGATAAGAAAGGCTATAGAATACTTACTAATGAATTAGGTTTTGCCTATGGAAAAATAGAAATAAACAAAACAGGTAATGGTTTTGTACATACCAAAGATGGTTATACTATATTTATTAATAATGAAAACTTAAATGGTGCTCTAAATGGGGATACAGTTATTGTTCATTCAATTACAAATGGTAGAAACAAAAATTTTGAAGGAAAAATTAAAAGTATTTTGAAAAGAGAAACAGGTAATATTATATATCAAGTTATAATGGATGAAAATGGAATAAATCTCAAACCCTACAATAACTATGAACATATAAAAATCGATATAAATAAAAATGAACTAAGAAACTTAGTAGATGGTCAAATGGTATTAGTAAATGTTAGTACTGAACTAAAAAATGGTTGTTACAAAGCAGAAATAATTAAGACAATTGGTCATAAAAATGACCCTGGAATAGATGTTAGATTAATAGCCATCAAATACAATGTACCTATAGATTTTTCAAAAGAGGTATTAGAAGAAGCAAATAAATTACCAAATGAAGTAAGCTCTAAAGATATTGTAAATAGAATTGACTTAAGGGGAAAACAAATATTTACTATAGATTGTGATGATACAAAAGATAGAGATGATGCAATTTTTGTAGAAAAATTAGAAAATGGTAACTACAAATTAATCGTAAGCATTGCCGATGTAAGTCATTATGTTAAGAGAGGGTCAAAACTATTTGATGAAGCATTAAATAGATGTACAAGCCATTATATAAACAATACCTGCATCCCTATGTTTCCTCACATTTTATCAAATGGTATTTGTTCTTTAAATGAAGGAGTAGATAGATTAACTAAATCTTGTGAAATGGAAATAAATTCAAACGGTGATATCGTTAATTATAATATTTATGATTCAGTTATTAATTCTAGAAAAGCTATGAAATATAGTGAAGTTAACAAAGTTTTAGGTGGAGAAACATTGGATAAATATACACCTTTTCTAGATCAACTAAAAATAATGAACGAATTAAATAATATCCTAGAAAGAAAAAAAGAAGAAAGAAATTATCTTGATTTTGATATTTCTGATATAAAACTTATACAAAACGATTATGGAAAACCAATTGATTTTAAAACCGATGAAAGAGGTACTGCCGAGAAATTAATTGAAAATTTTATGGTCATAACAAATACAACGGTAGCACAAAATTATTCTTGGTTACCTTTTATATTTAGAGTACATGAATATCCAAAAGAAGAAAAAATTAATTCAATTATAGATTTATTAAAAGCATCTGGAGTTAACATTAATAAATGCAAATCAATAAATGAATACTCAATAAATAATATTCTTGAACAAATAAAAAAGGTAGACTCAAATGGTATATTTAGAAGTTATTTATTAAAGGCAATGGAAAGAGCTAAATATGATATTTTAAATTGTGGTCATTTTGCTCTACAATTACCTTTATATTGTCATTTTACCTCTCCTATAAGAAGGGTAGCTGACTTTATGATTCATACAGTAATATCTGAATTAAATGATTTTGATTATAGCAAAGAAAGCATAGATAATTTAGAAAATGAATTAAATGAAATAAGTAAATCTGCATCTAAATTAGAAAAAATAGATTTTGATATGGAAAACGAAGGAAAAGCTATGGCAATGGCTGAATATATGGAAGATCATATAGGAGATAGATTTGAAGGAATAGTAAGTGAGATATATCAACACGGTATGTTTGTAAAAACAAACAATAATATATCTGGTAAAGTAAGTTTTGAAAACATGTTAGATGATAAATATAGTTTTGATAATGATAGAAAACTAATAATAGGAAAAAACACAAAAAATAAATATAAAATCGGTGATAAAGTAATAGTACTTGTTAAAGATGCTAGTAAAGAAAATAGGACAATTAATTTCCAAATAGGTAAACAAAAGAGTTTAAGTTATGCTTAAACCCTTTTTATTTATTAATAACATTCTCAAAATCATCTACTTTAGATTCTTTTTCATCTTGCTCTTTTTTCTGATCATCGTCTTCTAATTTAGAAGTCTCTGTCTTAGACTCATCGGTTTTGTCATCATTATTTAAATTATCATTTTCATTTTTTTCTTCTTCTATTTTTTCGATTTCTTTAGAGGCTTGTTTTACCTCCTGTTTAGGTGTTGAATTATTATTAGCTTGATTAGAATTTACTTTTTTTACACTATTAGATTCATCACTAATATTGTTATAAGTAGAATCTAATACATTTCCTCTTAAAACACTATTAATTAAATTTTTTGCACTTTCAACACTTTCATTATCTGGTTCCATTACATATAATAATTGATTATATGTATAAGTATAATTGCTACTATCAGTACCTGATAAACTATAAGAAGTTACATTCCATTTAGGCATATCATTTAACTGCATTTTAATTAGTGCTGTTATTTTTTTTATACTCATATTAGTTTGATATTTACCATCTATTGCAGATAATAAAGAATTATATTTAGTAATGATAGATTTGTCTGTAGCCTTTCTTATTAAGGCTTCTATTAAAGCTTGTTGATTTTTACCTCTTTGTCTATCTCCATCAGCAAATGCTTTTCTAGTCCTTACAAAATCTAGTGCTTCTTCACCATCTACTTTATTCATTCCGGCTTTAAAACTATATCCAGAATATGACACAAACGTATATTCCGAATATATATCTACTCCACCCAAAGCATTAACTATATCAATAACAGAAGTGAAATTAACTTTAATATAATAATTAATTTTTGTATCTAATAGATCTTCTAAAGTTTTAACCGACATATCTATTCCATAAATTCCTGCATGAGTTAATTTATCTTTAACTCCGGTTGTACCATGCAATTGAACGTAATAATCTCTAGGAATTGAAATTAATAAAACTTGTTTAGTAGATGGATTTACAAGCATAACAATATTAACATCACTTCTTGATACAGAAGAAATTTCGCCATAAGTATCAATACCGCTTATATAAATTGCAAAAGGTTCTTTAGTGACTTTGACATCCTTTAAAGTAGACTCAACTTTAACTTTTACAGTAAATCTTGTTAATTCTTTAGTCAAACTTGAAAAATCAGAATGTTCTTCTTCAACTAATTTCTTTATAGAATCCTCAATCATAATAACATTTATTTTTTTATTCAATAAATCTTCTACTAAAGAATCAGAATTCTTATATGCTTTATAATCTACAATTACCATCTTACTTAATCTTTTTTTAGCCTCTTCCGATCCTTTTGAATTTTCAAAAAATCCAACAGTTTCACCCTCAATATCTTTTAATTTATCATACTTTGAATCTTTTAAAACAATTATTGAATAATGCTCTAGTTTATATTTACTATCACCATTACCAGATAAAACTCCTAGAGTTCTACAAATATAAAAATTAGCAATAGAAAATAATAAAATTAAAATTATTGAAAAGACAGAAATTATATTTTTTGGTTTCTTTTTTAATCTTTTAAAGTTTAAAAATGGCACACAAATTACATTTATAACAGCTATCACAATTGTTATAATAATTAAATATTTAGTTGGAAGCAAATCTATATATAATAAAACTCCCAAAAATCCTAAAGAATTAAGTAAAAGTAATATACTCAACACTTTATAAAATATTCCTTTTTTGTTTTTTGAATTTTTTCTGTTTTTTTTCATATACATCACCCTATAATTATATCACGTTAAAAATTTTATTTCATATTTTCTACATTATTTTTTATAAACTTTACATTATTCAAAATATTTTTTATATTGCTTTATAAAGAAATCATCTGTCATTCCTGCCATATAATCTATAACTTTACGAGCTTGTGATGTCTCATCTATATATGATTTATCCATGTTAAGTAAGTAAACCCTAAATATGTCTTCATCATAAGCTTTTTCAACTACCTGTTTATAATACAAATCAAACAATTTTTTAAACATTAATTTAATATTATTTAATTCTTTAGTAGTATTTGCTTTATTATATATATTGATGTAATTAAATTTAATTAATTTATTAAGAGCTATATTTATATTGAAAGACATTTTAATATAATTTTTATCAATACTGTTATTTATAATATCGGTAACAATAGTATTTACAATATCAGAATTAGTAATACCTAAAACATCTACAATCTCTTTTGGTATTTCTTCAAGTCCTACAACACCCAACCTTACTGCATCTTCTATATCTCTACCTATATATGCAATGATATCACTTATTCTAACAACGCATCCTTCAAGTGTCATTGGTTTTACTTCCTTTAATATATTTTTGTCAGTATAACTTTTTTTATACTCTTCAAAGAATTGTTCTTTTGTTTTTTTTACTGGAGCATATTCACCTTTGAGAATTTCCCCATTATGGCAAAAAATTGCATCCAAAACTTGTATAGTTATATTGCTTCCTAATCCATTATTTTCAATATTTAAAAGAGTTCTAACACTTTGTACATTATGATTAAAATAACCCTCTCCATACTCTTGACTTAATTCATTTAAAATTTTTTCTCCAACATGTCCATATGGTACATGCCCTAAATCATGCCCCAAACTTGCAGCTTCAATTAAATCTTCATTCAAATTAAGTGCTCTTCCTATCGTACGGGCTATTCTGCTTACCATTTGTACATGAGTCATTCTTTTACTAATCATATCATTTTCTCTATTAGTAAATACTTGTGTTTTATCTATATATCTAACATATGATAGAGAATAAATTACCTTATCAATATCTCTAAAAAAAGGAGTTCTAAAACTTTCTTTTATATCCTTTAATCTATAAGCATCCTCATCTCTACAAGCATATTTAGACAAATTTTTATTATTTTTTTTCATATTTTCAATTATCTTATTATCCATAGATATCACCATATATTATTATAACACAGATGCAAATAAAATTCATCTTAAAGGCATTATGTACATTTAGTGAAATATGTAAAATTTTTTATAAAAAAAAGGATTTAGGTAATTAAAATAGTATGATATATATATGAGGTGAAATTATGAAAGATGAAATATTAAAAATTAAAGAAAAATTTGACAAAATAAAAAAGATTGGCTGGATAGAAAGCAAAAGAGTTGGAAGTACAGGAATTGGATACACATTAGAATCTATGTTTAATACTGATGAAAACAATTTAGAAATACCTGATTTAAATATATTTGAATTAAAGGCACATAGAAATTTTTCTAATTCATATATAACACTTTTTAATGCCACTCCCGATGGTGATTATTTATTTGAAATTGAAAGATTAAGAAAACAATATGGATACCCAGACAAAGATTTCAAGCAATATAAAATCGTAAATTGTGATGTGTTTGCTAATAAAATTACAAACCTAGGTGCAAAATATAAACAAACAATAAAAATAAATACAGATGAAGAAAAAATTAGACTGAACATTTTAAATAATGATTTAAACTTAATAGACGATGAGATTAGCTGGTCTTTCAAATTAATTAAGGATAAATTTAAAAGAAAATTACGATTTTTAACGTTTGTTGAAGCAGAAAAAAAGACAGTTAATGGCAAAGAATATTTTAAATATAAAGATATTGTTTTTTACGAAGCCTATTCTTTTGATAAATTTATAGAATTATTAAATAAAGGAATAATTAAAATAACTTTTAAAATTGGTATATTTAAATCTGGAAAAAGACAAGGACAAGTACACGATCATGGTAC
>CAVEJT010000006.1:0-33824 GCA_963616135.1 Bacteroidaceae bacterium | reverse complement strand
GTGTAAAACTAGTAAGAAACATATAAAATATTAAAAAAATAATAACTAAAATGTAATTTATATTACTTTTTTTTATTTTATTTAAAATATATAAAATTAAAGTAGATAAAAGAGTTATATGCATACCAGATACAGAAAATAGATGACTTATACCATTTGTTCTATATGATTCTAAAATATTTTCATCTATTTCTTTTGAATCACCCATAATAAAAGTATTTAAATATCTAAAACCTTTTTTCTTGTTTATTAGTTTACTTAATTTATTTTTAATACTGTAAAATATATTATTATTTTTAGATATTAATTTAATACTAGAAGCATTCATAATAAAATATGTATTTTTACTTAACATATATTTTTTATAGTTAAATAAATTGAAGTTTGTATTATTTTCTATATTTTTTAATGTTCCAACTACTTTTACTTTATCACCTAATTCTAGATTAATTTTATTATAATAATATACTACAATATTTTCTTTAGCTTTAATATTTATAACAATTTTATCTTCTTTTATATTTATATTGGTAACTACACCTATTATATTTTTTTCATGTTTATTATATTTACTTTGTATATTGTGTGTTTTATAAGCTATATTTAATATTACAATTAAAAAAAGAAGAATTAAAAATGTATTAGACTTTAATATAATCTTTAATTTTTGAATAAAGTGCATCCCCTATTCCAGATACATTTTTAATGTCTTCTATAGTTTTAAATTCTCCATTTTCCTCTCTATATTTTATTATAGCTTTAGCTTTCGATTCTCCTAAACCTGATATTGTCATAAGTTCTTCTACTGTTCCAGTATTTATTGAAATTAAATTTTTATCTTTTGTTTGTTCTTTTTTACTTGCCTCTACTCCATTTGTATTTACTTTATCTGATTCATTTATACAAGCACTATTTATATTATCAGGACAATCGCATTTATATTTAATGTATATTACATTTTTATCAGTTTCCTTAAATTTAGAAACATCATCATTCGAATATATAATTATAACCATTTCATCTTCTAACTTTTTACTTAAATTGATATATTCAGTATTAGCGTCCTCTTTAAGTCCTCCTGCTTTATTTATTAGATCAATAACTCTAGAACTAGAATCCATTTCATATACTCCAGGCTTATTTATTAAACCTTTTATATCTACTCTTATTTTTGTTTCTTCTTTTGTTTCTTTTTTTACTTCCTCTTTATTTTCTAAAGATACTTCCTGTTTTTCTATTTGTGTTTCATTATTTTTATTTAATTTGATTGCGAGTATTATAAAAATTATAATAACTAAAAATACAATTATTAATGCATATTTATACTTTTCTATATAGTACTTTACTGTTTCCATATATTCCTTTCTAGTGATTTTCCTATAAATATTATATTAAAAAAATAATTAATTTCCTTTTTTTCTTGTAATCTTTTTTAATTTTTTGTATAATTATATAAAAGATACAGAAGGTAACTGAGGAATACTTGTATTTAGCGCCAGACCCACAGGGTTAACGAGGATAACAATTATCGAATATTCGGCGGATGTTGTTACGGAATGTGTATTCGTAAGATATATTACAAAAATTAAAATCAAAATTATAACAAAGAATATATCACACACTTGTTTTTGTTGTGGAAAGAAGGAATTATAAATGTGTGGTATTACCGGATATATAGGTAAAAATAATAAAGCAATTAAAGTTGTTATGGATGGATTAGAAGCTCTTGAATATAGAGGTTATGATTCAGCTGGAATTGCTTATATAAAAAATGATAAATTAAATATTATAAAAGAACAAGGAAAAATAATTAATTTAAAATCAAAATTAAATTTAAATGAAAAGTCTAATTTAGCAATTGGGCATACTAGATGGGCAACTCATGGAAGTCCAAATAAAACAAATGCTCATCCTCATAAACAAGGAAAATTTACTATTGTGCATAATGGTATTATTGAAAATTATATTGAATTAAAACAAGAATTAATAAATAATGGATATAAATTTAAAAGTTCTACTGATACAGAAGTTGCTGCAGCTTTTCTTGATTATTTATATAAGCAAGAAAAAGATATATTAAAAGCGCTTTCTAAAGCTACTCAAATATTTAGAGGTTCATATGCTTTAGGAATTATTTGTAGCGATGACTTGAATACTTTGTATGCACTTAGAAAAACAAGTCCATTAATTATAGCTAAAGGAAATTCTGAAAATTATATAGCATCCGATGTTCCTGCTATATTAAAATATACAAATAAATATATTTTATTAGATGATTTAGAGGTTGCTAAAATAACTAGTGATAGTATAACTATTTATGATAATAAATTAAAAGAAGTAAAAAAAGAAATTTTTGAATTTGAAGGTTCATATGAAGCAAGTATGAAAAACGGATATGATCATTTTATGCTAAAAGAAATACATGAAGAACCTCTTGTATTCACAAATACTATGAATGCTTATTTTGATGGTGAATTTAAAAATATACCAGATTTATCTAAGTATAATAATATTCATATTGTAGCATGTGGTTCAGCATATCATGCAGGACTTGTTGGAGCTTATTTAATAGAAAAATACGCTGATATCCCGGTTTATGTTGAGGTAGCTAGTGAATATAGATATAAGAAAAACTTTTATGATAAAAAGACTCTAGTTATATTTGTTTCACAATCAGGTGAAACTGCTGATACCCTAGCCTGTCTTAGAAAAGTTAAAGAAGATGGCATTGATACATTAAGTATTGTAAATGTTGTAGGTTCTAGTATTGCTAGAGAATCAAAATATGTAATGTATACTAAAGCTGGTTGTGAAATTGCTGTAGCAACTACTAAAGCTTATTTAGCTCAAGTAACTGTATTTGCAATTCTTACAATGTATTTAACAAATAACAAACATATAAGTGATATTGATAATATACCTAAGTTAATTGATAAATTAATAAATATTGATTATAAAAGTATAGCTAAAAATATTTATAAGAATAAAAATATATTCTTTATAGGAAGAGGAATTGACTACTCACTTTGTATGGAAGGTTCATTAAAACTTAAAGAAATATCATATATAAATAGTGTTGCTTATCAAGCTGGAGAATTAAAACATGGAACTATTTCACTTATAGAAAAAAATACACCTGTAATTGCTATATCTACAGATGAAAATTTAATAGAAAAAACTATTAGTAATATTAAAGAAGTAAAAGCAAGAGGTGCTAAAGTTATATTTATTACGACAAGTAATATTCAAAACGATTTTTATGATTTTAATATTAGAATACCTAAAATAAATGAATTATTTGAATCAATTCTTACTGTTGTACCATTACAATTACTAGCTTATGAAGTAGCAAAATTAAATGGATGCGATATTGATAAACCAAGAAATTTAGCTAAATCAGTTACTGTAGAATAAAAAGAAAGTTAAAAACTTTCTTTTTTATTTATTATATTAATTACTACTACTTCTGAAGAAAACAAATTATTAAAAAGATTAAATGGGTTTTCATGTGACAATGTTGTTATCCCTGAAGTTACTATAATATTAGGACTTTCATTTATATGACCATAACATCCTCTTGTCATTAATTTACCTTGAGGATTAATAAATCCTCTATCTTTAAATATTGGTCTTAACACGCATGGAACTATACCACCATGTGTATGTCCACACAATACTAGATCACATTTTAACATAGAGGTTATATCTTTATCAAGCAAATTTGAAGGTGAATGTAATAATAATACATTGTATTTTTTGTCATTATATTGTATTTTTTTTAAATGCTTTATAAAACTATCTTTACTTTCTCCATCTTCCATGTAATACTTGATTGGCATAGTAATTCCTATAAAATTAATATCGTCTATAAGCACATTTTTATTATCTAAACAAAAAACATTATCAACACTTTTTATCTTTGTTAATATATGTTTGTTTAACCCAAAATGTTTTTGCTTTTTATTTATATAATATTCATGATTTCCTATTGATATTAACACTGGTGATATAACAGATAGTTTTTGGAACCAAATTATTAAAAGTTCCTCATCTAATATATATGAATTATCAACAATATCACCTGGTATACAAATATAATCCGGTTTTATTTCTTTCAATATATCTAATATCTTATTTAAATTATTAATATTTTTTTTACTATAATAATGAATATCTGAGATAAGTACTATTTTTTTGTTTATTCTACCAGTTATGTTATATATTTTATTTTTTATCTTCATTTTTCCCACAATACTTTTCTATGAAAGATGCTTTATATTCAAGTATATTGTCATCTTTTATACTTTGTCTTAATTCTTCAGTTAATTTGGTTAAAAATCTTATGTTATGTATAGAAAGTAATCTTTGTCCAAATGTTTCATTTGCCACTATTAAATGCCTTATGTAAGCTTTCGTATAATGTTTGCAACTATAACAGTCACAATTTACCTCTATTGGAGTAAAGTCCTCCTTGTATTTAGCATTTTTAATATTTATTTTTCCTAGTCTTGTGAAGGCATTACCATGGCGTGCTATACGAGTTGGAAGAACACAATCAAACATATCAACCCCTCTTATAACCCCTTCTATTATATCTATTGGATCCCCTACACCCATTAAATATCTTGGTTTATCCTTTGGTAAGTACTCTATAGCATAATCAATCATTTTATACATAGTATCTTTATTTTCACCTACACTAGTTCCACCTATACTATATCCATCAAAATTCATTTTAACTGTTTCCACAGCACTCATCTTTCTTAAATCCTCATATTCTCCACCCTGAACAATACCAAATAAAGATTGTCTTTCGTTATTAAAAACTTCTTTGCCTCTTTTTGCCCATCTAAGTGTTCTTTCTGTACTTGCTTTAGCATATTCATAACTAGCAGGATACGGTATACATTCATCAAATGACATAGCAATATCACTATCTAATTTATTTTGTACTTCTATGGATATTTCTGGCGTTAAAAATAAAGATGAACCATCTATATGACTTTTAAAATGAACTCCTTCTTCTGTTATATCTTTCTTTTTATTTTTTGCTAAACTAAACACCTGAAATCCACCACTATCGGTAAGTATTGGACCATCATAATTCATAAATTTATGTAACCCACCTGCTTTATTTACTACATCAGCACCAGGTCGTAACCATAAATGATAAGTATTAGAAAGAATTACACCACTACCTATTTTTTTTATTTCCTCTGGTGATAAAGTCTTTACTGTAGCTTGAGTTCCCACTGGCATAAACATTGGTGTTTCATAAGTTCCATAGTTGGTATGTAATAGACCATATCTAGCACGTGTTTTTGTATCATTTTGTAATAATTCATATTTAATTTTCATAATTCACCTCAAAACATATCAATTATAACATTTAAATATAAATAAGTAAATATTATAGAAATTTATTAACCAAAACATACAAAAATGTTATATAATTATATTGGTGATGTTATGAAAAAAATTATAATTATTTTATTATGTACACTAATTTTGTGTGGATGTAAAAAGAATACAAAAAATGATATTGAAAAAAATGTTATAAAGAAAGATAATATACCAATACAAGAATATGTTGACGATAATCCAATTAAAATAGGTATATATGATGGTAATAAACTAGTAAAAGATTATCAAACAAATTTTATTTCAAAAACAGATTTAGCTGTCTTTAACATATTATATACAAATGAAGAAACAATAGATTATAATTCTACTAAAGTTAATTGGAAAAAATATTATGATACTTATAATAATATAGAAAAATATAAAACAGGATTTTATATATCTTTTGAAACAAATGGAGTATTACATGAAAAAACTATTTTAGATTCAAACAATACTTATGTATTTGATCCATATATGTTTGTATATTTATATGATGATGTGAATCAGCCTGATAATACTTGGTATTCACATATCGAACCAAATGAAGAAAATGAAAGCACTATATTTTCATCAATTAAACTATATTTAGTAGATAGTGATTTTATAACATCACCTATTACACTTACAGTATTTACTTACGATTCAGATGATGATTTTGATGATGATGGTAAATATCGTGGTAAAAGCAGTTACACTATTCACATAAGCAATACTAATTAATCTAGAGGTGTAGAAATGAAATCAATAAAAAATAATATAGAAAATACTACAATAATCAATAAATCAAAATTTATAACCAAACTATATTTTATTAATAGCACAGACGAGATAAATACAATTTTAAATGAAATTTCAAAAGAATATAAAGATGCTACTCATATATGTTTTGCATACATTTTAAATGGGAAAGAAAAATGTTCTGATAATGGTGAACCAAGTGGTACTGCCGGAATTCCAATTTTAAATGTACTTAAAAAGAATAGTTTAGACAATATACTTGCAATAGTAATAAGATATTTTGGAGGTATTAAATTAGGTGCTGGAGGACTTGTTAGAGCTTACTCTAATTCAATTACTAATGCATTAAATTTAACTGAAATTATTTCACTTACCTTTGGTTATTTAGTAGAATTAGAATTCGCTTATAATCAAATTAAATTAGTTGATTATATACTAAACGATAAAAAAATAATAAGTAAAGAATATAATTCAAATATAATTTATAAATTTTATTTAGATGAAAATGAATTAAATTTTATACCAGAATTAGAAAAAGTTGCAATTCATCTTTCATTAAAAGATAAAGTTCTAATCAAGAAAGATTAGAACTTTTTTATGCAAATAAAAAGCAAGGATTATTTTCCTTGCATTTGTTTAGCTACTTCTTCAGCAAAATTTTCTTCTCTTTTTTGCATTCCCTCGCCTACTTCAAAACGAATCATACCAGTTATAACACCACCATTGTTTTTAACAAATTCAGCAACTGTCTCTTTGTTTTCAGCTTTTACATATATTTGATTTTCTAAACATACTTCTTCATAATATTTTTTTACTTTTCCAACAAGTATACCTTCTATTCTTTCAGCAGGTTTACCTTCATTTAATAATTGTTCTTTCATAATTTCTTTTTCTTTATCAAGAACTTCTGTTGGAACCTCACTTGATTTAACGTATAAAGGTTTCATAGCTGCAGCATGCATAGCTACATCTTTAGCTACTTCTTCATTTGCTCCATCTATTACAGTAAGTACTGCAATTCTTCCACCCATATGAATGTAATCACCAAATACTTCAGAATCTTTCTTTGTAACTACTTTCATTCTTCTAAAAGATAATTTTTCTCCTATTGTAGCAGTTCTTGCAGTAATTAATTCCTCTACTGTACCTTCACTAGTTGAAAGTTTTAATGCTTCTTCTAATGTAGTTACATCTGAATCAATTATAACATTTAAAATTTCATTTACCATATCAATAAATTTTTCATTTTTAGCAACGAAATCAGTTTCAGAATTTACTTCTATTATAACTGCTTTATTTCCTTTAGTAAGTATTGCAGCTACACCCTCAGCAGCTATACGATCAGCTTTCTTAGCTGCTGTTGATATTCCTTTTTCTCTTAACCAATCTATTGAAGCATCAATATTTCCATTGTTTGCTTCAAGTGCTTTTTTACAATCAAGCATTCCAGCACCTGTTTTTTCTCTTAATTCTTTTACCATACTAGCAGTAATCATAATATCCTCCTTTTATAAATAAAAGACGATTAAAAATCATCTTTTACAATCTATTTTAAAGCTTCTAACAATTCAGCTTTCTTCATTGTAGAATAACCTTTAATATCTTTAGCTTTTGCAATTTCTCTTAATTCAGCAACTGTTTTAGTAGATAAATCTTCTTTTTCTACGGCTTTTTCTTTAACAGCTTTTGCTTCTTTAACTTCAACTTTTTCTTCAGATTTATTTTCTTTAGTTTCTTCTACTTTTACTTCTTTATTTGATGATTTTTTCTTATCAAATTGTTTTCTTTTTCTATCAAATGGTCTATCTTGTGATCTTCTATCTTCTTTTCTTTTTACTGATTCAACAGCTCTTTTCATAATATCAGAACCATTTTCTTCAGTTTTTCCACTTACATAATCTGTAATTTTTCCACCATTAGCTTCAAGTATTGCATTATTCATAACACCAATTATTAATTTAACAGCACGAATAGCATCATCATTAGCAGGTATTACATAATCAACCATATCTGGATCACAGTTAGTATCTACGATACCAAATACAGGAATATTTAATTTTCTTGCTTCGCGAATAGCAATCTCTTCTTTAGAAGGATCTACTATAAACATGGCTTGTGGAAGTTTATCCATTCCACGAATACCACATAATAATTTATCTAATTTAGCATATTCTTTCTTTAAACCAATAACTTCTTTCTTTGGAAGTAAATCAAAAGTTCCATCTGCTTCCATTTTTTCAATAGTTTCTAATCTCTTAACTCTATTTCTAATAGTTCTAAAATTTGTAAGTGTTCCACCTAACCATCTTTCAGTAACATAGAAAGAATCACTCTTAATAGCTTCTTCTTTAGTAGCCTCTTGAGCTTGTTTTCTAGTTCCTACAAAAATAGTTTTACCACCATTACGTGCAATTTCTGATAAAGCATTATAAGCTTCCTCTATTTTCTTTGCAGTTTTTTGTAAATCGATAATATAAATATCATCTCTTGAAGTAAAAATGTATTCTTTCATTTTTGGATTCCATCTTTTAGTTTGATGACCAAAATGAACACCAGCTTCTAATAAATAATTCATTGACACAACTGTCATATATATTCCTCCTTTTCGTTATATCTTCCACCTATATCAACTTTATACATCACCAATTAGGCACTAGACATATAAATCCATAAGGTGTGTAAATTAAAAAGCCATATATATTATAACACATTATATGGCTTTTACAACATTTTTTTGTATATTTTTTTACATTACCCTTCTGATTGCTACTATTGGAGTTGTAAGATACATAGTATCCGTTCTAATACCTAACTCAGGTATACTAGCATGTATAATAGTCCCATTACCAATATATATAGCTGAATGAGTAACATATCCATCATAACCATAGGATATGATATCTCCTATCCTAATATCTTCTATATCTACACTATCACCTGATACTGACTGACCATATGTAGTTCTTGGAAGACTTATACCAAAATTTGCAAATACAGACTGTACAAATCCAGAACAGTCAGCACCATTAGTTAGACTTGTTCCACCCATAACATATGGATTTCCAACAAATTGTAAAGCAAAATTAACAACACTCTCCTGAAGTGTTAAATCAATTTCCTCTATCGTTTCAATTTCAGATTTTGTTTCATCTTCTACTTTTCTCTCCTCTATTTCACCAAATACATCTTTTAACATCGCACTATGATATATTTCAAATATATTGGTGCTTTCTACTACTTGTTCTTTTTCTTTTATTTGATAAATTTTAAATGATTTATCCATTTTCTTGATTTCTAATGCCTCTATCTCATTCATACCAAGTAGAAATATTGTAGCTATTATTGACAACATTAGAAATTTTTTAAATAAATTTTTCACAAAAATTCTCCTATACTTCTATTTTATATGCCCACTTATTTTTTAGACACATTGTCGATTATAGCAAATATCAAGTGCTTTGTCAAATTTATAATGTTTTTTCACCACATAAGTGCTTTTTATAATGCTTTTTTGGTACAAAAAAACCACTTTTATGTGGTTTCATTATCAATAATTGGTGACCCGTAAGGGGTTCGAACCCTTGAATGTAGCCTTGAGAGGGCTATGTGTTAAGCCACTTCACCAACGGGCCAAAAAACAACAACTTCATTATAACATATTATTTATTTACATACAATATTTTTTAGTAAAAACTTATATTTAATTTAAAAAAATAATGATATTGACAATTATATTATTTAATGTTTTAATTATATTAAGTACAGGTGGTTTTATGAAAATTATAACAATTAATGAAATTTTAAGAAAAAATGTAATAGATACATATTATACTTACAAAAATGAATATATGTATGATATCGAAAATGATGATGAAAACATAGAATATGAATTAGATGAATTTGATACAGATGAATTTGATGATAATATAGATTTATTTATAGAAGAACAAAAAATAGACTTTGAAGAAAAAGTTGTATCAAAATTAATAAATGATATAAAGTCTAGTAAATATAAAAAAATGATATATTTAATACTATTACAAGATGCATTTGAATTTATAAAAACAGAACAAATTAAAAAAAACGGTATAGATATCTATGAAAAAGATATAATAACTCACTTAGAAAACCTTGATGTTGATAGACTTATTCACCTACTTGATTTTGATGATGAAATATTTTTTGATATTATAACTTTGTTTTTTGAATATAATTTGCAAAACAACTTTAATGATAAATATAGAAACAGAACATTAATTAGAAATTCAAATAGCTTTGAATGTTTAAAAAAATTTAAAGTATATATGTTGGATGATATAACATTTAACCTAGAAAAAAGAAGGAATAAATAAAATTATCCTTCTTTTACTTTTAAATATCTCTTTTTTATTTTTTCTAATCCTAATATATTCATAATTTCATACAAATCAGGAGTCATTGATTTACTAGTTAAAGCAACTCTAAGTACTGTAGATACATCAGCAACATTACCTTTAAAATTCTCTGGGTTTTTCTTATATTCTTTCATATTAGAAGCATATCCAAGCTCATCACACATAAGTTTAATATTATTAAACCAATTATCTTTATCAAGAGTAAAGTATTTATCTAAATAGGTATCTAAAATAACACTTATTTCATTTTTATCAGTTATATTTTTCCATTCATATTCCTTTTCTTTAGAATAAAATACATCATCATACATATACCAAATTAAATTTTCTATATCAGAATATTTAGCAATATCCTTTCTTGGTTTCTCTTGTTGTCTTTCAATATTAATAATATCTTTATAGTAATCTGGATCTCTATTTATTAATTCTTCTAATGATTTAGAATAAGTTTTAGCCCAATCAAGTGATTTTTCATATAATTCTTCTTTTGTCATTTTAGATATCATATTTTTAGATATATCATCTAATTTCATTAAATCATATAAAGCACCACTCGTACTCATTTTATCTGCACTAAAGCAAAAATCAGTAAATTTTTTATATGGGTTTGCTGTATGCCATTCCTCGTAGTTAGAATTTATTATAGTCATTAATGATTCTATAACTGCAATTGTAGGATAACCTAATTCATCATAGTAAGTCATTAGTGCTTCAGGATCTTTTCTTTTACTTATTTTTCTTAAAGAATCTCCTTCTTTTTTCATAATTAAAGGAGTATGTATATATTTTGGTGCTTTAAACCCAAAAGCCTCAAACATTTGAATATGTTTAGGTGCGCTAGGTAACCACTCTTCTCCTCTTACTACATGAGTTGTATGCATCAAATGATCATCTACTACATGTGCGAAGTGATAGGTAGGAAGCATATTCTCACTTTTCATAATTACTTCATCTATATCATTTTCATTTAAAAATAGTTTCCCTTGTCTTAAATCATCAAATTCAAATTTATTTTCAAAATTACCATTACTTCTAAATCTTAAAACAAACTTTTCTCCATTATTTATTTTATTAATAGCATCTTCTATACTTAATCTAGAACATCTAGCAAACTTTCCATGATATCCCGGACGAATCTTTGAAATCTCTTGGTTTTCTCTCATTTCAGCAAGTTCCTCTGATGTACAAAAACAAGGATATGCTCTTCCTATTTCAATTAAATGTTTCATAAAAGTTTGATATATTTCTTTTCTTTCACTTTGAATATAAGGACCATAATTACCTACTATTTTACCTTCAAATTCATATTCATCTGGGCTCATACCATAATGATTTAAAGTATTCATGATAAGCTCTACCGCACCATCTACTTCTCTTTTTTTATCTGTATCTTCATTTCTTAAAAAGAATACTCCATTTGATTGTTTAGCAATTACATAGTCTATTAAAGCAGACATAAGGTTTCCTATATGCATAAAACCTGTTGGTGATGGAGCATATCTAGTAACACATGCATTCTCATCTAAATTTCTTTCTGGATAAATATTCTCATAATCCTCAATTGTTTTTGTAATATTTGGAAATATTACATTAGCTAAATCTTTATTATTCATAAAATCTTCCTTTCATAAAAAAATAGATTAATCCCAACATAAGGACGAATCTATATCGTGGTACCACCCTATTTTCATGTATTTCTACATCTTTTAAGCTTAACGTGCTTCTCATTATACGTCTATTGAAGCTCCAAAGTTTCTTCTAATAATATATTTATTAACTTACACCTACCGTTAATTCTCTAAAAAACAAAATTATTATACTACTCTTCTTCATCGCCTTTATGTACTGATTATAACAAATTATTTTAATTTTGTAAATCAATTTTTATTTCTTTTATAATTAAACATATATTGTATAGCTAATCCACTATAATCTTTATATGTATTTTTTGTAAATTCTTTTATATTTTTCTCACCTTCAATATTATAATCATCTAGCATAAATTTTTTTACCCAAGTATCTATAGGATATACATCAAATTTTTGATAAGCAAACAAAAGAATACAAGAAGCAACTTTATTGCCTATACCTTTAAAATTAATTAAATAATTAAGTGCCTCTTCACTAGATAAATTATATATACTATCAATATTAAATTTACCATTATTTATATTTTGTACTATTTCATATATATATTTATCTCTAAATCCTACCTTACACATTCTATAATCCAGCATACTTACATCTTTTAATCTTTCACAACTAGGAAACAAATAATATTCATTGCCTTCAAATATAACCTTATCTCCATATTTATTAGCAATTAAATTAAGGCTATTAGCAATACTAGGTACTCGATTATTTTGAGATATGATATATGATATAATTGTTTCAAATGGATCTTGATGAATCATTCTAAGACCATTACTAAATCTAACCGCAGACTCTATTTTTTTATCTAAATTAATTATACTATTTTCTATTTCTGTGTAATTTCTATTTAAATCAAAATAATCATTAACAATTTCAAGAAGATTATCATCTTTATTTGAGGTTACATTAATATACTCTCCATCTATTTCGAGTTTTATAACCCTATCTTTTATTATAATTATATAACCATTTTCATATTCCTTATATCTAAATATTTGACCACAAGTAACTGTAGATTTCAAATCAAAGTTATTTTGAATTCTAATCATTTAAAATCACCTAAATAAATTATAACATTTTTTTATTAAAAAGGGTTGCAAAAGATATTTTTTTTTGTTATAATTTTATTGTTGTCATGGCGATGTAGCTCAGTTGGCTAGAGCACATGGTTCATACCCATGGTGTCGAGAGTTCGAATCTCCCCGTCGCTACCAATATGTTTTTTAAAAGTTTTGTAAATCAAAACTTTTTCTTTTTGTAATGAAAAAATGAACTAATTTAAAGTTCATTTCTTACCATTATTATAACACATAATGACATTGCTCATACACATAGCAACCGTAATTGGTCCTACACCACCTATAGCAGGTGTTATTAAAGATGCTTTTTTCTTTAATGAATCAAAATCAGCATCACCATACACTTTTCCATCTTCTAAAGTGCATCCTGTATCAATAATAATTGCTCCATCTTTAACCATATCAGCCGTAAGCAAATTTTTAACACCCGTTGCACTTATTATAATATCAGCATCTTTAGTATGTTTCTCTAAATTTTCTGTCCTAGAATGACAAACAGTTACAGTAGCACCTTCTTTTAATAATACGTTTATTAAAGGCCTTCCAACTAATTTTCCTTTTCCTATTATAGTTATATCTTTACCACTTAATGAAATATTATATTCTTCAAATATTTTCATTATAGCTAACACAGTACATGGAACAATAGTTTTTCTACCACTTATTAATCTTCCAATATTTATATCAGTCAAGCCATCTATATCCTTACTATTTATTATAGTATTAAATAATCTTTTTTCATTATATTTTTCAGGTATTGGTAATTGAATCATTACACCATTTACATAATCATCATTATTTAATTCTTTTATTTTATTTATAATTGTAAGTTCTGGAGTTCCATCTTCATATTGGTAGTATCTAAAAAATATTCCTATTTTATTACAAGCATCTTCTTTTGCCTTAATATATTTATTACTTACTTCATCTGAACCTATCTGTATTACAGCAACTGATGGTCTTATTATACAGCCCTTTATACCTTGTTTTAACTCATCTAAAATTCTTTCACTTATTTCTAAGCCATTTACAATATTATTCATATAATCCTCTCCATATACTCTCTTGTACTATAATTATAACAAATTCATAAGTTACCTTGTCAAGTGTTTAATATATAATAAAATCAAGTTTACATTTAAAGTGTAAAATAAAAAGATTGAATAATCAATCTTAAAATTTATTTTTATTTAAAGTATTTTGTATAGAATTATTTAACTTTCTAGGCCCTTCAACATTTTTAATATTACTAGTTCTAAGTAAAAAGTTACTTTTATCAATCCCTGTTTGACTCGTAATATTAGTTGTTCTATTAACAGTTTTTATATCAGGTTTATTTTCAGCAATTCTCATTCTAGCTAAAGAATTATCATAATGATAACTTTTACCCATTTTTAGTCTATTTGCATCGTTTTGATTATGAATATAATTACTTCTTTCATTAAAACCATCTGTATTAAAATTCATTTACCCATTTACCCTCATATAAACAATATTCATTATAACTACATAAAGTATCCTTGAATGTATATTTATATACTTTCTTACTCTTTTTATTTATGCTTTTAAATTTAGAATTTAAATCTTCTACATTTATAAAATCACCAGTTGCCATTTCATTTTGCATAGAAGTATCACTATATATATAGTATATATTATCTACTACTTTAGCAAACCCAACATAATTATATACAACTATATCATCATTATCATATGAGGCTTTTATAAATTCTGTTAAATCATAATATCTAACACTAGTATCACCAGTATTACATAAACCATTATATATGAATCTTCTATTTACAGAATCATATTGCCACGTACCTATATAAGGAGAATCATTACCTTCTTCTACTGTAAAATCAGCTAAATTATAATTAACACTTTTACCTATTATGTTTTTAATTCTAAGTTTAATATAATCCTCTTGAAATTGCTTAGAAGCATTAGTACAACTTGTTGCACCTTCATATGGAGTCATATTACCTTCATAAATATCTAAAAAAGCATTATATAAAATGTCATTATTAGACATATCAGAATATGTAAATTTATCTAAACTATAATATGTAGTTGCACTATAAACACCATTTCTCATTAAAGGATAATGTAACTTACTCAAAGTTTCATCATCAACATTTTTCTTTTTTACCTCTTCTTTAACCTTATTATTATTTATTTTTGGTAACTTAAAATCTTCTATAAAATCATGTATTTGAGGAAACATTAATACAAGAACTATAGAAAAAATAAATAACACTATAATAAATCTGTTTTTCTTCATATCATCACCTAAATTAAATTCTTTCTTTTAAAAACTCTAACACCCGGTACTACATATATATTAACATGTGCTTTATTAGTAAATTTAATAAAACCTAACCCCTGTATTACTATATCACTATCATCATCTATATCTATTTCTTTCTTATCTAAATTTGATACATTAAATAAAGTTTTATATGATCTATTAATATTTATCATACGAGATACATAAATAGTTAAACTATTTTTATCTTCCACCTCTATTTTAACCAAATCATCAATAGATATAACTTGTTTACTTTTTATTTGATATGTTATAGGTTTAATCTCTTTGGTAGGTATTATTCTTTTCACAGTATTTGAATCTACAAAATTAATTATATCCTCATTATCTAAAAGACCTGGAGTATCAATAATAGTTAAATCATTATTTATTTTAATTTCTATAGAATCTATTGTAGTAGATGGAAGATTACTAGTAGTAATAAAAGAATTTAAATTTGAATAATTATAAATTATTTTATTAATCATAGTACTCTTACCAGCATTAGTAAATCCTACTACATATACATTATTACTTTTTTTATTATTTAATATTTTAGAATATAACAAATCAAAATTATAATTTTTAACACTACTAATTATAATAGAATCTATTATATTCAAATTATAATTATTAAAATAGTCTAATAATTTTTTATCATAACAAGATTTAGGTAAAATATCTCTTTTAGTTAAAACAAGTAAAATATCGTTACTTACATATTTACTTATTTCTTCTAAATTTTTGTTAATATTAAATAAATCAACAACAAGAACTACCAAATCGTTAGTTTTATTAATATTCTCTAATATATTAATAAAATCTTGGTTACTTTTAACAACTGTTTTATATTCATTGTAGTTATTTATTCTAAAACATCTTTCACAAAGATTATTACCAAGATTTGACGTATAACCTAAAACATCTCTATCAATATTTTGAAGTTTAACTCCACACCCAGTACATCTACACATAATATCTACCCTTAGTGAATAAATCTTTATCTCTTAATTTTTTTTGTATTTTCTTCTCTTTATGTCTTTTAAATCTAGCAACTGGGAACTCTTTTTTATCTATTTGATCTAATAAAATTGTAGTAATACCTATAGTATTACCACATACTACATCATCCATCATAGAATCCCCTATCATAGCTATCTCATCTAAGCCAAACTTAGAGTTTGTTATAAGTTCATTTATTTTATCTACATGAGGTTTTCTAACACTACATAAATAATCTATTTTTAATTCTTCATGAAAAGGTTTAACACGAGCTTTTATACTATTAGATGCCAAATATATTTTAAATCCTTTTTCCTTTAAATCTTTAAATAATACCTTAGTTTCTTCTCTTGGAATTCTTTCAGTTATGGTAACTAATGTGTTGTCTAAATCAAATATTAAACATTTAATTCCTCTAGAAAGTAGCATATCATAATCTATTGTATATATATTTTTTTGATATATATCAGGTACATATATTTCCATAACTCACCTTCGTTCTAATATAATTTTATCACATAACACCAATTATTAAAAGAGTAAATTAAAAAAATATTCAATAAAAAAATCCCATATGGGAATGTTATTTAAGATTCATAGATATATAAGATTTTTCTATATCTTTATTTCTCTCATCATATTTTTTAGTATTTATAGAATTTATAATAGTAATTCCTAATACTACAACCATAAAAATAACCATTCCTTTGCTTTTAACTAATTCCATATCTATTACCTTCTTTCTGTATTAATCTTATCACGAATATTTGTTCGTGTCAATCGAATTTGTAAATTTATTTGAACAAATGTTTGACAAATGTAAAGGTATGTGCTAAAATGTATATAGAATTTGGAGGTAAGATATGGAAAAACTTACAAAAAGACAAGAAGATGCATTAAAATATATAAAAACATATATTGTATCACATGGTTATCCCCCTACTGTAAGAGAAATTGCAGAGGCAATCGGAGTTTCATCACCTGCTACTGTTCAAGCTCATCTTGATGGTTTAGCAAACAAAGGTTATATAAAAAAAGGTAGTAATAGAAATAGAACAATAGAACTTATGGTAGAAAATGAATTTTTACCACAAAATGAAAATGTTGTTGAAGTTCCACTACTTGGAAAAATAACTGCTGGAAACCCAATAGAAGCTATTCAAAATCCCAATGAATACTTTTCTTTACCTGCTTACTTAATTCCAAAAAGCAAAGAAGTATTTACATTACTTGTAAGTGGTGAATCTATGATTAATGCTGGTATATTAGATGGAGATATAGTTATTGTAGAAAGAAAAAACACTGCTAGAAATGGGGAGATAGTTGTAGCAATGACTGAAGAAAATGAGGTTACATTAAAAACATTTTATAAAGAAAATGGACATATAAGATTACAACCTGAAAATGATACAATGGAGCCTTTTATATTTGATAATGTATTTATTTTAGGTAAAGCAATTGGTTTATATAGAAAAATATAAAAAAAGAAACATCAAAGTTTCTTTTTTATTTTACTAAGAGCTCTTCCCCTATGTGAAACACTGTTTTTTTCTTCATCAGTTGCTTCTCCAAAAGTCTTACCTAAATCATCAGACAAAAATATTGGATCATATGCAAAAGAAGTATCACCTAATTCATGATCAATAATTTTTCCATATGTTTTACCATCACTCGTTTCATATGTTCCATCCATATGATATAA
Organism: Bacteroidaceae bacterium; assembly: GCA_963616135.1. Lineage (GTDB taxonomy): Bacteria > Bacillota_I > Bacilli_A > RF39 > UBA660 > UMGS1613. The sequence goes on along the minus strand of CAVEJT010000006.1, from coordinate 15,545 downwards.
AACTATTTGACACATAAAGAAAGCTTCTTTATCTTTATCTTTTAAATTTTCAATTAATTTTTTCCTATTAGCTTCAGAATCATGTGAAACACAGTATCTAGCACTGTAAACCCCAGGTTCCATATTAAGCGCTGTACAACAAATTCCACTATCGTCTGCTAAAACATCATAACTAAGCCCTTTAGATTTTAAATACTTACTAATAGCTCTAGCCTTAATTAATGCATTCTCTAAAAATGTAGTACCAGTTTCCTCCACATCTTCAGTAAAACCAATATCCTCCAATGTAATAAGTTCTACATTATCTAATATTTCCTTAAATTCCTTAATCTTATTTTTATTATTAGAAGCAATAACTATTTTTTTCACAAAACCCTCCTTAATATAATTTATTTGGATATTCTCCATCACAAATCATTTTACTTATACAATCTACTAATTCTTGTTTATCTTCTTTATAAGTAATTCCATGCCATACTGCACTTGTACTTATTACCTTGACTTTTAAATTATCATTTTCTATTCTTTCAAAAACTACATCCGGTATTAAATATTCACATTTAGTTAAATCTGATTCATTACGTTTAAAGAAATCAATAAAATGTTTATCTAAATAATCAATCATATCTGGTTTAAATATAAACAGATTCATAGATACCAAATCAGATGGTTCAACATAAAAAATGTCACTTCCATCTAATGGTGATACCTTTACTTTACCATTTTCACTTATTACACTAGACTCAATTATACTAGTTAAATAACCATCAATTTGTTTACAATAACCTCTTTTAACGGCACCATTGCAAGTTAAAGTATTTCCTACCTCATACCCTATCATACCATAACATGATGTATTTTCTTTTAAAAATTCAGCAGCTTTAATAAAAGCATCTCTTCCATAAAAATCATCAGCATTTATAATAGCAAATGGTTCATTAACAACACCCTTACAGCTTAATATTGCATGTCCAGTTCCTAAAGGTTTAACTCTATCAGAAGGTAAAACTACTCCATCTGGTATATTTTTAATATCTTGAAAAACATATTCTACATTAACTTTTCCTTCTATTCTAGAACCTATAGTTTCTTTAAAAATTTCATAATTTTCTTCTTTAATAATAAATACAACTTTATCAAATCCAGCAAGAATTGCATCGTAAATAGAATAATCTATTATGAATTCACCATTAGGTCCAACAGGTTCTATTTGTTTGAGACCTCCAAATCTACTACCCATTCCTGCAGCCATAATAACTAATGTCATAAATTCCCTCCTCTTAACATTTTATATGGTTTTAATAAATTACTATCATAATCCAATTTATAAATACCAACAGGAGTCCCATTTAATATAAATAAAATTTTATCTTTACCATAAGTATTATTTAAGGGACACCCATTAAGTACTTTTTTCTCAATATCAGATGTAAGTTCTATTTTATCTATATCAAGCACATCCTTTATATCTATTAAATTATTCACATTAACATCATCTAAACTTATAGAATCTTCTATTTTAAAATTACCCTGTCTAGTTCTTCTTAAATCGGTCATAATTCCACAAGTATTTAAACTAGTTGCAATATCTCTTATAAGAGATCTTATATATGTACCTTTACTTACACAACATCTAAACGAAAAAATAGTTTTATTATTGTCATAAATAATATCATTTACAAGTTCAATCTCTTTAATATTTACATCTCTTTTAGGTAATTCTATATCGATACCTTCTCTTGCATATTCATATAATTTTCTACCATTTACTTTAATGGCTGAATACTTTGGTACTTCTTGTAAGTAAACACCCTTAAAACTATTTAAACATTTTACTATTTCATCTTTAGTTTTTATAGAAGAAATATCTTCTTCTACTTTACCTTCTATATCTAGAGTATCAGTCTTAACACCTAGAGTAACGGTTGCAATATACTCCTTATCCATAGATGTAAGTTCATCTACTAATTTAGTAGCAACCCCTACACATACTACAAGAACTCCAGTAGCAAGTGGATCAAGTGTTCCTGTATGTCCTACCTTTTTTGTTCCAATTACTTTTGATATTTTATTTACCACATCTCTACTAGTGATACCTTTAGGTTTATCTATTATGAACACACCATTCATACCATCACCATCCTCATTATATCCAATTTTTAAATTACTGTCAAATAAAAAAAGATAGAAAACTATCTTATTTCATAAATTGTACCTTCTCTTGTATCTTTTAAAATAATCCCTTTATCTTCTAACTCTTTTCTTATTAAATCGGCTCTCTCATAATCCTTATTACTCTTAGCTTGTTTTCTTTCTTCTATTTTGCTATTTATATAATCTAAAACATCTTTATCTACTTCATCATTAGTTAATAAATTTAAACTTAATACCTTATCAAAATCTTTAATAAGTTCTAATTTAGTAGTATTATTAATATCAGATTTAATAACATCATAAAGAACAGTTAAAGCATTTGAAGTGTTTAAATCATTTTCAAGTTCATATTTAAATTTTGATTTATACTTATTAAATTCATCAGTATTTAAATTACTATCATCACTCTTTATAGATTTTATTTTATTTATAAGCTTATTATATGTATTAACCGCACTATCTAAAGAATCATAAGAAAAAACTAATTGTTTATGGTAATGAGATTGCAGGCAAAACAATCTATATACGATAGGATTATATCCTTTTTCTTCTAAAAGTGAAACAGTTAAAAATTCCCCTTTTGACTTACTCATTTTACCAGATTTATCATTTAAATGTTCTGGATGAAACCAATAATTACACCATTTATGGCCTATATAACTTTCAGTCTGCGCTATCTCATTAGTATGATGAGGAAAAATATTATCAACCCCACCACAATGAATATCTAAATTTTCTCCTAAATACTTAAGAGAAATACAAGAACACTCAATATGCCATCCAGGATATCCAACTCCCCATGGTGAATCCCATTTAAGTTCTTGAGAATCAAATTTAGATTTAGTAAACCAAAGGACAAAATCATTTTTATTTTTTTTATTTGAATCAATTTCAACATCAGTTCTAACAGCTTCGATTAATGAATCTTCAGTATGGTTAGTAAGAACATAATATTCCTTTAATTTTGATGTATCAAAATAAACATTACCACCACTAACATACGCATAACCAGTCTCTTCTAATTTTTTTATAAACTTTATATAATCATCAATTAAAGAAGTTGCTGGAACAACAATACTAGGCCACTTAATATTTAACTTAGAACAATCTGTTTTAAAAGCATCAGTATACATACGTGCTATATCAAGAACAGATTTATGTTCTCTTTTAGCCCCCTTAAGCATCTTATCCTCACCTGTATCAGCATCACTAGTTAAATGCCCAACATCCGTAATATTCATACATCTTTTAACATTGTATCCTATATAATTTAAACTTTTTTCCAAAACATCTTCCATTATATAAGTTCTAAGATTACCTATATGTGCATAATGGTACACAGTAGGTCCACAAGTATACATAGTAACCATATCCTTATTATTTGGAACAAATTCTTCAATACTTCTAGTCAACGTATTATATAATTTCATAAAATCACTTCCTATTTAATTATATCATAACTTATATTTATATTAACAAAAAAAAAGTACAAAAGTACTTTTATTTAACAAAATCAACTTTTCTACATTCTCCAGTCATTACATTTTGAATATATTGAATAGATTGAACCAAGTTTTCATTTGATAATTTTTTATAAGAATCTAACTCTTTAATATTTGGTAATTTAGATAAAGTATAATTAATCATTTCATTATCAACAAAATTTACACCATCACTTATATTTTGCCATGATACTTGTTTACTTACAATTTTTTTATTTTCATCATAATACTCATGAGTAAAATTTTGTTTAGTTAAAACTTTATATAAATTTTTAAAATATCCATTACCATCTATATTACCATAAGAGGCATCACTATTAACAGTTTTTAAAGTCATAATAGATTTATGTAAAGTAAAATCAAGAGCAGCTATATCAATTTTTCCAGATTCAGTTTTCTTATAACTATCTAATAAGAAATTTGAGAATAAAATTGCATCATTAGAATTTTGTAAATTATAACTACAAATTGCATCAATAGCAAGAAGTGCATCCTCTATATCTTTATTATCATAATTACCTAATATAGAATTTCTATCTTTAGTAGCTATAGAATCAGAAGATAAGTATTTTAAATTCATAAATTTGATTAAATCTTTTACTGTTTTATTACTTACAGAAATTTTATTATTTAATAAATTACTTATTTCTTTATATTTATCATTAAATTCTTTTTGTATATCTATTTTAGATTCTTCATTCATCATATTTCTTAAAACTTCTAATTTACTCTTAATATAAGCTTTATTATTTTGATCATGGGTTCTAGATTCCATTGAAGTAAGATCTTCATTTGATACATAACTTTTTGCATAATATGTAGCAACTTGTGCATCCATAGTGGCAAAAGCCTTAGCTGAATCACTTAAATCCCAAATTCCAAAAGTAAATCCATCTACTGTATAATCTTTCTCATCAACGAATAAAGTTTTAAGTTTATTATATTCAGCTTGAACAACATCTTTATTCCCAGAATTCGCACCACTTATTAAATTACTAACAATACCCTCAATATAACCAAGTATTTTAGAATCGTTTTCATAAAATAAATCTTTGGTAGATATTAAACTTTTTTCATCTATCATAGCTTGAATTAAAATACTTTGAACAGAATTAAAATCGTTAATCATATTATCAGAATCTATTCTTCCTTTGAATTTAGAAAGATTATCAGCATTTATTTGTCCATTTTCATTTAAAGGCGCTAACTTATCTAATAAAATTATAAGAGATGCATTTTCTATAGTTTCTTTATTTACTCCTGGTAATAAATCCATTAACTTTTGTATTTCAGAATTGGTTAAATCTTCCATCGAAATAATAGAATTATCACCGTTTATATCATTTGCTTTATTATCTTTTTTACATCCAGACAAACCTGTTACAGTAATAAGCCCAGCTAGTGATAAAGCCGCTATTTTTAAACTAGTTATCTTATCTAACTTTTTCATAATATTCCCCCTTAGATGTTGCATATAATAACACATTTAATCCATTTTGTCAAATTATTCATATTTATATATTTTTCGTGTATATCAATAAAAAAACATATATTCAAACAATTGAAATTATTTTGAATGACTAATATAGTTAAAAATTTTTGTAATTATATTTTTTAATTATAACATCTTTACAAAAGTTAAATTTTTTTATTAAAAAGTATTGCAAGTTACAAAAATATATGATATATTAATTAAGTCGATGGATCTTTAGCTCAGTTGGTTAGAGCATCCGGCTCATAACCGGGCGGTCGTAGGTTCGAGTCCTACAAGATCCACCATTTTTTATTTGCGAGTGTGGCGAAATTGGCAGACGCACTAGACTTAGGATCTAGCGCCTTACGGCATGGGGGTTCAAGTCCCTTCACTCGCACCAGATTGATACTAAACTCGAATTTTTCGAGTAAAAAATAAAACGACTTGTCAAAAAGTCGTTTTTATGTTATTATGTATATAGATGAAGAAATCTTCATAAAATATTAAAGGAACACTTAATATCGCATGTTGAGTGTTGCCATAAATTTGGTTTCCACCTAAATCATTGCTGAGTTAGGTGGATTTCTTTTATATTAATACTATAAATAGTAAGAATAGTAAAAGGAAGATAATTATTACTAGAGATAGAATTAAAAAATCCTTCTTGTTCATATTCTCGCCTCCCTTCTTTCAAGAAGTTTGGCTCCACCCAACTATCAAGTGTTCCTATATATAATTATAACAAACATTTGTTCTTTGTACAAGTGCTTTTTGTTTAAATGAAATTTTGTTTTAGTATACACTAAACTATTAACAAAACAAAATCTAGATACAATACGATATAAATAATTAATTTTAAAAATTGATTAAAATAAAAAAAGACAAAGTTTATCTTTTTTTATTTTTGAATCATATTTAATAAATTAATTTTAAACATATCTTTTTCAGCATGTTCTTTTGAAACCATTACACCTTTATATGTAACTAATTCTGAAGCATGCCCCTCACTTAAAATATCCATAGGTTCAAATTTATCTAGCATAACTATTCGATCATTGTTATAAACTAAATAATATAATTTAATATCACCGTGAACTTTTGAAAACATAGCATCAGTTGGTAGTTTTAATTCATAAGTTGTAGTGTTATTTGATTGATTAGTTGAAATAACTTTTCCTAAAAAATTTCCTTCTTTTAAAGCTGGATAATATTCAAAATATAATTTCTTGTAAGCTAACATATTATATTTTTTAATAGCCCTTTCTAACTTTTTGAATTCATTCTCATTTACATAATCAAATATATATGTTTCTTTCATAGTTCACCTCCTATGTTACTCTAATCTACTATAATAATCTTAACATATACAGCACCTTTTGTCAAACGAAAAAGGCGCAAAAAAAGTGCATAAAACACTTTTTTATATTTCCTTGACATTTCCTGTTAATTTATATCCTTTACCTATTAAATTAGAATCAAATTTACTTTCACTCCATTTAATATCTGTAATACCTTTAACGAATGTACAAGTTCTGTATCTATAATAAGTTACATCTTTATATGTTGGAACTTTAATAATTTCATATACCGGTTTAGTAACTTGTTCTGTAATATCAACTTTCCTATATCCGTAAACTGGTACCTGCTCTTCTTCAAATACATCTACCGATTTATAAACAGGTACTGTTATTTCTTTTTCAACAACATCCATTACTGGAGTTACCTCATAAATTTCCCAAGTATATAATAAATTATTTGTACAGTATGAACAAGATTCAACTTCATCTACACTTATTTGTTTATATATTCTAGTAGCTGTATTATTTGGAACCCTTGCTCCTGATTCTACGCCTATTTTTGTAGTTACTGTACCTACTTGAACTTCCTCAGTAACCTTCTTAGTTGTAGTTCCGGCCCATACATCTTTTTTGCCTTTATATACCAACTTTGTAATATACTTTTTGATATATTCTTCATTTTTTGTCCCTACGACAACTGTCTCTGTTTTAGTTCCTGTTTGAATTTTTACTTCTTTATTTCCTGTAAATTCTTTTTCAGTCTTAGTTTGAACCTTAACTGTATCAGTTTCTGTTACAGCTTCTTTCTGCCATTTTGACCAATTATTACAATTCTCACAATCATCAGTTACTAATTTATATTCATATAAATACTTTTTAGTTATTGGAGTTGGACCATTACAAGATAATTCATAAGCTTGTTTATTTACTATATTACCATTTTTATCATAATAATTACCATTTACTACTTGACAACTATATCTTTCTGGATTTTCAGGATTTATAGTTTGTTCTTCATTTTTTGTAACATTTGATGGAGTTGGTACTCTTTTTTCACAAATTCCACCAGGACAATAATTATAACATCCTAAATATACAATTATGTAATCTTCTACATCTCCACAACTTAAGTTAACTTTAAGTCTATATTCTTCAGAATACTTAGTCATTTCAACATATGATTTAGTTACATGGCAAGCCTTACCATCTTTATCTTTCATCTTTAACACTAAATGTAAATCATACATTTCTTGTAAAGTTAATTTTTTTGATTCACCTACTACTTGTGGCATTCTTTCATTAGTAAAATACCCTATAGCAGCATCTTTCATTCTTCCTACATTATTTGCAAATATTTCATCATATAAAACTGATAATCTTTCCAAATCATAAGTACTTTGTAATTTATTTACATCCCATTTGGTGGGAAACAACCATAACATTAAAAATATAAATAAAAGCACTAATAAAATTGTTAAGAAAAAGCTTTTAAATGAAAATTTATCTTTTCTTTCTTCGTACATAAAAATCCCCCTTGCTTTTTAATGCCCTATATAATAACACTATTATTTAAATTTGTCAAGTTTAACAATTTTTTAATTTTAAAGAAAAAAGGATTACTTAATAATCCCTAAAAAATACTTTTTCTTACCTCTTCTTATAACGATTACTTTATTATCTATTGCGATGGAATTATTTATAATCATATTTTCATCATTGACTACATCTCCATTTATACTTATAGCATTTCCATTTAAAAATTCCCTTGCTTCTCTTCTTGATGAAGCTATAGAATTGTTAATTAATAAATCTATTAAAGGAATTTCTTCATTTATTTCAAATGTAGGAACACCCTTAAAACATAATTCGATTTCAGATGATGTAAGGCCCTTTACATTTCCACTAAATAAAGCTTCACTCATGCTAAGGGCATGATTAAATTCTTCTTCACCATGTAAAAATGTTATAACTTCACGTGCAAGAGTTTTTTGAGCAAGTCTTTTTTCTGGCGAAGAATTATGACTCTCTTCTATTTGCTCTATTTCTTCTTTTGTTAGAAATGTTAATTTTTTTAAGTAATCAATAACACATTTATCATCCGTATTAATTAAGTATTGATATAATTCATAACTAGATGTTTTATTTTTATCTAACCATAATGCATTACCTTCTGTTTTACCAAATTTTACACCATTTGCATCTAACACTAAAGGCATTGTCATACCATATAATTCTACATCATTTTTTTTGCGTGCTAATTCTATACCTGTAGTTATATTACCCCATTGATCAGAGCCAGCTACTTGAAGTGTAACTCCTCTTGTTTCATTTAAATGTACAAAATCCATTCCTTGTAAAATTGTATAAGCAAACTCACAAAAAGTAATACCTGTATCAAGTCTTCTACTAATTATATCTTTATCTAACATATAATTTACATTAATATATTTTCCATAATCTCTTAAAAAATCTAGTATATTTATGTCTTTAGTCCAATCATAATTATTTACAACTTCAAAGCCAAATATTTCTTTTGCTTGACGAGTTAATCCTAAAACATTGTGTTCTACAGCCTCTTTAGTTATCATTTGACGTTCTTTAGATGGCTTAGGATCACCAATTAACCCTGTAGCACCACCTATTAACAATATTGGTTTATGTCCATAACGAGCCAATCTAGTAGCAATTAAGAAACTTGAAAAGTGCCCTATATGCATACTATCAGCTGTTGGATCTGTACCAATGTAAAAAGTTAAGCTTTCCTCATTTAATTTTTTTTCTATATCTGGTGAACTTATATCTTTAATAAGCCCTCTCCATTTCAAATCTTCAAATAATGTCATATTATCTCTCCTCTTCTATTTGATGGTCATGCTTACAATCACATTCCATAATTTTAACACCACTACTAGTGCCTAATCTTGTTGCCCCAGCATTTATCATATCACTTGCTGCCTCAAAGCTTCTAATTCCACCACTTGCTTTTATTTCTAAAACGTCGTTTTTATACTTATTAATAAGCTCTACATCCTCTACTCTAGCTCCATAATCACTAAAACCTGTACTAGTTTTTATAAAATTAACAAATGTTTCATTACATATTTCAGTCATCTTAATTATTTCTTCTTTTGTAAGTAAACATGTTTCAATTATTACCTTCAACACTTTACCATCTATTGCATCTCTAATTTCTTCTATCTCATTTTTTACATAATCATAATCTTTATTTTTAAGTGCTGAAATATTAATTACCATATCTATTTCATCAGCACCATTTTCAACAGCATTTATTGCTTCAAAAACCTTTGTATCTGTTGTACTCATTCCACTTGGAAAACCTATTACCGTACAAACATCTACATTTGATTTTTTAAGTAAATTATGAGCAAGAGTTACATAGTATGGATAAACACACACACTAGCAAACTTATATTTTATTGCCTCATTGCAAAGTTTTTCTATATCCTTTAGAGTTGCTGTATTATTTAAATTAGTATGATCTATATATTTATTTATTTCCATTATAATTCCTCCTTTAAATCTTCAATCTTTCTAATCGTAGGATATTTGGTATTACCAAATTTATTTAAATGAAATACATTCATTCCCATTTCATATGGCACTTTTATATCTATATTTAAGTTATCTCCAATCATAACACACTCATTGGGTTTTAAATCTCCTATTACTTCACTAAAACATTCTTTATAAGGTTTCATAGGTATAATATCTGTACCATAAACTTTATCAAAATACTTAAGTATTCCAGCTTCTTTTAATCTTTCTTTTTGTGAATTAGTAAACCAATTAGTTAATATAACAAGTTCATATTTGTCTTTCAAATATTCTAAAGTTTCTATCACACCACTAGTTACTGGAGTTATTAACTTATTATACATTTGAAAAAAATCTTCTAGTAATTCTTTCGTACAATTTAAATTCAGAGTTTTATTTACTGTATTTAATAGTTTATCTATTTCATAATATTTAGTATTTTCATCTAGTTCATAAGATCCAATTGCTTTAAATAAATCTTTTCCTTTAATATTTAAATTATGTTTATCTAGAACACTCTGAAAATGTATTTCATAATCTTTTGGAAAATCTATCAAAGTATTATCTAAATCAAAAATAACTCTTTTTATCATATACCCTCCTATTATTTATAAATAAAAAAATATTATAAATATAGGGACATGAAACACGTGGTACCACCCTACTTCATAATATTTAATATTATCTCTTAACTATAACGCATTACCGTATTGAAAGGTACTTCATTATTTTAACTTGCCTAGTTTTCATCAACCACTAAATTTCTATTTACCATTAAAATAATTACTATTTCTGCTTCAACTAATTAGATTATAACATATATTAAAATTTTTTTGAATACAAAATTTATTTTTTATCAAATTTATTATTAATAAATCAAAAAAAGAAGACTATTTAGTTTCTTCTTTTTTTACTATATCTTTACCTTTATAAGTTCCGCAAGCTAAGCATACTCTATGTGGTCTTACTTCCTCACCACATTTTGGACATTTAACTGTTGCATTTTCACTTATTTTATAATGTGTTCTTCTTTTTCTACCTCTAGTATTACTTACTTTTCTAAATGGTACAGCCATTTATTTCACCTCACTATCATCTAACATATCCATAAGCTCACTAAGTGGACTTACTTTTTCTTCTTCACCAGTTGTAAAGCTCCAACCATCGCCAGACATGTTTACTTCTTGCCCCTTTGCTTCTTCACTTACAACTCGCATTGGAATTTCCATTAATATATTTTCCCATATTATTGGCAAAATATCAATAGAATTTTGAAAATTTATTTGATTTTCGTCAAATTCTTCGACTAATTCGTCTAATTCTCCACTAATTGTGATTGCAAATGGATAATCTACAGGCTTTAAAGTAATTGCGCAAGGTATCACCATAACACCCTCCACATCTACATTAAGTTCTATATTCCCTAAACTGTTTCTAAACAATTCTCCATTTATCTTAACATCATCAAGTTTAAGTAAATCAGTTCCTTTTAACTCATCTTGAGTAAAAGAATATGTTTCATTTATTGGTATAGACTTATCTATATTATTATTTAATCTTATTAAATTATAATTCATAATATCACCTGTTTTCCGTTTGACTTTACCATTATATATTTAAATTAGAAAAAATGCAAGACTTAGCTTAAAACTTTTATCATTCTTATTATTTCTTTATCATTAAGAACTTTTCCTTCACTTACCACTTTTTCATTTATAATAAGTCCAGGTACGTTCTTTATATTATATTTATTTAAATACTCATCTCCTTCTAATAGCTCAAGATTAATATTATATTCGTTTATTTTTGAAATGTTTTTCTTTAATTTTATCCCGTTACTACAATTGTAGCCTATTATCTTTATATTCATTCTTCCTCCTTTCTATAATAATTATAAATTATCTTTATGATAAAATTTTGTCATATTTTTAAAAAATTTGTGTATTTATTTTGATAAAAATGTGTTATAGTAAAGTTGGTGATTTTATGACTGTTGGAATTATTTGTGAATATAATCCTTTTCATTTTGGACATTTATATCATTTAGAAAGTATTAAAAAAATGTATCCAAATGCTTCTATTGTTTTAGTTATGTCTGGTTGGATTACTGAAAGAGGAGATTTAGCTTTAATTGATAAATGGAAAAGAACAGAGATTGCTCTAAATTATGGAGTTGATTTAATTGTTGAACTTCCATTTAAATTTATTCAGAGTGCTGACTGGTTTGCTAAAGGAGCAGTTGCTATATTAAACAAATTAAATTGTGATAAACTCGTATTTGGTAGTGAATCTAACAATTTAACTCTATTAACTGATTTAGCTAACATTCAACTTAATAATAAAGAATATGATGGTTTGGTTAAAAAGTATTTAAATGAAGGTATAAATTACCCAACAGCAATGTCAAAAGCTTTAGAGCACATATGTGGGAATACAGTATCTACTCCAAATGATTTATTAGGACTTAGTTATGTTAAAGAAATAACTAAAAATAAATATAATATTGAACCAATAACTATAAAAAGAAATAGTGATTTTAATTCAAAAGAAATAGAAGGTATTATTACAAGTGCAACAAGTATTAGAGAGCTTATAAAAAATAATAAAGATTTTAGCAATTATATACCAAAAGAAGAATATGAATATTTAAAAAGTTCTATTTTTATAGATGATTATTTTGATTATCTAAAATATAAAATAATTAGTTGTGATGACCTTACTATTTATCAAGGAATAGATATTCCACTCCATAATAGAATCAAAAAATATATAGACTCTTCTAATACACTAGAAGAACTAATTAATAATATTAAAACTAAAAGGTATACTTATAATAGAATTAAAAGAATGCTTACATTTATATTATTATCTTTAGAAAAAAAAGAATTTAATAATCTAGAATTAGATTATATTAGATTATTGGGATTTAATGATAGCGGTAAACAAATTTTAAATAATATTAAAAAAAGTATAGATATACCTATACTTACTAAGTTTGATCCTAAATACCTTTATACAGATTTAAAAATAAATAACATATTATCGTTAAATAAAAAAATTAAGAATAAAAAAGAATTTATAGAAAAAGAATACAAAAAAAGTCCTATAAAACTATAAAGTTTATAAGACTTTTTATTTATTAAATTGTATTTCTTCTATATAATTATATTTAATTATTTTATCTATATTATTTTTTGTTATATAATCCAACTTAGAAAAATATAATTCAATATTTTTATGAGTTTCTACTAAGTCTATTTTAGGTAAACAATCCGCCATATTTAACAATTTAACCTTATTATTAAAATATTTATTTAAATTATTTTCTATTAAAGGATAATGAGTACATCCAAGTACTATTAAATCGCAATCTTTTAAATTATTTAAATACTCATCTAAACAATCATCTATTTTTGATATATCATTAGATTCTATAATTGGTACAAACTTTGGACAACTTATTTCTTTAATATTTTTATTTGTATTAGAAAATACTTTACTTTCTATAGTCCTTTTTGTACCAATTACCCCTATATTAGTATAATTGCAATTATTTATATAGTTTATTGTTGGACTTATTATATCATATATAGGTACACTATATTTATCTTTTAAATATGAATATATATTAGAACTAACAGTACCACATGCTATTATAATTATATTAACATTTTTACTTATCAAAAAATTAATAATATTAGAAGATAATTGTTTTAATTCATCTATACTCTTTTCTCCATATGGTATGTTTTTTGTATCACCACAATATATATACTCATGACAAGGATATTTATTTATTAAAGTTTTAAGTACAGTAAGCCCACCTATACCAGAATCAAATACACCTATTCTCATGCATCACCTAGTTATTATATTTGTAAGTACCCAATCATAGTCTTCTTGATTATATGTAGTATGACAATACTCACAATAACCTGTTCTATTTACATCCATAGGATGCCCACAATTCGCACAATATCTAACCATACCTTGTGTTTTAGCGTTCCTCTTCTTCTCTAAAGTTAAAATATTTTCTTTTTCTATTCTAGAACTATTATTGCCTCTAATAAATTTTCCACTTTCTTTATTTACAATATAATCCATATATCTAGAAATAATTCTTACCGTTATTATATATTTATCATCTGTTATTTCTACATTTATTATATCTGTTGATTTTACATTTAATTCATCAAACATTTGTCTTTCATTATTTGAATTTAAGGTATTTAATCTATTTGAAAATTCATTAAATACATTATCGTTCAAAAAATGTTCTACTCTTTTCATATTATCTGTCATAAGAGACATATGTAACATTACAAATATGTTATCTACTTTTGTTTTAAACCCACTTTCAGTAAATGTTGGATCTAAATTAATTAAATCATTCATTCTATCACCTATTTAATTATATCACAATATTATATAATTATCTATTCTGTATCTTTAATTTATTTATAACTTTTTTCTCTATCCTTGATATATATGACTGACTGATACCTAAATTTTCAGCAACTTCTTTTTGTGTCATTTCTCTTTTACCTAATAACCCATATCTCATAGACATAATTTCTTTATCTCTATCATTTAATTTTGTTAATTCTTGATATAATATCTTCCTTTCGGTTTCTTCTTCTAATCCACGTGTTACAACATCATCATCTGTTCCTAAAATATCTTCTAAGTGTAGTTCATTTCCTTCACTATCATAACTTAAACTATCTTCAAAGCTAATTTCCCCTCTTCTTTTTTTATTTTTTCTTAAAAACATAAGTATTTCATTATCTATGCATCTAGATGCATAAGTCGCAAGCTTTATATTTTTATCTAATTTATATGTATTAACTCCCTTTATAAGACCAATAGTACCTATACTTACTAAATCTTCTAAATCAACACCTGTATTTTCATATTTTTTTGATAAAAATACAACTAATCTAAGATTGTGTTCTATAAGCTTATTTCTAGCAAATTCATCTCCATTTTGTGACAATTCTACATATCTTATTTCTTCTTCTTTAGATAAAGGTTCTGGTAATTTATCAGTACTACCTACAAAATATATACCAAAATTTCCTAATATCTCTTTTATTTTATTTATTATTTTTCTTATCATATTATTCCTCCAATAATTTTCTATTTAATATTATATCTACACCATCTAAACTAATATTATCCATAATACCTAACAATACATTATCATATTCTTTATTATTAAATATAAGTTTATCAATTTTAACTACTTTAATCATATTCATACCATTTACTCCCATATAAGGAATTAATCTAAACTCTTTTATATTAAAAAGTATTTTTCTTTTATCTATTAATATTACTTTTTTATTAGTTAAACTATCTACAAGTACATTACCACTATCCATGTATCCTATATATTTATAACTTTTCTTACCCTTAATAAGTTCTACATCATAATAATTTGAATATGTATATTTTAATAATTTATTCTGCCTAATATAAATATATAATATTACTGGTGAAATTATTATTAATATTATAAAATTTATACTTAATCCATTATTTATAAATATAATACCTACA